>JAEMQS010000004.1 GCA_016463765.1 Solirubrobacteraceae bacterium | reverse complement strand
CGCGGTCGCCGATGTCGTGGCCGGCCGCGTCGTTGATCGACTTGAAGTGGTCGACATCAAGGACGACGAGCGCCAGTTCGCGTCCGTACCGCTGAGCACGCCCCATCTCGGTGCGCAGCCGTTCGTGGAACGCGCGGTGGTTGAAGAGCCCGGTCAGCGGGTCGCGGGTCGCCTGGTCGACGAGCTGCTGGCGCGTCTCGCGGTTGACGACCGCCGTGCTGATGAGGTCCGCGAACGCCGCGACCTTCTCGACGGCGTCCTCGCCCAGCGTGCGTCCGTGCCCCACCGCGACGCTGATCAGTCCCCACTGGCGGCCGCCGGCCCGGACGGGCGCCATCACCATCTCGCTGAACTCGAGCTTGGCGGCGACCTCGTCGTCGCGGATGTCCTTCACGCGCAGGTGGAGGTTGCGCCCCGTACGGCGCACGTCCCCCGCCGGGGTTCCGGCTCCACCGGGGACCACGGTGCCCACCGGCAGCCCGGGCAGCCCGTCGGTCCATTCCGCGACCAGGACGGCTTCGTCGGTGCCGACGAAGCGGAAGAGCGCACCCCCGTCGGCGCCGAGCAGCTGCGCGGCGTCACGGGCGGCACGGGCGAACACCTCGTCGTCGCTCTCGCGGTCCGACGCGACGTCCTTGGCGAGATCGAGCAGCGCTGCCTGCTCGCGGGCGAGCTTGCGCTGGGACGCGGCGAGCGCGCGCACCCGGCCGGCGCCGGCCATGACGAAGATCCCGAGGCCGATCTGCACGGGCACCGCGAGGAGCAGTTCCGTGACGTTCGTCGGCGCCGCGTCGCCGTCGTACGTGAGCGGCAGCAACGTCGCCAGCGTGGTGAGCGCGATGACCGCGATCGCCGCCCGCGGTGAGAAGAAGCTGCCGGCGAACGTGATGATCACGGCGCCGATGAGCAGGGACGGGGAGTCGACGCCGTTCGTGAGCAGCGTCGCCGCGACCGTGATGCCGATCCCGAGGATCGCGAGCGCGACGAAGACCCAGGGCGGGACTCGCCGCCACGGGACGACGAGGAGCATCGGCACGCCGAGCGCAAGCGTGAACGCCGCCACCGCGCCCATGAGCGCCGGGTAGTCCGAGGCGAAGACCGCAAGCGCGACGGCCAGCACCCCGCCGAGGGTGAAGAGCCCACCCCCGATCCGGCCGGCAACCTCCCGCTCGCGGGCGCTCGCCAGCGTCGGCCGCGCGCGAAATGCCGTACGCATCCAGCCGTTCGGGCCGAGTGCCCGCTGCAGCGACCCGCTCACAGGCGCATCGTCCCGGTCGCGGTGGCCGCCGGAGCGGCGAGTGCTCCCGGTAGGGCGACGGTGAGCTCGGCGAGCGCCTCGGCGCGGCGTTCGTCGTCGGCGTCGAACGGCGCGCCATCGCGACGATCGAGCGCCGAGAGCACGCCCACCGTCTCTCCGTCGGCCCGCAGCGGCACGACGAGCATCGTGTGCGGGACGTACCCGGTCCGGCCGGCGGCCGCCGTGGCGAACCGCGGATCGCAGCGGCAGTCCGGGACGCGCAGCGCCCGGCCGCCGACGTGCACCGCGCCCGCCAGCCCGGTCCCGTGCGGCAGGCGCATCCCGAGCACGTCGTCGGCGCCCGCTCCCCACGCAGCGCGGTAGACCAGGCCGCCGTCGCCGCGGTCGGCGATCGCGATCGACACAGCGGCGGCGTCGAGGACGGCGGCGCTCGTGCGCGTCAGCGCCGCCAGCGGCTCGGCGGCGCCGCGCTCCGTCTCGATCACCAGCGTCAGCGGCCGCCCGGCACTCCCGTCCAGGGGGCACCCGAGGTGCTGCAGGAAGGTCGCCACGTCCGCAGTCCGGCGTGCCGGATCGGGATCCAGCGCGTCGTCGAGCGCCTCGGCGATCTCCGGCGGCAGCGTGCCGCCCGGCACCCGCGCCTTCTCACCCACCCGGGGAGCGCGGCCGTGGAGCATCGCCCAGAGCGTCGCGGCGAGCCCGTAGACGTCGGTGCGCGGCGTCGCGCTGCCGGTCAGGGACTCTGGGGCCATGAAGCCGGGTGAGCCGATGGCCGCGGTCCCGGTGCCCTCGGACTCCTCGCGCGCGATCCCGAAGTCGACGAGCACCAGCCCGTCGCCGTCGAGCAGGAGGTTCTCGGGCTTGACGTCGCGATGGATCGTGTGCTCGCCGTGGATGTAGTGCAGCGCCTCGCCGGCCTGCGCGGTGAGGCGCAGCGACGCGTCCATCCCCAGGCCGGGCGACCCGTCACGCCGGATCACCGCGGCGAGGTCGTCCCCCTCGACGAGGGCCATGACGAGGTGGACGCCGCGGTCGTCGACGACGTGGTCGAGGTAGCGGACCACCCGGGGGTGGCGCAGCCGGGACAGGACGCGCGCCTCGATCTCCAGCCGGCGCGCGTGCCGGGGGTCGGCGACCCGCTTGACCGCGACGTCCGCACCGGTCTCCTGGTCGCGGGCGCGATGGACCGTCCCCATCGCGCCTGCGCCGATCGGCTGTCCCAGCTCATACCGACCGCCGAGCAGCATGCGGCCAAGTATCCGTCGTTACGAACTGGAGCGCAACAGCCTTCGGTCCCGGCCGGTACCGCCGGGTCAGCGGCGCGCGCGAATCACCGCCCGCGCACCGCGCGCGGGGATCATCGTGACGTTGCGGTGCTGGGCGTGCTCGGGCTCGGGCCGGTCGGCCTCGAGGTCCAGCCGCTCGACCATCGCGCGGAGCACCACCCGCTGCTCGGCCATCGCCAGCGCCGCACCGAGGCAGCGCCGCGTGCCGCCGCCGAACGGGATCCACGTGTACGTGCCCGGCTTGGCGTCGAGCCACCGCTCGGGCCGGAACGCGAACGGGTCGGGGTAGACGTCCTCGCGGTGATGGACGAGCAGGATGCTCATACTGATCGCGCTGCCCGCGGGCACGACGTACTCGCCCAGCCGCCACGGGACCGTGACGCGCCGTCCGATGATCGGGATGACCGGCCGCGCGCGCATGCCCTCGGTGATCGTCGCCTCGATGATCTCGTCGGCCTGCTCGTCCGAGCGCACCGCGTCGCGGAGCATGTCGTGGGCCGCGGGCGTGCGCAGCAGGCGCTCCCAGGTCCAGGACAGCGAGTTCGCCGTCGTCTCGAACCCGGCGAGGACGAGGGTGAGCAGCTCGTCGCGCAGCTCCTGATCGGTGAGCAGCTCCCCGTCCTCGGTCCTCGCGCGCATCAGCAGGCTGAGGATGTCGGTGCGGGTCTCGAGGTCCGCGGACGCCCGGCGCGCCTCGATGATGGGGTAGGTCGCGTCGTCCAGCGCCTTGACCCCGCGGCGCAGCAGGCCGCGCGCCTCCTCCTGCCCGGCGTTGACGAACTCGCCGAACTGGGCCAGGACGGAGGTCGACGCCTTCGTGAGGAACGTGATCGTGTCGCGCAGCTTGCGCTCCGGGGTGCCCTGGGCGGGCTTGCCTTCGACCCCGAAGATCCCCGACATGATCACGTCGAGCGTGATCTTCTGCATGCGCGGAGCGAGCTCGAAGACCTCCCCCACGGGCCACCTGTCGATCTCACGGTGGGTGGCCGCCTCGATCATCTCCGTGTAGCGCGCGATCGAGTCCCCGTGGAAGGAGGGCAGCAGCAGCTTGCGCTGGCGCAGGTGACGCGGGCCGTTGGCCGTGAGCACCGAGTTCGCGCCGACGATGGGGCGCAGCGGCGACTCGGCCGTCAGCGACGGGGCGAGCTCCGGCTTGGCCGTGAACAGCGACCGGACGTGGTCGGGATGGCTGGTGACCGTGAACGGCTCGTCCAGGATGCTGCGCATCGTGAAGACCTCGCCCAGCCTCCGCCGGTTGCGGAAGACGAACTCGATCTGGCGCTGGTTGAAGCGCAGCAGCTGGGCGTAACGCGGCAGCGCGACAGCGGGCGCGCGGCGGATCTGCTCGTGGGCCTCGGCGGGACCGGCCGGCGAGGGCGGAGCCTCGCCGACGAGCGCGGTTGCGGGCAGGGCGACGGTGGCCATGCCCGCAATGTTACCGCGCGGTAGGAACTTGTCCAGTCCTACCGCACACCGATGAGATCGACCACGAAGACGAGCGTCTCGCCCGGGCCGATCGCGCCACCGGCGCCGCGGTCGCCGTAGGCCAGCTCCGGCGGGATGGTCAGCTGGCGGCGCCCGCCGACCTTCATGCCCTCGACCCCGAGGTCCCAGCCCTGGATGACCCGGCGGCCGCCGAGCGGGAAGCTGAACGTGCTGCCGCGGTCCCACGAGGCGTCGAACTGCTGCCCCGTCTTCCAGGACACGCCGACGTAGTGGACCTCGACGTCGTTGCCGGACGTCGCCTGCTCGCCGTCGCCGACGACGAGGTCGTCGATCTTCAGCTCGGTGGGCGGCGCCTCACCGGCGGGAATCTCGACCTGGGGCTTCTCGGATGTGGACATGGCCCCGAACCTAGATCATCTGGCCGGTCAGGTCTCGTCGGCCCGGGGGTCTGGCCGGCGCAGCCACGCGCGAACCTCGAACGCGGAGACGACCGGGCGCCCGTCGCTCGTGAAACCCATGACCGGCAGTTCGTCCTCGGCGCACGCGCGGGCAACCCAGTGCTCGTCGACGTGCAGCCACGCGGCGACCTCGGCGGGGCTCAGCAGCGCGTCGTCGGGCGGTTCGTACAGCACGGGCGAACTACAGCAGGAACGAGAAGAGCGGTGACCCGGGTGGGATGCGCTCGATCTCCAGGCGACTGGAGGCCATGCGGTCGAGCAGCGGCTCGAGGTCGGCGGGTGTCTCCAGGTCGAGACCGACAAGCGCCGGGCCGGTCTCGCGGTTGTTCTTCTTGACGTACTCGAAGACGACGATGTCCTCCCCCGCGCTCAGCACGTCGTCGAGGAAGCCACGCAGCGCGCCGGGCTCCTGCGGGAACGAGACGAGGAAGTAGTGGCGCAGCCCCTCGTGCAGCAGCGAGCGCTCGACGACCTCGGCGTACCGGCTGACGTCGTTGTTGCCGCCGGAGACCAGACAGGCGACGACGCCGTCGACCCGGTCGGCGTGCGCGCGCAGCGTCGCGCTGGCCAGCGCGCCGGCGGGCTCGGCGATCACGCCCTCGTCCTGGTACAGCTCGAGCATCTCGCTGCAGATGGCGCCCTCGGGCACGGCGATGATGTCGTCGACGAGGTCACGCACGATGGGGAACGTGAGGTCGCCGACCCGGCCGACCGCCGCGCCATCGACGAACGTGTCGACGTGGTGCAGCGCGACGGGCGCCCCGTCCTCGAGCGCCGCGCGCATGCTCGGCGCGCCCGCGGGTTCCACCCCGAGGATGCGCACGTCCGGCGCGTGCGCGCGCAGCCAGACGGCGATGCCCGCGATCAGCCCGCCGCCGCCGACCGGGACGATGACCGTCCCCAGGTCGGGCGCCTGCTCGACGAGCTCGATGCCCACGGTCCCCTGCCCCGCGATCGTGCGGGCGTCGTCGAACGGGTGGACGTACACCGCGCCGGTCTCGGCGCTGGCGCCGTGCGCGGCGGCGCTGGCCTCGTCGTAGGTCCCGCCCGCGATGACGAGCTCGATCCACTCGCCGCCGAGCGCCGCGATCCGCAGTCGCTTCTGGCGCGGCGTGTTCGTCGGCAGGAAGACCCGGCCGCGGATCCCCAGTGTCCGGCAGCTCCACGCGACCCCCTGGCCGTGGTTGCCCGCGCTGGCGCACACGACCCCGCGCGCCCGCTCCTCGGCGGTCAGCGACGCGATGAGGTTGTGCGCGCCGCGGACCTTGTAGGAGCGGCAGAGCTGGAGGTCCTCCCGCTTGAGGAGGACCTCGCTGCCGAGCCGCTCGGACAGCCGCTCGCTGCGCTCCAGCGGGGTGCGCCGCACCATGGGCGCGAGCCGCTCGGCGGCGGCGGAGATCGCGAGCGCGTCCAGGGTCTCGGGCACGCTGGCGATCCTAGAGCGCGCCCTCCCCCGCCGCGGCTATCGTGGGAAACCGGATCAGTTTTCTTCTGATTTCCACGTCGCAAAGGAGACCACCCATGGCACTGACCATCGGCGACACCGCGCCCGACTTCGAAGCCGAGACCACCCAGGGCCGCATCAGCTTCCACGACTGGATCGGCGACAGCTGGGCCGTCCTCTTCTCGCACCCGCGCGACTTCACCCCGGTGTGCACCACGGAGCTCGGCTACATGGCGCTGATCAACGGCGACTTCGAGAAGCGCGGCGTCAAGCCCATCGCGATCTCCGTCGACCCGATCGAGAACCACGAGAAGTGGTTCGCCGACATCGAGGAGACGCAGGGCGCGGCGCCGACGTTCCCGCTCATCGCCGACACGGACTTCGCGGTCGCCAAGGCGTACGGGATGCTCCCGGCCGACGTTGAGGGCGACCCGACCGAGCGCACGCCCGCGCAGAACGCGACGCTGCGCAACGTCTTCGTCATCGGCCCGGACAAGAAGATCAAGCTCGTCCTCGTGTACCCCATGACGACGGGCCGGAACTTCGACGAGGTCCTGCGCGTCATCGACTCGCTGCAGCTGACGGCCAAGCACCAGGTCGCGACGCCGGCGCAGTGGCAGAAGGGCGACAAGGTCATCATCGCCGGCTCGGTCAACAACGAGCAGGCCAAGGAGCGCTACCCCGACGGCTGGGAAGAGCCCAAGCCGTACATCCGGATCGTGGCGGACCCCTCCGCGAGCTGAGCGGCCGCGCTCAGGGAGCCGTCCAGCCGAGGATGAGCTGGACGGTCTCCAGGGGTACGTCGAGCTGGATGCAGTGGCCGATGCCCTCGAGCTCGACCCAGTCCGCATGCGGCAGCTCGGCCTGAAAGCGCGCGGCGGCAGACGGCCAGAGCAGCAGCAGGTCGCTCGTGCCCCACACGATGCGCACCGGGCACGTGATCTTCTCGGGCTCGAGCTTCCAGCCCTCGCGCTTGGCGTACTCGATGAGCGGTCCGGCCGCCTCGCACGCCGCGGCACCGCGGATCAGGTGCGCGATGAGGTCGGCGGGGATGTGCTCGTAGTTCGTGGCGAAGATCTGTGTGGACTGCCGCCGGCCCTCGGGGCTGGCGACGATCGCGTCGGCGTACGGGGCGGCGTTCTGCAGCAGCTCCTGCATCGTCGAGAAGTGGCCCAGGGTGTTCTGGTACGAGTCGTCGCCGATCGCCCATCCTCCGGCCGGCGCGAGCGCCACCACGGACTTCGCGCGACCCCGCGCGGCGAGATGCAGCGCCGCGTAACCGCCGAGCGAGTTGCCGACGATGTGCGCTGTCTCCCACCCCACCTCGTCGAGCATGCCCTCGAGCTGGTCGACGAGTGCCGTGTCGCTGACCTCCCCCTCGATCGGGGGCCCGCCGGCGTGGCCGGGCAGCGTGACGGCCAGGACGTCGTGCCGGTGCTCGAGGTCCTCGCGCACGAGATCCCAGGTGCGCCAGGTGTCCGTGAAGCCGTGCAGCAGGAGCATCGGCTCGCCGCTGCCGCCGCGGTGTGAGGGAGTGAACGTGTCGGTCATGCGGCGTCGCGGCGGAAGCAGTCCACCGCGTGGTCGTTGACCATACCGACGGCCTGCATCCACGCGTAGACGATCGTCGGGCCGACGAACTTGAAGCCGCGGCGCTTGAGGTCCTTGGAGAAGCGCTCCGACAGCTCGGTCTTCGCGGGCAAGGTGACGCCGTCGCCGCGCAGCACCTGACCGTCGGTGAACGACCAGCAGTACGCGCTGAAGTCGTCCATCTCCAGGTAGATGCGCGCGCCGCCGATCGCGGCTTCGATCTTCGCGCGTGAGCGGACGATCCCGGCGTTGCCCAGCAGTCGCTCGATGTCGCCCTCGCCGTACGCCGCGACCTTGACGGGGTCGAACCCGTCGAACGCCTCGCGGAACGCGTCGCGCTTGCGCAGGATCGTGATCCACGCGAGGCCCGCCTGGAAGCCGTCGAGGACGAGCTTCTCCCAGAGGGCGCGGGCGTCGTACTCGGGCACGCCCCACTCCTCGTCGTGGTAGGCCTGCATCTGCGGGTCGCCGGTCGCCCAGGCGCAGCGGTGGAGCTCAGGCATCGTCGCGTTCGACCCCTGCGGCGAGCTTGGACAGGAGGCGGGTCAGTGTCGCCCGCTCGCGATCGCTCAGCGCCTCGACCCATGCGGCCTGGCGTTCCATGTCTTCGGAGACCAGGCGGTCGACCAGCTCGCGGCCCTGCGCCGTGAGCGCGACGAGGACGCCGCGCCCGTCGTCGGGGTGCGGTCGGCGCTCGACCAGTCCGGCCCGCTCGAGGCGGTCGATGCGTCCGGTGACGCCGGCCGACGAAAGCAACAACCCGCCTCCGAGCTGCGCGGGCGTGAGCACCGGCGGGTCACCGGCGCGACGCAGCGACGCGAGCACGTCGTAGTCGCCGCGGGAGATCCCGTGGGCGCGGAAGTGCTGCTCGACCCGCCCGGCGACGTCCTGGGACAGGCGATGGACGCGCCCCATGATCGCCATGGGCTGGGTGTCGAGATCGGGGCGAACGGCTCCCCACTGCTCGACGATGCGATCGACGGGGTCTGCGGCCACGACGACATCTTACTCGCGAGCGAGACAGATGCTAGCCTCGCGTCAAACTAGTTCTCTCGCGAGCGAGAGAGAAGGGAAGAACCATGATCCTCCTCACCGGCGCCACCGGCACCATCGGCACCCACCTCGTCGATGACCTCGCATCCGCGGGCATCCCCGGCGTCCGCGCCCTCGTGCGCGACCCCGGCCACGCCGCCGAGCTGCGCGCCCGTGGCCTCGAACCCATCGTCGGGACCTACGGCAACAGCAAGGCCCTCGACCGCGCGCTCGACGGCGCCGAGCGCCTGTTCCTCCTCTCCCCCGCAGGCGACGAGGACATGATCACCATCCAGACCCGCATCGTCGACGCCGCCGCGCGGGCCGGCGTCCGTCACGTGGTGAAGCTCTCGTCCATCGCGGCCGACGAGCCCACGGACGCCCGCATCGTGCGCGCGCACCGCGTGATCGAGGAGCACATCGAGCGCTCCGGCCTGACGTGGACCCACCTGCGCCCCCACTGGTTCATGCAGAACGAGCTCGGGCAGGCCGCGTCGGTCGCCGCAGACGGCGTGTTCTTCGCCCCCGACGTCGGTCGCATCAGCCTCATCCACGCGCGCGACATCGCGGCCGTCGCCGCGCGGGTGCTGACCGAGCCTGGCCACGAGGACCGCGCGTACGTGCTGACCGGACCCGACGCGCTCACCTACGCCGAGATCGCCGAGACGTACGCGTACACGCTGGCGCGCGACGCCCGCTGGGAGGAGGTCACGCTGGCCGAGGCACGCCGGTCGATGATCGACGCGGGGCTCCAGGAGGCGCTCGCCGCGGGCTACACCGAGATCCAGGCCCGGTACCGCGAGGGCGGCATCACCGCCGCGGTGTCGCCCGACGTGCAGCGGATCCTCGGCCGCGCGCCGCGGACCTTCGCGGCGTTCGTGGCCGACCATCGCGCGCGCTTCGCCGACGCGGTCCCCGCGGCGTAGCGGTCAGTCGCCGGGGCAGATCGCCTCGCTGTCGAGCGGGTCGACCCACACGTCGACCTGCTTGCCCAGCTGGTAGCGCTTGGCGTGCCGCGGGCCGAACACGTGCTCGAAGACCACCTGCCGCGGCGCACCGCCCTCGTCGAGCGCGAACGTCAGCACGATCACCGGGATGCTGCCGAAGGTCCGTCCGGTCTCGTCGCGACCGACGACCGTCGCGCGCACCTTGCGCCCCTCCTTCTTGATGCGACCGAGCTCCTCCATGCGCATGGTCACCTCGAGCGACTCGGCCTGCTGCTTGGCAGCCGGTGTCCACTTCCACTGCCCCTCGACCTCGGCGTACGCGGCCTTCTCCTGGGCGATCGCCTCCTCGACACGCCCTTCGTCCTCAGGGCGGAGCCGGCCCGCAAACGGGTTGACGACGCGGTCGATGGCGTGATCGAACGCCCCCGAGCGCTTGGCCTTCTCACGCTGCACCCGCGCCTCGCGCGCCCAGGCGACCTCATGCTCCTCGTACGCGCGATCCCAGTCGACCCACAGTTCGTGCGGGTCCTCCGGGTTGACGACGCCCGGAACGCCGACGTCCTTCATCAGCCCGTACTGCGGCCGGATCCGCAGCGAGTACCAGCGCTTGCCGCCGCCCGTGATGCCCTGCAGCAGCCAGGTCGGTGCGGTGCGCTTCTCGGAGAACTCGTACGGCGCGTGGCCGTCGAGCTCGACGCGCCAGGTGACCGTCAGCCCGGCGCTCGTCTCGATGACGCTCTCGCCGCCGTCGGCGTCGTTGTTGTGGTGCTCGTAGGCCGAGTGCTTGATGGGGAACGCGCGGGCGGGGATCCAGCCCTTCGGGGCGCGACGGAGGAACTTCGGGCCGAGCTGGAATCCCACGGTCACCACCCTGCAGGGCGGGTGAGGATGTGTCAACGGCGGGCGGTCCTACTCGATGCCCAGAGCGCCGAGAGTCTCGCGGAGTTCGTCAGTCGGGCGCAACGCCGGGGTGTGCATCGGGTCCGAGGAGCCGCGCACCCCCAGCTCGTCGAGGTACCCGCCATCGTCGTCCAGCACCAATTCCACCGCATATGCGCATGCGTCAGCCAGGGATCTCGGCACCGGGGGACACAGGCCGACGAGCGTCGGACCCGAGACGGCACCACCGATCTCCTTGGTGCGCCCATCGGGCCATGCGAGCGTGACGTGCGAGCGCGCGCGAACCATCGCCGTCTCGCCCCGATCAAACGACGCCCGTACCTGCCCACGCTCCTCGTCGCTGCTTGCCCACAAATCGACGTGCTCGTCGAACTCGTCGGCCGGCACCAGTTCGAGCTCGACGACGTACGCCGAGACCGACGCGTCGTAGTAGTTCCACGGATCGTCGCCCACCCGGCCCGACACCGAGCCGTCCGCGTCATACGCGGTCGAGTGCGTGCTCGTCGACTCCCCCAGGCGGAGCATCACGACGTACATCCCGGTGACGGGATCGGCGACAGCAGCGTGCTCACCATGCTCGGTGTCCACCACCACGCGCACTGCGGCGCGATCCAGCTGGCCGACCTCGACGTGCAGGGCGCCGGGCTTCCAGTCCCTCGGCGGCAGGGCGACATGATCCCGGAAGGAACCCCGCGGCTGTCCGTCGACTCGCGCCGGTCGCGCGAACGGATCCCCCGCCCACAGCAGACGCTGGAGACGCGTGCGATCCCAGAAGCCGTCCGGCCCGCACTCGTGCACCTCGATCTCGACCTCGAAGTCCCGCTCACCGCGGACGAGCCTGGCGACGGCGCGGGCGTCGGGCAGCAGCGCCCAGCCGATCGGAAGCGAGGATCCCGGGCGCATGTCCCGGTCGGGGAGCGGGACGGGTTCCACGTACTCCAGGATCGGTTTCATGGCATGCCCGCTGGTCTGTTCGTCGCCGCGCGGATCCATGAGCCGATGGTAAGCGGCGACACGCGACGTGCAGGCATTGCCGCGAGTCAGACTGCTAGTTAGACTGGCCTGGTGTCGTATCGCGTGGGACCCAAAGGGCAGGTGGTGGTGCCGAAGCACATCCGCGAATCCCTTGGCATCTCCCCCGGCGACGAGGTCGACGTCGACCTCGTCGACGGCGCCGTTCGCATCCGCCGCCGCCGTGCCCTCGGCTCGCTGGTCGGCATCGCGGCCGACGGCGCCTCGACCGCTGACTTGGAGCAGGCTCGCGCTCGCGAGCGAGCGCGCGACCGCACGTGATCGCCGTTCTGGATTCCTGGGCGGCACTCGCGGTTGTCAGACAGGAGCCTTCCGCGTCCCGGGTCCTGCAGCTCGTGGGAGACGAGCAGGCGTTCATGAGCTGGATCAATCTCGGAGAGATCGCCTACCTCGAAGAGCGCCGGCTCGGCCAGGTCCGCGCGCCGTCGAGCTCGGCGTGCTCATGGTCCTGCTGACGCCGTGCATCGACTACGTCATCGTGTTCACGCGGCTGGCGGGAGGAAGCGACCGGCGGCTCCTCGCGGCCGCCCCGCTGCTGATGCTCGCGCAGCTCGCGCTCCTGCCCGCCTACCTGTGGCTCTTCATGGGCCCCGAACTCGCGGACATCGTCGAACCTGAGCCGTTCCTTGAAGCGTTCCTCCTGCTCATCGCGCTGCCGCTCGCCCTGGCCTGGGCGACAGAGGCATGGGCCGAGCGGTCGCCGCAAGGCGCTCGCGTGAAGGGCGCGGTCGACCTCCTCCCCGTCGCGCTGATGGCGTTGACGCTCCTGGTGGTCGTCGCCTCCCAGATCCCGCGCGTCCGCGACGACATCGGCGATGTCGTCGGCGTGATCCCGATCTACGTCGCGTTCCTCGTGATCATGGCGATCGTCGGGAGGAGCATCGCTCGCGCGGTCGGGTTCGACGCCTCCGCTGCGCGAGCACTGCTGTTCACCGGCGCGACGCGGAACTCGCTCGTGGTGCTGCCGCTCGCCCTTGCGCTCGGTGACGAGTACGCGGTGACCGGCGCGGTGATCGTCGCCCAGACGCTGGTCGAGGTGCTCGGGATGGTTGCCTACGTGCGCCTGGTCCCGCGGCTGCTGCCCGACGAGCCCACCCTCGCGCCGGGCTGACAGGCGCCGGCCGGCTACGAGCCCTGCGAAGGGTCCACACGCTCCTCGGCGCGACCGTCGCGCCACGACGTGATGCCGATCGCCGCGATGATCACGACGACCGGAGCGAAGTAGATAAGGCTGACCGCCCAATGGCCTGCGTGTGCGTAAGGAACCACGCCGTCTCCCTCAGTCGAAGTTGGACAAGAGCCAGAGCGCCAGACTCGTGAAGGCGATCATCACGGCGAGCATCCAGTACTGCGACCGCGTCGCGCGTCGTCCAGAGCCGAACAGCACCAACGCCTTGTCGTGTGCGAGCGCGAGGCCCGCGGCATGCCCGAGTACGAGCACGGTGACCTGGACGTACCAGATGGCCTCACCGCTGATCCAGCCGTAGTCGATGGTCTGAGACGCCGTCCCGAACAGGTTCGCCCCGTTCCCGAGCGGGTCGCTGAGCAGGTACCCCATGGCCTGCGTCTGGTAGACGAGCAGGCCGACGTAGTGCGCGAGCACGTACGCCAGCGCGATCGGAATGAGGCTCGGGGCAAAGGTTCGCGCGAGATCCACGGTCCGGCGCTCGGGGTCGACGGTACGCACACCGCGCGCGCCGAGCAGGAACAGCCCCGCAATGACGAGCGTCGAGCCGATGAGGCCGACCAGGAACGTCGCCTCGACGGCGCTGCGCAGGGTGAAGCCGAGGTCAAGGAACGCGACGCGCAGCCACTCCGCGATCGTGCCCCAGACCGGAGTGGAGGAGAACCCGTCGAAGCTCGTGGATCCGATCATGACGCTGAGCAGGGCGATCGTGCCCGCGAGCGGCATGACCCGCGCGGTGCCAGACAGCGGCACGCGACCGTACACGGCGCTGCGGGTCAGCCGAAGCGGCGCCAGCGTCGCGAACAGGCCGAAGTACAGCCCGAAGGCGTCGCCCCGCTCGGACCATGCCCGGGTGCCGTACATCCCCATCCCCATCCACTGCGTCGCGGCATAGACGAGCATGAGCACGGCGAGGTGGCTGGGAACCGTCGCGTCGGAGTACACGAGCTCCAGAACCGCAAACAGGAAGATGCCCACCGCGGCCGGCCAGTGGCCCAGGCGCTCCGGGTACGGCAGCGGCTCCGGCATCTCACCGAGGACGCGCTTGACGGCCCACCCGGCCCCCCGTCCGACCGCACGCCAGGGATTGACGGCTCGGAAGACGTCACCGAGCAGGACGGAGAGCACGGGCACGCCGACCCAGAAGACCACGAACACCGTCGTGGGAACGATGTTGGCCGTCTCGACCTCGGAGCCGGCGAATCCCGCGTAGACGAGTCCTGCGAAGCACAGGACGCCCACCAGCCCGGCAAGTGGGTCCAGCAGCGCAGGGATGCCGAACAGGCGGCGTTCGCCCGCTTCCTCCAGCACGGGGCGCGTCCACAACACCGCGAGTCCTACGAAGGAGATCACGAGCACGAGCGCGGCGGCCCAGCCAAAGAGCCAGCGCGGCAGGGGCAGATCCTGCTTGCCGACGAGCCCGTGCGCAGCGGCCGGCGCGGCCACCAGCAGCGTGCCGGCACTCGCAGCGACCGCCGCCGCTGTGACCCGCAGTGCCGTCATGGCGTGACCGTCAGCTTGGCGATCTCGACTCCAGCGTTCTCGAACTCGATCTCGAAGATGCCTTCCAGGGTGGCGGTGAACGACATCTCGATCGTCTTGCCGGCCGGGGCCGCCCTCGACTGGTCGTAGCCGTGGACGTGGACCTCGTCGTCGGTGGCCGAGCGGGCCCGAAAGCGCACGGTGTCGCCCTGTTCGACCTCGAGTTCCGTGACCTTGGCTGAGGTCAGCAGCGGAGGCTTGGGTTTGGGCTTGGGGACGCTGGCGGTGCTGACCGTCCGCGGAGTGGCGGTAGACGGAACGGTGGTGGTGACAACGGCAGTCGTCCCGGGCTCGTCATCGGCCGGGCGCAACGCGACGAACGCGACGGCGAGTGCCACAACGGCGCCGATCAGCAGCGCGGCGCGCTGGAGTGCGGTCATGAGGCGTCCTCTTGTCGGTGGGTCATCAGGCGGTGGACATGTCGGAGAAGGGTTGTCTTGCACACAGGACCACGGCCGCGACTCCCGCCGTGCCCGCCAGAACCGCGACTACGGGCGCCGCGTTCTGCTCGCTGGTCGCACCGACGGCGAGCGCGTTGTTCGCGATATGCAGCGCTATCGGCGTCCAGAGCGAACCGGTCCATTCGTACAACAGACAGAAGATCGCACCCAGGACCGCAAGAGGCACCAGCACACCGACACTGTCCGGGCCGCTGTAATGGATCGCGCCGAATCCCACACCGACGAGCGCGGCGGCGAGCCACGCTGGCATGGCGTTGCGCAGTGACCGGTAGGCCAGGCCGCGGAACAGGATCTCCTCGGCGACCGGCGCAATGAGTATCACCAGGACTGCGGTGAGCACCAGGCGGACGCTCCCGTTCTCGGCGCCGAGCGTACGGAGCGTGTCCTGCTCGCGGGGGAGGGCGGTGAGCTGCGCCCAGAGCAACGCAAAGAGCAAGAACGCGGTGAGCGCGAGGGCTGCCGACCCGACGAGCACCGGAGTCCGCACCGGGACAAGGCCAAGCGCGCGGAAGCTCAGCGTGCCTGCGCTCGCCGCCAGCGCGCACGCGACCCCGATGAACGCGGCATTCTGGAGGAGCGTCAGCGCGGAAGCGACCGTGGGGTCCTTGAGTCCGTCACCGCCGGCCGCGCTGACGACTCCGAGGACGACCGCGCTGACCAGTCCGGTGACGGCGAACGCCGCTGCAACGCCGACGGGCGCGAACCACCACGGCCATCGTGCGCACTCGGGGGCGCCAAGCGCCTGGCTGCGCATGTCAGTGATCGGGATCCCACGCCCGCACGAGCGGGAGCGGGTCGATCGGCTTTCCTCCGGTGTACCAGCCGGGTGCCGACCAGATCTCGAAGTGCACATGGCACCCGTTGGCGTTCCCGGTGTCGCCGACCTCTCCGAGCTGCTGGCCGGAGGCGACGCGGTCGCCGGTTTCGACGGTGGGCGGCGCCTGCATATGCATGTAGACGTAGTCGAGCCCACTGCTCTCGCCGGTGATCACCAGGTAGTTCCCTGCGCGGGCGTGGTTGGCCTTGGCCATGCGCACGCGCCCGCCCTGAGCGGCCACCAATGGCGTGCCGCAGGCGGCGAACATGTCCTGACCCTGGTGATTGCGCCCGCCGCCGAAGTTGTTCGTCTCGGTCTGCCCGACGTCGTGCTTGCCCCTGATCGGGAACACGTGCCCGTCGACCTGTCCGGCAGGCACCAGCGGGCGGACCGTCACGCGCGGCATGGCGCGGACGGGCTCGCCTCCGCGCACCACCAGGTCGACCGGGCCGGTCTGCGCCGTCCCCGGAACCTGGACGTCGGCGTGGCCGGCGCCCACGTGGCTGACGCGGGCCGCGGCGTCGTCGCGGCGACCGTCAGCGCCACGGAAGACCACGCGCCGGACATCACGCAGATCGCTGCCCACGAGTCGTACGCGTGCACCCGCCGGAAGAACGCCCTGCGCGCACGACTCGCTCGTCGGCGTCACGCAGTCGATGCGCTCGACCTCGGGCTCTGAGAACGCCTGGGCACCTCCGCTGGGCGCGGCCGTCGCCGCAGCGGGCAGTGCCAGCGTGAGGACGACGCCAAAAGTGGGGAGAACGCTGCGCAAGACAGTGGTGGTCATCAGATGCGAGCCTCCGGAGTTAGCTGTCGGGCTCGCGCTGACGCGCTACGACCAAGTGGTCGATTCGCCCCGGGATCTGGGTCCCCCGTACGCGCCGGCCGGAGCCGGCGCGATTCGGCTCGGCCGGGACCCTAGCAAGCTCACGAGCGGACTACGACGCGGCGTAGTGGACCTCCTGCTGCCGCTCCACGGGTGTTCGACTACGCTGTGTCGTAGTGACCGGCGCGGGCGGGAGACGACGATGGACCTGCAGCACCGCGCTCGCGATGGCCGGAGTGACCCTCGCGCTGGGTGGATGCGGAGGCACGGACGACAGCGAGACTGCCGCCCCTCGTGCTGCCAGTTCGGCCGAGCTGCGTGATCAACTGCAAGGGGCGACATCGTCACAGGCGGCGGACTTCCCCGCCGTCAACGGGCGGTCCCTGCAGGATGTGGCAGACGGGATCGGCGCCGCCGGGCCCGAGTACGCGCCCGCTGGCAGCATCTACACGCCGGGCCGCAACCGGCTGGCGTTCGGCATCATCGACCCTACGACTGGGTTCGTCTACGGCCCGACCGCGGTCTATCTCGCCGAGTCCCCGCAAGCGGTGGCGCGGGGGCCCTTCCCGGCGCCGGCCGATCTGCTCGTGACCGATCCGCCGTTTCGCAGCGAGCAGGCCGCTGCGGAATCCGATCCGTTCGCGGCGATCTACTCTGCCGAGGTCGATCTGCCCCGACCCGGCCGAGTCGCCGTGCTAGCCGTCACGAAGGTGAAGGACCAGTTGGTCGCATCGAACGGCGAGCTGAAGGTGATCCGGCCGGAGCGCGACCAGATGCCGGCCGTCGGGGAGCCGGCGCCGAGGGTCTCGACGGATACGACCGGAGATGTCGCGTCCATCGAGGAGATCGACACGCGCCAGCCCCCGGACGATCTGCACGACGTCGACCTCAAGGAGGCGCTCGGCCGCAAGCCCGTCGCCGTCCTGTTTGCCACGCCACAGCTCTGCCACTCCCGCGTGTGCGGTCCCGTGGTGGACATCGCGCTGCAGCTCCGCGAGCGGTACGGCGACCGCATGGAATTCATCCACCAAGAGGTGTACGTCGACAACGCGGTGGACCGCGGACTGCGCCCGCCGCTGGCCCGGTTCGGACTGACCTCCGAGCCGTGGCTCTTTGTGATGAATCGCCAGGGAATCGTCACCTCCCGTCTGGAGGGATCCTTCGGGTTCACCGCCATGGAGCGAGCGATTCGCACCGGCCTGTGACCGCCCGCGCAGTCACGGTCACCGCCTGCGTGCTGGCGGGTGCGCTCATTGCCCTGTTGCTCTACGGCCTGCTTGGGCGAGGCGGAGCACCGACGTTGGCCGATGACCTGTCGCAGGGCAGGGCCGTGACCCCGGCACCAGTGACGCTCCCGCTGCTCGTGCGGGGTACCGTGCGGCCACCGCTGGACGCCGTCGTCGATGCTGCGGCGCGCGACGGAGACCTGTCCCTCACCGAGCTGCGCGGCACCCCGGTGATTCTGAACGTCTGGGCGTCATGGTGCGGACCGTGCAAGGCTGAGTCTCCGGTGTTGCGTCGGCTCTGGGCGGCGGCCGCGCCACGAGGTGTGCTCGTCCTGGGCCTCAACCAACAGGACGTTCGCAGAACGGCGCGAGCGTTCGTCGCCGAGGAGCGACTGACGTACCCAAGCGTCAGGGACGGCAGCGATGAAGCATCGAAGTCTCTGGGCGCCACCGGAGTTCCCGAGACGTACGCGCTGGACGCACGCGGTCGGATCGTCGCCCACCGTGCCGGGGCGATCAATGACGCTGACGCCCGGGCGCTGCTCCGGGCCGCCGAGACCGGCCTTATCGCGGCAGAGTGACGCCGACCTACCCCGCCTCGCGCAGCAGAACGCGGACGTCGTGCGCGATGTCTTCGGGTTGCGCGCGCGAGGCCTGGAACCCCACGCGCTGATCGCCGCGCGTGTCCACCACGGTGATCCGCGCCTGGTGCTCGGACTCCTCCGTCTGCGGGGAGACGGCGAATCCGCGCCAGACCGGCGCGAGTTCGGCTGCGCTGCCCAGGACGAAGCGCATCAGGCCGGTGACCCGCTGCTCGAGCAGAAAGCGCCGCGCGCGCTCGGGCGTGTCACGTGGCGGATCGACCGCCACGCCGATCGCCGCGACCCGGTCAGCATCGTCACCGAGTGCCTCGAGCGCGAGCCTGACCTGTTGCGCCTCCAGCGGGCAGCTCTCCTCGCAGGTCGTGTAGAGGAAGGCGACGAGGACCACGCGACCGCGGAGCTCACGCATCGAGATCGGGGTTCCCTGCTCATCGCGCAGCGAGAAGTCCGGCGCGGTAAACCCGCGCGGCATCAGTGACCCGCGAAACGGGGAGGCCGAGTCCGGCGGCGGTTGCGTCGGGCTGGATCGCGCCGCGACGGCGATCGCTGTGACCGCCACCAGCGCGAGCGCGGCGGCGAGCGCGCCCACAAGCCGCAGCCGAGGGTTCACGCCGGCTGGCCGGCAGCCTGCCGGCGACCGAGGGGCACCGCGGGCGTCGTCGCACGGTACGCGTCGTACGTCTCGCCGAAGTCATGTGCGAGTTGCTGGTCTTCGATACGCATGAAGCGGTCGACGAACACGACGAAGACGGCCACCAGTATGAGTGCCACGAGGCTTCTGCCGGCGATCGCCGCGCCGAGTAGCAGCAGTCCCCACCCGGTGTTCTGCGGGTGCCGAGCGAGGCGGTAGGCGCCTGTGGTGACCAGGTGGCGCGGACGCATGCCGGAAAAGTCTCCACGGACGCCGAGTTGCACGCTCGCTGTGATGAACAGCGCCAGTCCGACGCAGATGACCGTGGCGCCGAAGACCAGCGCACGCTCCGCGGGGACGTCGATCACGACCAGGTTCCCCCACGCCGCCGAGGCGACCGAGTCGGCGTGCAGGACGTAGAGCAGCCACGACGCGATGGCCGACCGCATCGTCAGCCCCCCGTGCGCCCGCAGGTCGGCGCGTGCCCAGAAGAGCACGAGTGCTGCCAGTACGAGGAACACGACGATCGTCACGGCGAAGGCCACCATGCCCAGCAAGGTACTACGGTGCCTAGTAGATCGTCGGAACGGGGCGCCCGAGCAGGCGCACGGAGGGCTTGGTGGGGTTTTGGTGCCGCGTTCTCGTGCCGATAAGCTCGTGAGATGGCCGCCCCAAATCATGCGATCCCGCCCGAGCTGCACCAGCTCGAAGCGCTGGTGATGGAGATCGTGTGGCGCGAGGGCCGCTCCACCGTGAGGGAAGTACTCGGAGCGCTGAACGGCACCGAAGATCGCCCGCGCGCGTATACAACGGTGTTGACCATCATGCAGCGCCTTGACGACAAGGGCCTGCTTAAGCGCGACCGTGACGGACGCACCGATATCTACCGACCCGCGCTCACCGCCGAGGCCTATCGCGACCGGCGCGCCGCTGCCGATGTCGATGATCTCCTCGGCCGCTACGAAGACGAGGCGCTCGTCCACTTCGCACGCCGTCTCGCCCGACTCGACCCCGATCGCCGCCGGCGCCTTGAGCGCATGGCCCGCCGTGACTGACGCGCGCCGCGTCTTCCTCCTTCAGGCGGGGGTCGTCATTGTCGGCGCGGCGGTGACGCTCGTAGCGCTCCTCGTCGCTGCGTCGCGCGTGCGGCTTGATGGTCGAGTCTTCCAAGACACCTGCGCAGCGCTGCTCTCCGGACACGATCTGCGTGCCACGGCGGTGCTCACGCTCGGCGGGCTGGCGCTCCTGGTCATCGGGCGCACGGGATGGATGCTCGCACGACTCTGCATCGCCCACCGGCGTACGTGTCGAGAGTTGCGCTTCGAGGGACGTCACCGAGGCGCGCTCGTGGTGGCCGGGGCCGGGCCGCGGGCGTTCTGCGCGGGGCTCCTGGCCCCCGAGGTCTACGTGACCGCCGGTGCGGTCGCGCTGCTCGGCGACGACGAGCTCGACCGTGTCATTGCCCACGAGCGTCACCACGCGGCGCGCCGCGACCCGCTGCGCGCCATCGCGGCCCGAAGTGCCGCCTATGGCCTGTTCTTTCTCCCGGTGCTGCGTGACCTGCAGGACGAGTACGCCCGGCTGGCAGAGATCGCTGCGGATGAGGCGGCCGTGTCGCGGCCAGACGACCGCAGGGCGCTGGCGGCCGCGCTCCTGGTTTTCGATCGCTGCGGCGCGGGGATCGAGCCCGAGCGCGTGGACCACCTGTGCGGCCTGCGGGCGCGGGCAGATGTCCCGCTCCGGCCGATGGCCGCGGCAGTCATGACGTCAGGCGTCGTGCTGGCCGCGAGTGTCGTCGCGCTGTCGACCGCGGCGGCAGACAGCATCGCCCTGCTCACGGTTACTCCGCACGCGGTCTTGATTTTCGCGGTTGGCGCGGTACTGGTCGCCGGGATCGACTGGGCGCTGCGTAGGCGCGGTGTCGCCGCCCGCCTCAGGTGACAACCAGATCCGGCTCTGACCGGCGCGATCCCTCGTTGCCTCTGGGCTCTATTGCACCGTAATGTCGGTGAAGAGCACCTCGTGCACCTTCACGTCGGTGGTCTTGTTGATCTTCTTCGCAATGCGCTTCTTCAGCCGTTCGCGACGCTCGTGAGAGCTGAGCTGTCGCGCGCTTGAGTCCGAGATCGTGTCCGAGATGATGTCGGGGACCACGGGTTCCTGGGGCAGGATGCCGAAGCCCTCAACCGGTTTCGCCGCACCCTTCGCTCCGTGCCCGGCCGCTGCTTCCTCTGCTGCGACAGCGGCGCTGTAGCCATGGCCGAACTCCAAGCCGACGTTCAGTCGGGCGAACCTGCCGTCGTTGAGGTTGACGAGGAATTCCTTGGGGATCACGTACACCTCGCCCTCGACTTTGTACTTCGGCTTGGGGGTGGGTGTGGCGAGCGCGAACTTGTAGACGCCGCCGGCGAGGACGAGAGCGACGACGGCGATGATCGGGAGCTTCTTCTTCATGGCGGGGACCGGATCGGGGGCGCACGCGGTGCCGTGCCGTGCAAGTCAGATGATCGGTGCGTTGGCGGCTGGCCATGAGAGGCCTCGACAGATGTCCACTACGCTATGTCGTAGATGGTGGGTCTTGTCGCTATTGGTCCGCTTCCTCCTGAACCGAACCTTCGACCTCGAAAGCGGCTGTCCATGAGTCGCAACACCAGAATCTCCGCCGCGCTGGTCGGCGTCTTCCTCGCGGTCATCGCCGTGATCGCCGTCGCCGCGGGTGGTGAGGGGGACGAGCAATCGGCCTCCCCCACCGCCGCGACACCCCCGACAGCTACCGCGCCGGCCGACGAAGCGCGGACGAACGCACCTCAGGTCGTCGCTGACGATCCGCGGCGCCTGGGTCAGCCCGGGACGAGCGGTGTCACATTCACGGAGTTCCTGGACTTCGAGTGCGAGGCGTGCGCGGCGGCGTACCCGTCGATCGAGGAGCTTCGCCGGCAGTACGCAGGCCGGGTGACGTTCAACATCAGGTACTTCCCGATCGAGAGCCACCAGAATGCGCGGAACGCCGCGCTCGCCGTCGAGGCCGCAGCCCAGCAGGGCAAGCTGGAGGAGATGTACCAGCGCATGTACGAGACACAAGCCTCCTGGGGCGAGCAGCAGTCGTCCAAGGCAGCGCTGTTCCGCGACTTTGCCAAGGACCTGAAGCTCAATATGCGCGAGTACGACGCGGCCGTAGCCGACCCCGAGACCGCGGCGCGCGTCGAGCGCGACGCGCAGGCAGGTCAGCAGTTGGGCGTGCAGGGAACTCCGTCGTTCTTCATCAACGAGGAGAAGATCGAGCCGCTGTCCTTCGATGATCTGCGCGAGCAGCTCGACGCTGCGATCGCCGCCCAGTGACCGTTGCCGTCAGCGGCCGGTTCGACGCGTCACGGCCACTGGGCATCCTGCTCCTGGTCGCCGGGCTGGTCGGCCTGGCAGCGGCGTTCGCGCTCGCCGTCGAGAAGTTCCGGTTGCTGGAGAATCCTTTGTACGTCCCTCCGTGCACGCTGGGCGGGGCGGTCGACTGCGGGTCGGTTATTCGCAGCGCACAGGCCGAGGCGTTCGGGTTTCCGAACCCGTTCCTGGGCATCGCCGGGTTCGCCGCACTGGCCGCCACCGGCCTGATCCTGACCACCGGCGGGCGACTCACTCGGCCGTACTGGCTGGTCCTCCAGGCGGGACTCACGCTAGCCGTGGTGTTCGTCCACTGGCTGATGTTCCAGACGCTGTACCGCATCGGAGCGTTGTGCCCGTACTGCATGGTGGTGTGGGCGGTCACGATCCCGGCCTTCTGGTACGTGACGCTGTACAACGCGCAGGCGCTCGCGCGTCACCCTGGACGTGCCGGGCGCCTGTCCGCGATGGCGATCCGCAACCATGCGATCATTCTGACCCTGTGGCTGTTGCTCGTCGCTGCACTCGTGGCCGAGAGGTTCTGGGCACCGTGGGACTCGGTCTTCGTCTAGTCCGATGATCGCCGATGCGCAGCACACCTTCGTGTTCGCCGACCTCGCGGGGTACACGGCGCTGACCGATATCCACGGCGACGAGATGGCCGCCGATCTCGCCGGGCAGTTCTGCCGTGACGTCGGTGCGGCACTGCCCCCGGGGGCGGAGGATCTCAAGTCGCTGGGCGACGCGTGCATGGTCCACGTCGAGACTGCGACGGGTGCAGTGCAGTTCGCGCTCGCGCTGCTTGAGCGGGTCGCCAGGCGACCGAGGTTCCCGGCGGTCCGCGTGGGGATGCACACCGGCACCGCGGTCGAGCGCGGTGGCGACTGGTTCGGCCAGACGGTCAACGCGGCCGCCCGTATCGCCGAGCTTGCCGGCCCGGACGAGATCCTGCTCTCGTGTACGACCCGGGACAGCGCCAGAGAGCGCCCGCGGGTGCAGTACGAGAATCTCGGTCTCCGTGAGCTTCGGAACATCCGCGCGCCCCAGCGGATTTTCCGCGCAGTCCCAGCGACCGGCGCACCAGACGCCAGCACGTGGGCGATCGACCCGGTCTGCCGCATGCGCGTCGCGCTGAACGACGCGGTGGTCCTCGACCTCCGGGACGCGCCGCGTGCATTCTGCTCACAGCACTGCGCCAACGAGTTCGCGCAAGCCCCGGACCGCTATCCGATCCCTGGCGGCGCTATGCGCGCGCTCCGGCCCCTGGCGTAAATGGGCCTCCAGCTACCGAGCATCTTCCTCGCGTTCACGGCGGGGTTCCTGTCCTTCATCTCGCCGTGCGTCCTTCCGCTCGTTCCTGGGTATCTCGCGACGGTCACCGGCGGCGCGCCGGCCGAGCTGGGTAGCCGGCCGAGGCGCGTGGTGGTCGGCCGCAGCCTGACGTTCATCGGCACGTTCTCGCTGGTGTTCATCCTGCTCGGCCTCAGCGCGACCGCCGCCGGATCGCTGCTGTTCGAGAATCGCCAGACGCTCGACACCGTCGCCGGGCTCGCGGTCATGGCCATGGGTGTCCTATTCGTCGCCTCGGCGTTCGTCACGGCCCTGAACCGCGAATGGCGGCCGCCGGGTCTCATCGAGCGGGCGTCTGGTGGCGGACCGGTGGTCGCCGGCGCCGCGTTCGCGGTCGCGTGGACGCCATGCATCGGCCCGACGCTGGCAGCGATCCTCGGGCTGGCGGCAACCAGCTCCGGAACGGCCCAGGGCGGGGCGCTGCTCGCCGTCTACTCCGCCGGTCTCGGCGTTCCGTTCCTGCTCACCGCGGTCGCGTTCAACGGCGCGACGAGCGCGTTCGACGTGCTCAAGCGGCACTACCTCGCCATCCAGCTCTTCGCCGGCGTCGTCCTCATCATCATGGGCTACCTCGTCTTCAGTGGCGAGATGTTCCGGCTCAACGTGGAAGCCCAGCGTCTGCTCAACGACATGGGACTGGACTTCATCTACGGCATCTGAGAGGCCGGCGTCAGGCTGCGATGCGCATGGCGCCGGCCAGCCCCCCGCCGAGGGTGTGCAGCGCGTCACCCACGCGCACGGTGAGCGGGCCTTCGAAGGGCTGGCGCTCGAGCACCTCGATGTCGTCCCCGATCGCGATGCCGCGGCCGGTCAGGTAGCGCAGCATCTCCGGATCGGCATCGGAGACCCGCGCGAACGTCCCGCGGTCGCCCGCGACGAGGTCGGACAGCGCGCGGGTTCCCGGCTCGGCGATGACGAGGTCGGCGCTGGGGATCGGGTCGCCGTGCGGGTCGTGCGTGGGGTCACCGAGCTTCGCGGCGATCCGCGCCTCCAGGTCCTCGGAGATCACGTGCTCCAGTGCCTCGGCCTCCTCGTGGACGCGGTCCCACGGCACACCGAGGTGCTCGGCGAGGTACAGCTCGAGCAGACGGTGGTGGCGCAGCACCTCGAGCGCGAGCCGTGAGCCGTCAGCGGTGAGCGACACGCCGTGGTACGGCTCATGCGTCGCGAGACCCAGCTCCGTCATCTTGCGGACCATGGACGATGCGGACGCGGGGGTCACCTCCATCCGCTCGGCGAGGTCGTTGGTCGAGACAGGCTCTCCCCCGGCGCGCTGCTGGAGCGAGTAGATCGCCTTGGCGTAGTTCTCCACGGCCTCGGAAGAGCCCGTGTGCCCGACCCGGTGCGGTCCGGCGGCCATCAGGCGGCCACCAGCAACCCGGTGAGGAACATCACCGCCAGGCCGGCGAGGATCCCGCCGACCGCGACCGGGTTCAGGGCCCGGCCGTCGTCGTCGCGCAGGCTAGGTGTCAGCTGCACGATGACCTGGGCGATGGCGCCGGCGCCGAAGCCGAAGAGGAACGCGGCGGCGCTGGCGTTGAACGCCGCAGCCCCGATCCAGGCTCCGACCACCGCGGGCGCCCCGGCGATGAGGCCGAGGACGATCAGGCGCCCGATGCGGACGGGCTGATGCGCCAGCGGCGCGACGATCGCCAGACCCTCAGTCGTGTTGTGGATCGCGAAACCTACGACGAGGAACGCGCCCAGCGCCAGCGCGCCGGTGGCGTAGGCGGCGCCGATGGCGACGCCCTCGCCGAGGTTGTGCAGGCCGATGCCGACCGCGACCATGAGCGCGAGGGTCCCGGCGCTCGCACCGGCGGCCTTGGCGGCGGCCTTGCGCCGCGTCATCCAGGCGGTGACCCCGGTGAGCAGGAGGTACGCCACGACGGCGCCCAGGAGGACGAGTGCGCTGCCGCCGAACGCCTGCGACCCCTGTGTCGAGAGCTCGAAGCCTTCGAGGGTGGCATCAACGGCGAGGAACGCGAGCAGGCCGACCGTGACGGCCATGACGCCGCGCAGCCAGGCCGCCGGAATCCGCCGGACCCACGGAAGCCAGAGCATGCCGAGTGCCACCGGGATCACCCCGACGTAGACGCCGAGGAGCGCCATCAGGCCGAAGAACGAGAGGTCGGGCTCCGGCGTCTCGACGGCCACCGGGATCTCGTGCACGACCGTGCCGCCGGTCGAGGTGACGAGCGCGATCTCATACGCCTCCCCCTCGATCCACGGCTGCGACAGGCGGACGGTGGCGGTGCGCAGGCGCTCTATCGGCTCATCTGCACCGGAGAACTGCACGAACGCATCGTTGACGACGGCCTGCGCGATCGAGACCGCATCCGGGCCGTCGTTGCGCACCGTCAGCTCGATGACGCCCGGCTCCAGGACGGTGCGTTCGATCGCCACCTCTTCGACCGGTGGGCCGGCGCGCTCGCCGAGGCCCGGCCCGCCAAGGGCCGCAAACGCGCCGATCGACGCGACGATGAGCACGAGCGGGACGAGGCCGAGCAGCCAGGTCGGCGCGCCGCTCAGCGGCCCGGCACTCCGGACCTTTTCGGGGGTCGCCACGTGTCCCTCCATCAGGCCGGCACCTCGAAGAAGCCCTGCCACCCGAGCTCGGTGAACTCGGACTGGTGGGCATGGAACATGTACTTGCCCGCGTACGGGAAGCGCCATTCGAGGATGCCGCGCTGGCCCTGGCACAGCATCACGGTGTCCGTGAGTTCGCTCGGCCGGCTGGCTGTACCCGTCGGGTAGTAGTCGAAGAGGTTGCCGTGCAGGTGGAACGAGTTGATGAGGTCGTACTCGAGGATGTTGACGAGGTAGACCCGCACGAGCTCGTCGCGCTTGACCTGGATCGGCGTGTTCATGTACGCGAACGGGATGGTGTTTGCGGCGTAGAACTCGTTGGCGCGATCGAAGTTCGTGTCGAACCCGTTCATCACCATGACCATCTCGTCCGCCTCGGGCCGGCCGTCCTTCGGGTCGACGATGAACGCGCCGTACAGGCCCTTGCCGATGTGCTCGGCCAGCGGCCGGACATGGCAGTGGTAGAGATGCAGGCCGGCCGGGAGTGCATCGAACTCGTACACGGTGCGCCCGCCGGGCGCGATCTCGCCGGCGCCCTGGCCGGGCACGCCGTCCATCGTTGCGGGGTGCAGGCCGTGGAAGTGGATCGTGTGCGGATGCGCGGACCCGTTGACGAACGTGATCCGCAGCCGCTCGCCCTCACGACAGCGCAGCGTCGGGCCGGGAATCCGCCCGTTGTACGCCCACGCGGCAAACGTCACGCCCGGGGCGACCTCGATCTCCTTGTCGACGGCGACGAGCTCCCACTCGCGGATGACCCGTCCGTTCGTCCCTCGGCGGGTGGTACCCCAGTCGAAGTCGCGGACGATCTCATGCGGATCGAACCCGTTGCGCGCGTGGTCGACGGTGCGGGCGTCGCGGAAGTCAGCGTGACCCGAAGACCCGGCATGCGCGGCGCCGTGATTCCCGCCCTCACCCGATGCGGCGCTTGCTTCGCTCCCCCACGGGTGGCCGTGGGGCACCGTCGTGTGTGCGAGGGCGGCCGCTCCCCCGAGGGCAGCGGATCCAGCCAGAAGTTCCCGTCGGCTCAGTGGTGCCAAGACGACAACTATGCCATGCCTAAACCAGAAATGCGATGTGGCTCACAGGTGGGTGGCCGAACCAGGTGTCTCTCCGCAACACTCGTCGTCGCACACATCCCGCGGCCCGGACTCGTTCAGAAGCGCGAGCGGGCTCTCGCAGTCCGCACACATCTCGCCGTTCCACGCTTCGACGCCCTCCTTGACCGCGACCCCGGCGATGAGCAGGCCGACGACCGGGTCGAGCCACCATGCGCCGACGGCGGCGTTGGCGACGAGCGAGACGAGCAGCGCGGCGGCCAGGTACGTGCAGAGCATGTTCTGCCGGCCTTCGCCCTTGGTCGCCGCCGAGCCGATCTGGACGGCGAGACGCTGCTTGGCGATTCCCAGGACCGGCATCGTGATGACGGAGAAGATCGTCAGCCCGATGCCCAGCAGGCTGATCTCCGCTGCCCGACCCTCGGCGAGCGCCCGGACCGATTCGACCGCCACGAACGGCGCGAGGATGAAGAACTGGATCGCGACGAGCTTCTGCGCCCGGGTCTCGGCGGCCTGACTGAACATCCGAGAGCGCGAGAAGCGCCAGACCAAGACCAGGCTGGCCGATCCCTCGACGACGGAATCCAGCCCGAACGCGATCAGGCCGATCGAGCCTGCGAGCACGCCCGCGATGATCGCGACCGCGCCTTCGAAGCCGATGATCCCGAGCGAGGCCCATGACAGGAGCCGGACGCGCCGCGCGAGTTGCTCGTAGCGCTCGCGGGTGATCGGCGCCCGCCGGTTCGCGGCCGGGGTGACCTCGAGTACCGGCAGCGTGCTCATCGCGCCACGGCCGGGTCGGCGGTCAGCGCGGTGAGCAGCGCGCTGCCGGACGGCGTCAGTTCGTAGATGACCATCTTGCCGTCGCGCCGCGAGGTCGCGACACCTGCGGCCCGAAGAGCTCGGAGGTGATGAGAGACGAGCTTGTCGTTGATGCCGACGATCCATGCGACGTCACACCCACATGCCGACCCGCTCCCGGCCACGGCAAGCGCGACGCGCAGCCGGGTGGGGTCGCCCAGGGCCTTGGCCGCGGTCGCCCATGCCTCTGTCTGCCGTGCCGGAGCTAGCGACTGCCGGACGGCTTCGGCCTGGGGAAGATCGAGACAGAGAAGGTCGCAAGCGCTCATAGCCTGAACACTACTACGTCCGTACGAACGTGAGAACGTCAGCGGGTGGACGCCGGGAACGCCCACCCGCCGAGCGCGCGCCTACTGGCCGTGCTCGCCCGTGTCGTGACCCATACCCGGGTCGTTGGAGGCCGGCTTGATCTCGTCTTCCTCGGGCACCCCGCCCGCCGGCGACACCGTCCCGTACCACTGCTTCCGCCAGGCGTTCATCTGCTCGATCTCCTTCGACTGCGCGGCAACGACCGCCTCGGCGAGGCTGCGGAGCTCGGGATCCTTTCCGCGGGCGAGTTCGATGCGCGCCATCCGAATGGCACCCTGGTGGTGGGGAACCATCATGTCGATGAAGGTGCGGTCGAAGGCCGCGCTCGACGTGAGCATGTCCATGTCCATGTCCATCCCCATCTCGGCATCGGACATGCCGAGGTCCTCGGGCTTGAGCCCCTCGTCGGTCAGGCGGCTCTGGGCCTTCTCAAGCTGCGCCTTCTCGGCGGTCTGAGTGGTAATGATCGCGTCGGCGAGCTCGATGATCTCGTCGCGCGATGCGTTCTCCTTGGCGGTCTCGGCCATCTGCACCGCCATGTCGTGGTGGCCGATCATGTCGGCCGCAAAGGCGAGGTCGGTGCCGTTCGCCCCGGCGGGCGCCGTCGACGCGGCACCCGAGCCGGCCTCATCGTCGCCGCCACAGGCCGCGAGTCCCGCGGCACCGAATGTCAGCACCGCGGCCGTGGCCACGGCGAGTAGACGTGCGTGTGTCATGAATGTTCAGTCCCTTCAGGTTGTTTGGTCAAGACGTGAGCGCGGCCGGTGGTGGCCGCACGCCGTCCTCACCGCAAGAACACCTGGAGGTCTGCGGGCCCGGCGCGTGCCTCGGGCCAGGGACGAGCAACGGGCGAGATCGTGTGCTCCAGGTGGCATCCGGGCGCTGCGCCGAACATGACGCGTGCCGCACGCCACGCGCCGACCGCGGCCAGAAGGCCGAATCCCAGGGCGGCGGTCTCGGCGACCGCGAGGCAGACCTCGAGAACGTCGCCGACGGGCGCCGCGTCGATCGTCGCGGACATCGGGTGACCCATGCTGTCGCCCATGTGGCCGCCGCCGACGGCGCCGTGCGCAAGGACCAGCGCGCCTGCGAGCGCCAGCACTCCAAGGGCCATGCTCATCCGGCGGCGGTGTCGCCGGATCAGCGTGTTGAGCAGGATCAGCACGTCAACCAATCCTACAGGCTGTCGGAGTCCACCTTCTGAGTTGGCGCGGAGGTGGACTGGGGAAGCCGCAGCCGCTTCAGTGACACCGCGTTGAGCGCGACGATGATGCTCGATCCGGCCATGGAGATCGCGCCGACCTCGGGGCGCAGGACGAACCCCAGCGGCGCGAAGACCCCCGCGGCGACCGGGAGGGCGAGGCTGTTGTAGCCGACGGCCCACGCGAGATTCTGATGCATCTTTCGCGTGGTTCCCCGGCTGATGGCGATGGCCGTTGCGATGTCCACGGGATCTGAGCGCATCAGGACGACATCCGCGGTCTCGACGGCGACATCCGTTCCGGCTCCGATGGCGATGCCGACGTCAGCCTGCGCGAGGGCGGGGGCGTCGTTGACGCCGTCTCCGACCATGGCCACCGATTGGCCGTCGGCCTGCAACCTGGCCACGACGTCCGCCTTCTCGGCTGGCAGGACGTCGGCGATGACCTCGTCGATCCCGAGCTCGCTCGCGATCCGGTCCGCCGTGGCCTGGCTGTCGCCCGAGAGCATCACCGGGCGGACACCGAGCTCGCGCAGTCGCGTAATCGCCTCCGCCGCCGTCTCGCGCGCGGCGTCGGCGACGGCGATCACTGCCGCGGCCTGCCCGTCAATGGCGACGTGGATGCTGGTGCGGCCTTCGCCGGCGAGGCCGCCGGCTGCGCCGGACAGTGCTGCGGCGTCGATCCGCTCCCGCGTGAGAAGTCGCTCGTTGCCGACGGCGAGGCGCTTGCCGTCGACGAGGGCGAGCAGTCCGTGGCCCGGGACCGCCTCGAAGCTCTCCACGGGCACCTTCTGGAGGTCCCGTTCGGCCGCCGCCTTGACGATCGCCTCGGCAAGAGGGTGCTCGCTCTCCGCCTCCGCTGCGGCGACGAGACGGAGAACATCGTCCTCCATCGCGCCGTTGACCGTCACGATCGACACGACCTCGGGTTCGCCGCGGGTGAGCGTCCCCGTCTTGTCCAACACGACGATGTCCAGCCCGGCCGCCCGCTCGAGCGCCATGGCGTGCTTGAACAGGATTCCGCGGCGCGCGCCGAGCCCGGTCCCGACCATGATCGCCGTCGGCGTCGCCAGGCCAAGTGCGTCCGGGCAGGTGATGACGACCACCGTGATGGCGAACAGCAGCGCCTCCTGTGCGTCCCGGCCGATCACGAAGTACCAGACGGCGAACGTCACGGTGCCGCCGATGAGCGCGACGAACACCAGCCAGAACGCGGCGCGGTCCGCAAGCCGCTGCCCCGGCGCCTTGGAGTTCTGCGCTTCCTGCACGAGCTGGACGATCTGCGCGAGCGCGGTGTCCGCGCCGACGGCGGTTGCCCGCGCGCGCAACGTGCCGTTCTTGTTGATCGTCGCGCCGATGAGTGCGTCACCCGGTCGCTTCTTGACCGGCAGGCTCTCCCCGGTGACCGTGGACTCATCGACCTGACTCTCACCCTCGGCGACCACCGCGTCGACCGGGATCTTCGAGCCTGGACGGATGAGCAGCAGATCGTCCACGACCAGGTCGGCGGTCGGGACCTCGACGGGCTCGCCGTCGCGGAGCACGACCGCCAGAGGTGGCGCCAGGTCCAGGAGCGTGCGGATCGCGTCATTCGCGCCTCCTCTGGCGCGCATCTCGAACCAGTGGCCGAGCAGGACGAACGTCGCGAGCATGCCGGCTGCCTCGTAGAAGACCTCGCCCTCGATGAAGAACGTGGCGGCAACCGAGTACAGCCAGCCCGTACCGATGGCCACGGCAACGAGGACCATCATGTCGAGCGTCCGTGCCCGCAGAGCGGCGACCGCGCCGGTGAAGAAGATCGACGATGCCCACAGGACGACCGGCAGGCTCAGCAGGAACTGCCAGACGTCGTGGTCGAGCCCGAACGGCGTCGGCAGCTCACGGCCGAGTAGTTCCGTCCCGACCATCGACCACAAGACGATCGGCACCGTGAAGGCGAGCGCCACGAGGAACCGCGTGCGCATGTCGCGTGCCATCGCGTCCATGGACATCCCGGCGTGACCGCCGTGGTCGTGGCCGGGAGCGTCGGCGCGCTCAGTCGCGCCATCGGCGTGGCCGTGCGCCCCGGGCTCGGCCATCGGGTCGCAGACATGGCTCGGGACCGACTGCCCGGCGCAATGCAGGCCGCAGTCCTCGACCCAGCCCCGCAGCACACCGACCGAGGTGAGGGCAGGGTCGTACGTGACCGTCGCGGTCTGCGCGACCGAGTTGGCGTCCACGGTCACAACGCCAGCTTGCGCACCGAGCATGCGCTCAACCACGGACGCCTCTGACGCGTAGTGCAACCCGCCGACATGGAGCACGACGGTCTCGATGGATGGGGCGGCGGGAGAAGACATGAGAGGAATCATACCCCCTAGGGGTATCTAGGCGCAAGGAACCGCCGTCCGACGGCCGGCATTGATAGCGTCCTACCCGCTGTAGGACATAGCCGAATCGTGCATCGCCCGTCGGTGCACGAACGGGGGACCCACTTCATGGGGCGAACCGGTCGCGGAGTCGACCGGCGTGCACCTCTTCGCACGAGCCCGTCAGCTCACCTCGTAGGCGTGAACAAGAGGAGTGCTCCATGCGGCTGACGCCACTTGCTGCTGCCCTGATGTCGATAGTGCCGCTGGTCTCTGCCTCCGAAGCCGTCGCAGCACCTGCGGCAGGCGGCGCTGCCGCGCCCTCCGCGCCGGTCGTCGCTGCTGTCACGTGCGCAGACGGTCGGTCGGGTGAGTGCTCGCGCGGCGCGGAGCTTCGCATCGCCGGGTCGCAGCTTCACACGATCACGCGCGTCCGGTTCCTCGGAAGAGCCGGACGGAGGGACGACCGCGTTGCAACCCCGCAACAGACCCTGGACGGCCTCGTGACTGTGGTCATTCCGCGTCGCTCGAACAGCGGCCCGGTCGAGGTCCGCGGGGAGGGCGGTATTGCCCGCACCGAACCGATTCGGATTACCGCAACGGCGGCCGGCGCCGGAGCCGGCGAGCCAGCGAGCGCCGGCGAGCGCGTGTTTCCGATCGTGGGGCGTCATGACTACGGGACCGAGATCAACCGCTTCGGCGGCGGACGCGGTCACCAGGGACAAGACGTCTTCGCAGCATGCGGCGCCAAGCTCGTCGCCGCCGAGTCGGGTCGCGTGCTCATGTCGACGTTCCAGGCCCGTGCCGGGAACTATCTCGTTTTGCAGCACGCGGACGGGCGCGCCACGGCGTACATGCACATGCGGTCAGCCCCTTTGGTGGCGAAGGGCGACCGAGTGCAGGCTGGCGACCCCATCGGTGACGTCGGCGACACCGGCCGTGCGAGCGGGTGCCACCTGCACTTCGAGCTGTGGACGGCTCCAGGCTGGTACCGGGGCGGGCAGGCCATCGACCCGCTGCCGTTCCTGCGTGAGCTCGACGACCAGCCCCGTTGAGCGGGGACGACGATGCGTCGCTTTCTTGTCGCCATCGGCCTCGCCGTAGCCGCGTGTGGCGCGGCGATCTTCGTGTCCGGCCAGGTCTCCGGCGCGGAGACCTCACCCGGACAGGAGCGGGATCGATGGGGCGCGCAGATCGACGCACTGGTGGCCGGGAAGCTCGCCGAAGTCGCACTGGCGCGCGACGTGGCGCGCAATGCTCGTCGCGCGCCCCTGCGCACCGAGGCAGCACGAATGCAACTCCAGGCGCAAAGCACGCTGATGCGCCTTGACGCAGCGCATCGGCGGCTCTTCGGCACGCCACCAATCGCGTCAGGCGTTCCCGCGCTTGCGCACGAGGCAGGGGCGGCCAGCATCCGCAACCCCCGCGACGGTCACGGCACACCAGTGAAGAATGACCGCGAACGACTCGCGGCGCTGATGGCCGCGCGGACCAAGAGCGCTTCTCTGGCGAAGGGTGCGACGGGAAATCCCGCGTTCGCCGGTGACAACGTCCTGCGCCGGATAGCCAGCAACGAAGGCGCTGCGGCGGCGAAGCTGGCGGCTTTGCACGCGCGCTGGTTCGGGTGACCGCCGTTCAGCGCATGCTGACGTAGCCGATCGCCCCATCGCCGTTCTTGTCGTGCTGGCGGCGCGCTACCGAGTCTGAGGAGTTGCCCTCGACCGTCGTGATCGTGCCGTCAGGGCCCACGGACTCAACGATGCCCATGTGCTCGTCCCAAATGATCAGATCACCCGGCTGCGGCTGGACGCCTGGGCCATTGGGCAGCGCGCGACCGGTGCGCTGCGCCCATGCGTACACATCGTCCACTCGCGCAAACCCTTGGCCCCTGTCGCCAAGCGGCTTGCCGTTCTCCTTGGCCACCCATGACGCGAAATACGCACACCAGGGCCCGACCGGTCCGCCCGGCACCGCCGATCGGTACTGAGCGATTCGCCCGGAGTCGTTCGAACCCGGAGGCTCCTCGACCTGTCCGACCTCGGCCGTCGCCGTCTTGACTATCCCTTCGTTGCCCGGAGGTGCCGGTTGGGCGTTCGTCAGCGCTTCGCTGAAGGACGCGCGGGCTGGCCCGCCCGTGGGCGCGGCAGCGGTCGGAGGGATGGTTGGGGCAGGTGTAGCGGCCGCTGGTCCCGCGACGGCGTTGAGCGCGGTGATCCGATCGAGAACTGATGCCAGGCTCATGTCTCCTACATCGGATAGGACTTGGAGGACTTGATCCATCGTCCATCTGTCCGCAGTGGGAGTAGTCGTGGTGGTGTCTCCGCCCGATTTGTCGAGAGTGGAAACCTACGACAAGTAGGAGCGCCTCATGAAGCCCAAGATCCTCGTCCCCGTTCTCGTCGCCGTACTGGCTGCTGGCGGCGCGTACAAGTTCATGCTTGCCGAACCAGAGGCCAAGCCGAAGCACAAGGTCGAAGGCGAGGTCTAGGTCATGGCGCGGGAATTTCTGGTCAACCTCGCCGACGGGCGATTCGCCAGGCTCAACGTGGCGCTCGTCTTCGAGCACGGCTACACCGCATCGCACGCTGCCGAGGTTGCCGCCAAAAAGTCTGGAGCGGGCAAGAAGGGTGCCGCGAAGCCGGTAGAGGGCTTCGGCGTCCTTCCTCAGGAGCCGCTGCTCCGCGACATCATCACCGGCTCGCTGGCAAGTGTCCGGGCAGGCTCGCTGCAGCGCACCGAAGCGCGAGAGCGGCTGAAGCGGAAGATCGGTCGGCGCATCGCCGCGAAGACGGACGTCAAGGTCGAAGAGGTTCTGTTCACCGACGTCGCGGTCCAGTGACGAGGCCACCTCCTACGTGATGTAGGTTTTGACGATGCTCGATGCAGAATCCACGCGTACGGCGAAGCTCATCGTCGGGGCCGACGCGGCGCTTGAGGTCCTGCCGTCCACTCTCATGGTCGCGGCCCGGCGCGGCCGCACGGGTCCGATGCCACTTCGTATGGCCCAGCGGCTGGCGATGCGGCGCGGCCGGTTGAGCTACGAGCAGTCCGTCATGCAACGCGAACGGGCGCGTCGCGAGGCGCTCGGCGCCGCGCGCTCGCGATCACCGCGGTTTCTCGTCCGCGTCGACGAGTACCCGCATTGGCTGGCCGATGACGATCCCCTGCGGTACGGCACCGAGGCATTCGAGCGCTTCCACGACATCATGCGGTCCGCTGGCGTCCCGTACCTGCTTGCTGTAGTACCGCAACCGTCCCAGCGACCGCTCGATCCGCGCGCCGTAGGGTGCCGAGAGCTCTCCGACTCGGAGCTATCGGTTCTTCGGCGCGTCCGGGCCGAAGGCGTCGAGTTCGCCGTCCACGGTCTCGACCATCGCACGCGCGACGTACACCCCCGCCGCCAATCGGAACTGCTCGGGCGAACCCCAGACGAGCTGCGTGAGCGTGTGGCACGAGCAGACGTTTTGCTCGAACCGCTGGGTGAGCGCCCGCGCGTCTTTGTGCCCCCGTGGAACCGGTTTGACGCGCGCCAGTGGCCAGTTCTCGCCGAGCGATATGACGTGGTGTGCGGCGGACCCGAGAGTGTGATGCAGATCGGCTTTCACGGGTCGCCTACGTGGTGGGACGACGCCGTCTATCTCCCGAGCTATGCGCCGTTCTACGAACACGCTCGTGCGATCGAGCCGGCGGCCCGGAGGGCGATCGACCGCCGCGGGGGTGGCTGGATCCCGCTCGTGCTCCACTGGGGCTGGGAAGCCGAGGACGGCTGGCATGACCTCGAAACCCTCGCGCGAACCCTGTCGGGTCACGCCGCACCATGGTCGGCGTTCCTCGCTGAGACCGATGCTGTGCGCGCGGCCGAGGCTGCCTCCCCCTCGTAGCCCATGGGGTCAGGGGCTACCTCGGACGACCATGACGAGCATGGCGACCATCATTCCGCCGCAGACCGCGAGAAGGGCGGCGGACAGCAGCGCGCCGGTCCCCTGGAGCGCCAAGAAGGTGGCCGCTACGGCGAGCGGGAGCAGGCACATGAGCAACACTCGGCGGTGGTGGGCAAGCGATCGTTTCATCTGTTTCGCCTTCTTTCGTAGGCGTGTGGGGCACGCAGTGACCTACACAGCGTAGGATTTAGGCTTCCCCTTGCCATCCGTAGTTGCCCGGTGGTCGAGGCGGAGATCTCCTGAACTTAGGCCCGCAAGAGCCAGGTGAGCTTCCAGTTCCAGGGTTGGATGGAGGCCCCGACAAGGTCATATCCGGCGGCCTCGACACGGCGCATTGTCTCCTCGGCGTCACCGACTGGGGCGGGCTGTGCAAACTCAACACAGAGCACCCGCGGACGAACGTCGTCCACGAGGGTGCCATCGATGATCGCGTGCTCGGACCCCTCGGCACTGATCTTGAGTAGGTCGAGCTGCGCGTGCCCGTGTTCACGCATCAGTGATGCCACGGACCGGCCCTGTGCGCGGAACGCGATCGGAGTTCCGTGCATGTCCACCGCGGAGTGTGAAACGAAGCCCTCAACGCGCGGTGCGTGGAACGTCAATTCCTCGTCGACTCTCCAGAGCGCGACGGGAGTGAAATGCAGCCGCGGCTCGTGTGCCGCGGCATCTCGGACGTACTCCGCGGCGGCGGGAACCGGGTCGAAGGCGTGGACCTCGCAGCCGAACCGCGCGATCACCAGCAGGTCGAACGAGATATCCGTTCCCGTCCCGGCGAGATAGCAGACGCTCGACATCGACAGCGCATCGGCCGGCAGCAGGTAGCCGCCGTACCCGAGGTCCCCTATCTGCTGGAGGTCGGGTACTTGGCGGGGCGAGAGGCTCGCCTCGAAGGTTCGCGCTCGGCGGCGTGCGTGCACACGCGCAGCTGCGCGACTCCCGAGTGAGAGTAGGCGGGCCGGTTCTAGACTGAGGCTCACGACGAAGAATCCTACGAGATGTAGGACCAATCTCGACGCATGTCGTACCGCTTCACGTGTGCGGGCGCGCGGCCGATACTCTGGAGACATGGACATCGCACCCCTGCAAGGCGAACTCCAAGCGCAGGTGATGGCCACCATCTGGCGCCTCGACGGCGGCACGGTCGAGGATGTCCGGCGAGCGCTTCCAAAGCGCTACCAAGGCGCGTATACCACCGTACAGACGGTCCTGAACCGCCTAGCCGAGCGCGGGATGCTCACGCGGACCAAGGAAGGCAAGACCATCCGCTACACACCGTCGCTCACGGAGGCCGAATACGTCACGCGCTCCATCGAGCAGACGTTGGCTTCTGCATCGCGTGATGCCCGGACGGTGGCACTCGCCCATCTGGTTGGCGACCTCGATGACCAGCGCGCGGAGTTGGAGCGGCTCGCCGGGGAGGCCGCGCAGCGGCGGAGCAGCTGATGACGCTGTCGCTGACTATCGCGGCGACGCTCCTCCTCACGTTCTTGCCTCGCGTGCTGCCGCTTGAGCGGGCAGCGCCCCTGGCGGCGGCCGCCGCGTGGCTGTCGGCCCTAGGTGCGCGCAGCCTGGCCCTGATCTCGCTCGCGTTGGCGGCGGCGTTGTACCTGCCTGGGCCGATAGTCGAACTCGTGCGCCACTGGTGCCTTTCCGTCCCGTTGCCCGGAGCGGGCATCTCGGTCGAGCTGACGGGGCACCTGCTGGCGCAGGCAATCGTCCTCGCTCCGGCGATGGCCCTGACGCTCTCGGCGGCGCACGCGCTGTCGCTGACGGTGCGCGACGCTCGCCGTGTCCGCCGCCTACTTCGCGACGACGTGCTATGGATCGGGCCGGGCGACGCCGCAGTGGTCGCAGGCGACCACATCGTGCTGGCCACCGCCGGCATCGCCCATCCTCGACTTATCGTCTCCGCGGGCGCGCTGGTCGCGCTCGATGACGACGAACTGGCCGCCGGGCTCGATCACGAGCGTGGACACATCTCTCGCGGCCACCGGTACCTCGTCGTCCTGGCGGAGGTCCTCCATGGCGTCGCACGCATGCTCCCGGGCGCAGGCCACGCCAAGACAGAGGCGCTCTATCACCTCGAAAGGGACGCAGACCAATGGTCCCTGCGGCAGAACCACGATCCCGCAGTGCTTGCACGCGCGATCTGCAAGGCGGCACTGGCACCAGCATTCACGCCGGCCATGACCGGCTTGGCAAGTGGGCGCACCGTACGGCGCGTCGAACTGCTGCTGCGCACCGAAACCGGTCTCGGTCCCCGCCGAGCGCTCGTCACCGCGGTCGCTGTCGGGATCTCGTTTCTCTCATTGCTCTCCCTATCGGCCGTTCCCGCCACCGCAGCGGGCGGCGTGCACGTGCTCCAGTCCCATCAGCCCGAACAGCACTGCGCACCCTAGGAGTCTCCTACGACCTGTAGGATGCTCGGGGCCCCCTGCGTGCCGACAGGCGTTCCTGTGAAGCTGGCATGCTCGACGTTCGCGCAGGGGGTAGTCCGCCGTAGTAGACGAGCAACCACAGCGAACAGGTGCGCATGAACCGATATGAGACTCTGCGCGCCCGCGCCCGCCACGCCGCCCGCCGCCTCTCGCGACTGCGCTGGCTGACCAAGCGCAAGATCCTCGCGAAGTACGGCTGCTCCCTGCGCGAGCAGCCCGGGATCTACCTGCGCTACCTGCTGTGGGACCCCGAGGTCGAGAGCTACAGCTACGACATCGCCAACGACGACGAGCTGTGCGCCTTCGGCGCCGCGCACTTCGGCATCACGGAGGACCAGGCGCGCGCGTTCCTCGTCGAGGCCCGCACCGACCCGGAGCTGACGAACCGGCTGAGCGAGCGCACGCGCTGGCGGTTCGACGCCAAGACGAAGCTGCCGATCGGCAACCGGCTGCTCTGGTACATCGCCGCGCGCGCCACGAAGCCCAAGCTCGTGGTCGAGACCGGCATCTACGAGGGCCTCGGGTCGCTCGTGCTGCTGCGGGCTTTGGAGCGCAACGCCGCGGAGGGCGTCGACGGCCGGCTGGTGTCGCTGGACTTCGACCCGCTGTGCGGCTTCCTCGTTCGGGACGACCCGGCGCTGACGGCGCGGTGGACCAAGATCATCGGGCTGACGAGCGAGCTGCTGCCGCAGGTCGTCGAGGGCGAGCCGATCGGGCTGCTGCTGCAGGACACGCCGCACACCGAGGAGAACCAGCGCCACGAGTTCGGCGTCGCGCTGCGCCAGGCCGCCGACCCGCTGATCCTCATCGAGGGCAGCGGCGGCTACTGCCCGACCATGGGCCAGCTCGCGGAGCAACTCGGCATCGAGCTGCTGCACTTCCGCGAGGAGCCCAAGGACCACTTCTGGCCGGCACATGGCCAACAGGTCCTCGTCATTCCCGGCGATCTCGCGGCGACGTGGACGGGCTGGCCGGTCCCCAGCGCCGCTACCTCGGGCTGAGCGCCCGGCGGCCAAGCAGCCGCCACCGCGCCTCGAACTGCGCCTGTGTCCACATCTCGCGGGTGCCCACCAGCGGATTGGAGATCAGCAGGAGCCCATCCTCACGCAGGCCATGCACGACGACGGTGTGCTCTCCGAAGTTCACGCGGATACGTCGTCCTTCGGGTGAGATCCAGGTGCCGTACGGCCCGTCGCTCAAGCCGATCCATGCCATCACTGCCCGGCCACCCAACAGACGTCTGTACACGGCGCTCGGCGAAACACCGGTGAGGTCGTCGAGCACGAGTCCGAGTTGCCGCGCAGTTCGGAGCACTGGGCCCGGGTAGATGCCGAATCCACCCCGGGCGCCGCCGCCGTCGGGGCGACCGACGTAGCCTTCGTCGGGGTCTCCCCAGACCTCCCCGACCGGGCCCGGCGCAGGGTCAAGCCGACCAGAGGTTGGGAACGCCCGCTGGATTCGCCGCTGGTCGAGTTGCAGGCCCACCGTCCCCGCAAGAACCTGCAACGCGGCTGACTCGCACGTGTTGCGTTGGGCTTGCGCGACGACAGGCGCCGAGATAGCGACGCTGACCGCTCGGGAGTCGACGCTCACGACACCGCCTTCGGTTCCGAGCGAGGCAGCTTGGCGCGCCGCGCGGAGAACATTGCGTCGACGGAGTATCCGCGCACGGCCGCTGCGCACGACGACCTCGGGCGCAACCCGTCGCTCGATGGCGCGAGCCAGGGCGCGGCGGTCCACGCGGTCCGCGCGCACGTAGTCGGCGGAATTGAGCTGCACGCGCTCAGCCCCGACGGCAAGGATGAGCGGCGATGGGTCACGCCGCAACGTGTCCCCCGCCGCGAGCGCGGTGACCGTGAGGAGCGCCAGGGCGGCGACGACGAGCAGGGACGGGCGCACCCGGCACATCCTACGCAACGTAGGAGATGGGCTACAGTCCTCCGACGCAACGTAGGAGAACGAATGCTGATACCCGCGAACACCAAGAACTGGGACGCACACGTCTCACAGGCGGAGATCGTGGCGCGCAGCCCAGGCTTTCAGCATCTGCGCGACAGGATCATTGACCTTGCCGAGATTCAGCCAGACGAGTGTGTGGTTGATGTCGGCGCGGGGACCGGGCTGCTGTCGCTCGAAAGCGCGCGCCGCGGAGCGCGGGTCTGGGCGGTGGACATCTCCCCGTCGATGTGCGAGTACCTCCGCGCCAAGGCCCGGACCGGTGGACACCAGATCGAGGTGGCCGTCGGGTCCGCCGTGAGCCTTCCGATCGTCGACCGTTTCGCCGACGCAGTGGTCTCCAACTACTGCTTTCACCACCTCGATGACGCAGGCAAGCTGCAGGCGCTCGCCGAGGCCAGGCGCGTGCTCCGACCCGGAGGACGACTCGTCTTCGGCGACATGATGTTCACGCTGGACCCGCGCGATCCACGTGACCGCGCGGTGGTCGAGGCGAAGGTCCGGGCGATGCTGCGCAAGGGTCCTGCCGGCGCCGTGCGCTTGGCGCGCAACGGGTTGCGCGTCGCCACGGGCCGCTGGGAAAGCCCGGTGCGGGCCTCCTGGTGGCAGCAGGCGATGCTGGACGCGCACTTCGACGACGTCTCGGTTCGCGTGCTCGATCACGAGGGCGGCCTCGCGCATGCTCGCCGTCCCCTGGTCTAAATCGGGGCGATGACCCCCCGTCGGCGGCTCGTGACCGCGACGGCCGTCGCCGCGGTCCTCGTCGGATCCCTCGCGGCCACCGGCAACGTCCTGAGCAGTGCAGCCGAACGCGACCAGCGGCAGCGACTGGTCGAGTCGGTGCAGATGCAATTCCCGCCACGGATCGTGCGCGCCCTCCGCGCACCGCTGCCAATTCGGCGCCAGCATGTCGGGCGCGGCGCCGATGCCGCAGTCGTCGCCTATCGCGGCGACGTGTCCGATCCCCGACCGGTCGTCGTCTTCCTGCACGGCTGGGGGCTCGCGGTGCGCGACTATCGCGCGTGGATCGACCACCTCGTGCGGCGCGGCGCCACGGTCGTTGCGCCGCGGTACCAGACCACACGACGCGCTGACCCCGCCGGCGTGCGGGATGCAGCGCGCAGAGGCCTCGAGCGGGCCCTACGCGAGTTGACGCCGGCGGGAGACGTCATGGTCCTCGCGGGCCATTCGGCCGGTGGCGCCCTCGCAGCGGATCTCGCGGTCACCACCGCAGCCGACCCTGAGATGCCGAGGGTCCGCGGGATCTTCGCCGTCTACCCCGGTCGGGCCATCCTCGGCTATCCCGGAGGCATCCCGGCCGCACCGCTCGACGAGCTTGGCGCGAATCTGGCCCTTCGCGCCCTCGCCGGCGCGAACGACGGGGTGGTCGGCGAAGCGCCCGCCCAGGAGATGGTCAGCGCTGCGGCCAACGTTGAAGATCGACGGCTCGTCCGGGTCACCGAGCCGTCGATCTCCGACCACTTCGCTCCGCTGAAGGCATCCGCAGCGGCACGAAGAGCCTTCTGGTCCCCCTTGGACCAGATGGTCTTCGGCCGCTGAGATGCACGACCCACGTGCCGCGACCCGAACTCAGATGCGCGCCATCCCCTCCGACAGCGACCACAGACCGAGCACGGTGAGCGCGACCATGAGCACCAGCATCGGTCCCTGCGAGGCGACCGCGAGCCGGTGCGTCGGACTGAGTTCAACCGCACGGTCGTGCGCGAGGGCGAGCCCGATCACGTGACCGATCACGATCGCTCCGACCTGGACGGCCCAGATCGCGTTCGGCGATACCGCCTGGAAGTCGATGCGGAACTCGGCGGTGCCGAAGATGTCCGCCCCGCTCCCGAACGGGTCTGAGATCAACCGCACGATGTCCTGCCCGGAGAACACGAACAGCGTGAAGTAGTGCGCGACGAAGTACGCCAGCGCGATCGGCACCAGGGTGTGGATGAACGCCGAGCCGGCGGCCCCCACGTCGGGGAACCGCCCGATGTGCGCAGACAGCCACGCCGCCGCCTGGTAGGCGCCGATGACCACCGTCAGGGTGACGAGCAGCCCGATCGTCGCGACGATGATGCCCGCAGTGAACCCCTCGATCCCGAGGTCGATCAGCCGCTCGGCGGCGGTGACGTCCCGGCGGGCCCAGAAGTCGCTGCCGCTCAGGCCGTCGAAGCTCACCGTGGCGACGAGCGCCCCGATGAACGCCACCTGCGCCGGCCGCTCGTCGAGCGACGTCACGCCGACGATCGGCGGGCGCAGGCCGAGCCGCCGCCGGCCGTCGATCTCACGGTGCTCCCACGGCGACATGGTGGCGAGGACCGACGTGTAGACGCTGAACATCTCGCCGTTGTCGAGCCACCGCCGGACGCCGTAGCGCCACATCCCCGCGAGCGTCAGCAGCGTGTAGGCCGCCATCCAGCCCGCGATCAGCCGCGGACGGGCCGTCGTGGGATAGACCAGCTCGATCCACGCCCAGCCGATGAGCAGCAGCGCCGCCGGCCACCACCCGACCCAGCCGGGCAGCTCGCGCTTGGTCTCGTCGTGCAGCCGCAGCAGGCGGGCCATGGTCAGCCACGGGTTGATCTGGTCCCACACGTTGCCGAACAGCACCTTGAACGGGACGAGGCCCACCCACCAGCACACAAAGATCGCCACCGGAGCGATATTCGAGTTCAACCGGGTCGAGCCGAACGCCGCGGCGGCGAACAGCAGGGCGAAGGCCCCCAGGACCAGCGCCCGCCCGGCGCACACGACGACGCGCGAGGACACGACCCGTTCGAACCCAGGCGCGACCGGCCGCCACGGGATCGTCGTGAACTTCGACTGCGACCAGCCGATGCCCAGCCCGATGAACGAGATCACCAGCACGACGGCGCCGACCCAGAAGAACGCCGAGATCGGAATCGGCGTCTCGGCCCGGCCCTGCACGCCGTGCGCGACCGCCGCCGCGGGCCAGGCCGCGCCGGCTATCGCGAGTGCGCCCAGGGCGCGCAGCGCGCGGGTCACGAACCCTCCTGCTGCTGGCTGTTGACGGGCGCGTCCTCCTTGTACTTGGCGAGCAGGGTGTCGCCCTCGCGCTGGTAGTAGATGCGCGTGGGCAGCGCCACCGAGGAGTGCGACTGCATGTGCGCGATGTCGAAGTTCGGCGCGTCCTCCTCCTGGATGACGAACTCCATCTCTGCCTCGTTGCTATCGAACGGCTGGAGCACCAGGCGGGTGTTCTCCACGACCGTCAGTGTGCCGTCGACGTAGGTCACCTCGTTGGTGCCGTCACCGTCGGCGGTCGCGTTCGTGATCGCGGCCGGCGGCGCGGCGGTCTCCTCCGCGCTGCCGCTGAACAGGATGAAGAGCCCGACGACGGCGACGAGGCCGATGACCGACGCCGCGATGATGCGCGGACGGTTCGACTTCTTGGAGTTACGCGGCCGGCGGGGCGGCTCGGTGTACGGGGACTGGGTCATATGCGTGCTCCTGGATAGGGATCGTGACGCCGCCGGCAGGACGCCGGGGCGCGGACCCGCAGCACGGGGCTGCGCGTCGCTGACAGGGCCCAGCCGTGGCGGCGGGCGGCTCTGGAGTCAGCGATCGCGGGGTGGTGCGCGCCCGGCGCGGCGAAGCGCCAGAGGCGAGAGCGCTGGCCGCGGCAGCGGACCGGCGGGCACCACGACAAGCCCGGGCACCCACGCGTCCACGCGGGGCGCGGCCAGGAGGACCGGCGGGGCAGCGCGTTCGACCGCATGGGAGACCCGTAGGACGGCCGCGACTACGACGCCGACGAGGATTGCCATCGGCACAGCCGTCCAGCCGCCCTGGCCGAAGACGCCCGCCAGCCCCTCGGGGTGGCCGTGGGAGAACTGTCCCTCCAGAAGTTCCTGGACGGTGTAGACCGAGACCAGGCACACGCTGGACAGCGCCCACGCCCGGCGGAACCGCACGTGCGGCACGTCCGACCGGGCCGGGCGCATCACCGACCAGAGCACCCAACCGATGGCGGCGGCCACCGCGAGTGTCACGAGCGGGGCAACTGCCGAGAGGTAGCCGTGGCCGTGATGGTGCAGCGCCTCGTCAGCGTGCGAGCCGAAGCTCACCAAGTAGCGCAACTGGTGGACGGCGTACGCGCCTCCCGTGAGGAATGCGGCAGCACGAAGCATGTAGGCCCAGCGGCTCACGGAACGGGAGGATAACGCATGCACATCTGTGCATATGCATTATTGTTGTGCACATGGCCCATCCGCTCGAGCATCGCCCTGCGACCGCGCCGCTCGCGCACGACGACGCCGACGCACTCGCCAACGCGATGCGCGCGTTCGGAACAGGGAGCCGCATTCGCCTCCTGTGGGCGCTGCTGGAAGGGGAGCGGACCGTGGAACAGCTCGCCGAGGCCACACAGCTCAGCCAGACGCTCGCCTCCCAGCAGCTGCGGGTGCTGCGCGACCTGCGCTTCGTCGCCGTCCGGCGCGACGGGCGCCACCACCACTACCGCCTGTACAGCCACCACCTCCCCGCGCTCCTCGCCGCGATCCGCCACCACCAGGAGCACCGCGAGGATGCCACCGAGTCGGCCGTGGCCGCCGAAGCCGCGGCAAGCGCATGAGCCGACCGCGCGGGACGACGTGGCGGCGCAACGCCGCCCTGCTGGGCGTCGCGGCGGGCTGCAGCGTGCTCCTGTTCCTGTTTCTGGGCCCAGGCCAGGCGCCCGACCCTCCTCCGGGCCTCTCGACGATGGCCTACGCCGACGGGACGCTCACCGTGGTCGAGGACGACCGCCTCGTGCTCGAGCCGTTCGGGAGCGCCGAGCGCGGCGCCCTGACCTTCACGATCCGCCCGGCGGACGCGCAGTACTTCGACATCGCGCACATGCAGTCGCACTCGTCAGTCGCGCTCCCCACGCGCATCTACTACGAACGATCGGCCGGCCGGCGCTACGCGCGCTTCAAGGAAGACGCCCCGGCGAACAGCAAGGATGGCTGACGGCGCTCACCCCGCACCTGCCCACGGCGGCCCGGACACCCCTCCGGCGCGGCTGCTGGAGCCGCTCGCAGACGCGACGTACCGCCGCCTGTTCGCCGCGCAGGTCGTCGCGCTCGTCGGCACCGGCGTCTCGACCGTCGCGCTCGGCCTCCTGGCCTACGAGCTGTCGGGACGCAACGCGGGCGCGGTCCTGGGTGCGGCCTTCGCGCTGAAGATGGTCGCCTACGTCGTGCTGGCGCCGATCGCGGCCGCGTTCGCCGACCGGCTGCCCCGGCGCCGCCTGCTCGTCGGCCTCGACATCGCGCGCGCCGGCGTTGTCCTCCTCCTGCCCTTTGTGACCGAGATCTGGCAGGTCCTGGTGCTGGTGTTCGCGTTGAACGCCTGCTCGGCCGGCTTCACCCCGGCCTTCCAGGCGGCCATCCCCGACGTGCTGCCCGACGAGGAGCGCTACACCGCGGCGCTGTCCCTGTCCCGCCTGGCCTACGACCTGCAGGAGCTACTCAGCCCCGTGCTGGCGGGCGTCCTCCTGCTGGTGGTGGCCTTCAGCGAGCTGTTCGTGCTCAATGCCGTGGCCTTCGGCGCGTCCGCGCTGCTCGTGCTGACGACCGCGGTGCCGGATGCGCCCCGACGCACCGCGCCACGCGCCCGGCTGGTCGCCCGGGCGACGGAGGGCATCCGCGCATACCTCGGCACCCCGCGCCTGCGCGGCCTGCTGGCGCTCAACCTCGCCGCGGCCGCCGGCAGTGCGATGGTCATCGTCAACACCGTGGTCCTCGTCCGGGACCGGTTCGACCTCGGCCCGTCCGAGGTCGCCGTGGCCCTGGCTGCCGCGGGTGCCGGGTCGATGGCCGTGGCGCTGGCCATGCCGCGTGTCCTCGAGCGGACCAGCGACCGTCGCGCGATGCTCGCCGGGGGTTTCGTGGTCGCGGGGAGCCTCGGCGTGCTGTCCGTCGTCCCCGGCTACGTGCCGCTACTGGCGATCTGGCTCGCGATGGGCATCGGCCTCTCGCTCATCCAGACCCCTGCAGGACGGCTCATCCAGCGATCCGCGGATCGTGCCGATCGCCCAGCGCTGTTCGCTGCGCAGTTCTCCCTGTCGCATGCGTGCTGGCTTGCGACGTATCCGATCGCCGGGGTGCTCGGCGCGCTCCTGGGCATCGACACCGTTTCCGTACTGCTCGGGACCGTCGCCATGCTGGCGGTGGTCGCGGCCGCGTGGCTCTGGCGCCCCGAGCCGGCGGCTGTGCCGGCACGGGGTCGTCGCCCGCCAGCGGCGGTGCATCGCGCCCGGGGCCCTGCCTAGGTTGGCAGGGCGTGTTCCCGGTGTCGCCGGTCCTGTTGCGTTGAGGGACAGGGAGCTTCCGGGTGCACTAGTAGGGGCAGCTTCCATCATGCTGCGACGGATACCCTGAAGGGCCGAAGCCACGTCTACGGAACCACGTCCGCACCCGCTCGGGGGCTCGAATCCCGGGCGAGCCGCCGCCCGAACGCTATCGGTACCTACCCCCTAGCCACGATTGCTACGGGACGCTATGGCGAGGTCCATCCGCGTCTCTTGCAGGCACGACCCGATACCAGAGATCGACACGCTCTTCCGAGCGCCGCCTGAAGCCGCCGACGTCGGCGCACGAGAGCAGCCGTTGCTTGCTCCAACTCACACGAGCATGCTTCTTACCGCACACCGAGACCGTTGCGAACGCCGTTCGCAACGCAAGATCCGCCACGCGCCCGGGGCCAGGCCAGATCCGTGGTTTGATGGCAGCAGATAACGGGCGTATGGTCGCCTACGTCTCCACCGACGGCGACATCAACCGCAAGATGGTCGGGAGCGGATGGGCGGACGTCTACGTCTACGACGGCAAACCGTTCACCCGCACCGCCGCCTACCAGGCAGCCGCCAGGACGCGAAGACGAAGGGCCGCGGCGCCTGGCGGCACTGCGACGGCGACTTCCACCGAGCCTCGTAGCGGCCAGCGTTCCGCGCGGGACGCTCCGCCCACCACGGCGCGCGCCTTGAACGGCCGCCGCGCGACGACAGTCTTCGACATCTGCGCGAGACCGGCGAGCGCGGCCACCAACCCGCATGGAGACGCTCTGCGGGACTGACGCCGCTCGTCAATCACACACGCACCCCGGCCGCGCGCAGACACACGGGGCGGTCGTCGCGATCTGCGGGCTACACGGCGGAGCCGGGACGACCACCGTCGCCGTTGAACTCGCCTCGGCCCGTGCTGTGCTGGCCCATGGGCGGGTGTTCCTCGCAGACGCGGGGCATGTCGGCGGGCTTGCCGCGCACTTAGGCCAAGAGACCAGGGTGTCGCTGGCCGATCTCGCCGACGCGCGTGCGAGGGGGATCGTCCCGGCCGGGTCGCTGTACGCGCGCGACGGGGTAACCGTCTGCGCTCCAGCCGCATGCCCCGCGCCCGAACCGATCGACATGGCGTTGCGCGACCTGCTCGATGCGGCCCGTGCCGAGCAGACGCTCACGGTCATCGACGCCGGGAGTGTCGGAAGCCCCGCCTTCGATGCCGCCGAGCTCGCCGACCGCGTCATCTGGGTGGCCGACGCGCGGCGTGACCTGAGAGTAGCCGCCGCCGTGCTCAGCTCTCCAGCGGCCTCCGCGGCACGCTCGGTACGGGCGCAAGGCCTCGTGCTCTGCGACCCCACTGGCGACGCCGCCGCGCGGCCCGACGCGACGCCGCTGCTGTCGATCGTCTCCCCCGCCGTCTCTGTCAGCCGGCTGCACGGGCTCGCCGGTAACGCCCCGATCCGCGAGCTCGCGCACGGTCTCCTGCTGGAGCTCCTACGATGACGCTCCCGCGCGCCACGGCGCTCATCGCGCTCGCGCTCTGCACGACGCTCCTCGGCCCGGCGGTCCTCGTCGCGGCGGCGCCCGGGTTGGCCGAGGTCGTACGTGACGAATTGCGGTTCGAGCTCGCCGGCCACGCGGGCACCGGCCCGGTGGCATGGTCAATCTTCCAGAACAACCTGCGCGTCTGCATGGTCCCCGTGCTCGCGGCATTGATGGCGCCGCTGGGCTGGATTGCCCGAGTGATCGCCAACGGCGTGACCACGGTCGTCGTGGCCGCGAATGTCGCGCTGATCGGCGCCGCAGGCGGCGCCTACGGGACACGGCTGCTGCCGTTCCTGCCACACCTGCCGCTCGAGATGCTCGCGCTCGGATGCGGATGCGTGCTGCTCGTGTGCTCGCAGAGACGCGGGTCGTCGATCGGCGCGCTCGGGCGCGTCTGCCTCGCGATCGCGGTGCTGCTCGCAGCCGGCGCGGGAATCGAGACCTACCTCACCCCGCAGAGATAAGTGCGCGGCCTCTCCAATAGCGGCCACCAGAACGTGAGAGGGGCACACCTCGCGTGTCGGGGCGTGTCCGCCTTCACCCCTGATTGTCGGCCCGGCCCTCCGGGCGCGCAAGCCGCTCCTGCGTCCGGCGTTGTCGCGCTCGTCGGATCTCGGGCCGGTCGTTCGGGGTGTCGGTCAAACCACCGCCCCAGAGCGGGCAAGGAGCACCACCATGAACAGCATGAGCATCACCGGCCGGCTCACCAAGGACCCCGAGCTCCGCTCCCTGCCGGGCGGCGAGACGAAGGTCTGCGAGCTGCGCCTCGCCGTCGACGGCATGGGCCGCGGGCAGGAGGTCGGCTACATCGACGTCCTGAGCTACGGCGCCAGCGGTGAGGCCGCCGCGACGGTTCTCAAGCAGGGCTGGCTGGTCGGGGTCGCAGGCCGCCTGGAGTTCAACGAGTGGACCGACAAGGACAGCGACGCGAAGCGCAACAAGCACACGGTCGTCGGGCACATCGAGTTCCTCAACGCCCCGCGTGAGGCTGGCGACCGCGAGCCCGAAGTCGACGGGGTCGCCTTCTAGACCGGACACCATCACGCCCTCAGGGAACGAGCCCTGAGGGTGTGGCCTCCGCCATGCCCCATCCACCGGTGTCATCGACCTCCTGGCGCTTGTCCGGTCCCGCGTCTACGTTCGCCCCGTGCTGATCCTCCATCTCGTGTTCAACGTCCTCGCCCGCACGAAGCTGGCGGCGCGGGACGTCACGACCGGAGAAGTCGAAGAGGTCATTGCGAACGGGCCGCTTATCCGTGACAACCCCCACGCCCGCGTGGCCGGCTCGATCTACGCGATCGGCCCGACCGGCGCCGCCAGATTCCTGACGATTGTGCTTCAGCCCGACGAGTCCGATCCCACGCGCTGGCACGTGATGACCGGATGGGAGTCCAGCGACCGCCAGATCGCCGACTACCAATCCAGGCGCTGAGCGTTCATCATGAGGAGAGAAGCAATGCCCGACGATCCGACAAGCGACGATCTCGACCGCCTGATCGAGGAGAACCCCTCCGGCGGACAGCGGCTCGCCCCACGCGCCGACATCGAGACGATCATCGAGGTCTCCGTCGACCCCGCCACGCTGTCGAACCTCAGCGACCGGGCCACACGCGAGGGACGCGACATCGGCGAAGTCGTCGCCGACATGCTGCGCCGCGCCGCTGCCTAGCGGCGCCCGGACCGCAGCCCCTCCCTCATAGACCAGCGGCCAGCCTGCTGGCCGCCTACCGGGCCGCTGAGCGCGGGTCCCGTGGCGCGGCGCCGGGCGCCGTGCAGGCCGGATCGATGGCGTGACACGTACGTGCGCGGGCCGCCTGAACCTCCGCGATCTTGGCACGCCTTCGGCGTGCGGAATCGGCTGCGGTCCGGCGGCACCGCGCACCTGAAACGCCCTCGTGCCGCTGGTGGCGCCTGCGCAGATGTCACACGTGCGGCCACCACCTCGCAGAGCGGACCGCCCGTGTCGACACCCACAACGCGATGCCCACGACACTCGACAAGCCCACCACTCGCCCAAGCTCCCGGAACATCGTCACGCTGGCGGCGCAAGTCGCCGCCGCGCTGCACTCTGAAGCCAGCGAGACGCGCTGAGGCATCCCCGCGATGGCAACCAGCGACAGTACGTTCGGAGCCGCGTTGCTGAGCGAGTTCGCCCACGCGCTGCAGCGCGACCCCAAGCTCGGCGCCGAGTTCGCTCGCGCGCTCGCGCCGTACCTTCCGGGCGCCGCGCCCGAGTACCTCACGACGAAGGATGTGGCCGAGCGCGTCCGCATGCACCCCAAGAGCGTCGCGCGCGCCATGAACGCCGGACTGCTCACAGGTGAGCGGATCGGCAACCGCTGGCAAACCACCCCGGCAGCCGTCGACGCGTGGCGCGACCGAGGCTGCCCGCTGGCAACGCTCACGCCCGCGCAGGCGACCCGTCGAGCCCGGCGAGCCAAGGCCAGAACGAGCCGCGCGACACAGGCCATCCTCACGGGCGGCCGGCCGTCCTAGGCTCTCGCGGCTCTTCGCCGACGCGTCACCCGCTCGGCGCCCAACACGCATCCGCTCAGCACATCCGACCCACCGGAGGACGTCCCCATGTCGATCCACCGCATTCAACGAATCAGCAAGCGCACCGGCAAGCCGAGCGTCAAGTGGGAAGTCCACTGGCGCGTACACGGCCGCCAGCGGACGCGCAGCTTCGACCGCAAGGGCGACGCCGAGCAGTGGGAAGCCGAAGTCAAGCGCCGCAAGCAGCTCGGAACGCTGCACACCCTGAACAGCTCGCGCACGCTCGGCACATTCGTCGCCGAGACCTGGTCGCCCGAACGGACGGCTGACCTGGCGAGCGCCACCCGCCGGACGTACGCGAACCTCTGGAGCGCCCACCTGGAGGACACGTTCAATGACGTCCCGCTGCGGGAGATCACGGCCCCGCTCGTCGCCCAGTGGCGCACCGAGCGCGAGCGCGCCGGCGCGGGCACCAAGGCGCTGCGCGAGGCCCACTCCCTGCTCGGCGGGATCCTCGCCTACGCCTGCGAACTCGGCGAGCTGGAGTACAACGCCGCTCGCGCAGTGCGTCCCAAGCGCCGCGCACACTCCGAACCCGTTCGGGCATGGTCGCCGTACGAGGTGGAGCGGCTTCGCGTCGCGATCGCCTCCGCCACACCGACCATCGTCGCCGGGTCCAAGCCTGGGCAGCGTGCGCGGAAGTCCTACACCATCGAGCGACTCCCGCAGGCCGTCCGCGAGCGAGACCTGGCTCTGGTCTCCGTGCTCGCCTACTCCGGCCTTCGCCCTGCCGAAGCGCTGGCCCTGCGCTGGGACGACGTGCATGACAAGACGCTGCTCGTCTCCCGCGCATGCGACCTGACCGGCGGGGCGATCAAGAGCACCAAGACCGGCCCAAGCCGCGTGGTGCGATTCCTCACGCCGCTCGCGGCTGACCTCAAGTCGTGGCAGAAGACCTGCCCGAAGTCGACCGAGCGCTGGATCTTCCCTCCGGCAGACGGCAACCCCTGGAGGAAGTCCGACTGGGACAACTGGCGCAATCGCCATTGGCTCCCGGGGCTCAAGATCGCCAAGCTCCCACACTCGCGGCCGTACGACCTGCGGCACACGTTCGCGTCGCTGCTGCTCGCCGAAGGCCACACGATCCACTACGTCGCATCGCAGCTCGGGCACGGCGCCGAGCAGACGCTTCGCACCTACGGACACCTGATTGACATGTACGAGGGCAAGCCGAAAATCGACGCCGCAAAGGAGATCCGCGCCGCGAGGAAGGCTCATCCGCTGCGCCCCGCAGACGCCGATGCCGCCTGATTCCCCTCCGCTGGCGTTAGGTGAGAGTTAGTTCATTCGGGACCCTCGGCTATCACACCGGACCCCAGAACGAAAGAAGCCCCCGGGGTTCCGGGGGCTTCTTGAGGGGTGAGCGACGGGACTTGAACCCGCGACCGCCTGGACCACAAGCGTGGTGCCGAAACGAGAGGCAACCCCCGGGATCATCACTGATTCCGGGGGTTGGCGACCGAAGCGCGCGGTTCAAACCCGACGGTGCGTTGGGTCGATTTCGGCTCGTTTCAGCCGAGTTCTGGCACTGGTGCCCGCCTAATCCTCGAGCTCTTCCGAGGAGTAGCCCGGCCGCGGGGATACCGACATCAGGCGCACGCTCTCGATACGAGTGCTTTTGGGGCCTCGCTGTCGCCGAACCAGTTGCACGCGAGCCTCGACGTGGCGGTCCCAAAGGTTGTCCTTGCGGATCTCGCGGCGCGCCTTTGGCGTCAATGCCCCCTGCACAACATCGCCGGCCTTCTTGCGGCGCCCGAACGCCGGGTCGAGCTGCACCTGAGCGTCGGTCTCGATCTCGAACTGGCCGTCGCCACGCGAGTTCGCGCCGTTGAGGACTCCCACCACCGTCACGGTCACCGGTGGGAGCTCGGACGTGGCGTCGAGCTGCTCCACCACCCGCAACAGATGCTCGGGCTCGATCTTGGTCGCGCTATCACTGCCGAGCCCAATGGTCGCCTCGATCTCCCTGTCAGCCAGGTCCGCTGCGAGGTCGCGAATAGCATCGGCCGCGGTGACACCGATCGTCCTCGCGGCCTCAGCGCCAGCTTCCGGCTCCGCGGTCAGAACGGTCGTGATCGCGGCGATCGCAAGGGTCGTTTCGGGCAAGGCGACGTCGAGGGAATCGGTGTCCTCGAAGTACGCCTGCCGGCGCCCGGCATCGACGATCTCCTCATCGGGCGGATGGAGGACGATCTCCATCGAGCTGGTCGGGACCAGCCGCTCCAGGACCGGGTTGGCGCCCGGGTTTACGGCCTTGATCGCCCTGACCCAGTCGCGCACCAGGTCCAGCACCACATCGGCAGGTCCGCCTCGGTCGGTCAGCCCCTCGCCTTGGAGCAGCAGTCGCTCCGCGTACCGCTGATCATGGGTCACCATCATGTCGGTCGTACCGGTGACGTTGCGGTACTTCTCGATTACCCCGCCGAGCTTGCGACGCTTCGCCGTCCCTCTGCGCGGAGGTGGCTCAACCGCATCCGTGGCAACTTCGTCAGCGTCAGCGTCGTCGGCACTTGCCGGCGCCGCAGCGTCTTGGTCTGTCAAGGCAGTGAGACCCCTAGTGGAGGCGAATGATGAGCGCGTAGACGATCTCGCCGACCAATACGGTGACCGTGATCGCTGCGAAGACCGTAACCGAATAGAGCCACTCGCGTCGCTCCTTGACCGCCTCTGCTCGCCGAGTGGCCGTCAGGTGGTACATGGCGACGAGCGCGTCGCCGAAGTGGTCCCCGGACTCGACTGCGTCGTCGGCCGCCCTCACGAGATCATCGGGCGCAATGTCGGCGACCTTTCGCAGGCGGTCCGTGCCGATCGTCAGGAGCAACGTCACCAGGAGGAAGCTGGCACCGACAATGGCGATCCACATGAGCGACTGCTGCTCGCCTGGGGTGATCTTGTCCTCTCCGAATGCAGAGAGCGCGACGACTTGCGTCACGGTGAAAAGGGCCGACACCCACAAGAAGGTCTGCCTGGCAGCAGCCCGCAGCCGCTCCGCGCGGTCGTACTGCTGATCCGCCAGATGCCGCATCGCCTCGGCCACGGCTCGCGAATGCTCCGCCGCGTCGTGCACATCCTCCGAGGGCGTGTCCGTCACGAGCTGCACCACATCGCCATGTCTCGGAGTATCCACGCTGCCAGTCTACGTGCGCTACCAGAGGCGGCGGTGCGACGGGGTGCGCAGATCCTGTGTGGCACGTTCGCAAGCATCGCGTAGTCGAGCCCAGAGCCTCGCACGCCGTCGGGCCCTGGAGGAGAAACGACGGTGCAATCGAACGTTCCGTATCGATGGCCTACATCGAAGAGCACGGAATCCGACAGTTGGGGCGACACGATGTCCTCGTCGTGTACGGCGGCGACCCGCCGGAAGACGACTACGACGCTCGTGCGCTGGTCGCCCTCAACATCAACCTTGGCGGCCAAACCGCGACATGGCAGCTCGCAGACAAGAAGGTCGCCGACAGCACTACGTGGACCGACGCGCCGGACTGGCTGACGGTAACCGTTCACCTCGGGAACGAGATGCCGGCGCAACTGAGTGGGGCACGAAAGAGGTACGTGGATCTTCTGACCGCGCTCAATGCCGCGCAGATGATCGACGCATCTTCGCTGCACCGAATCTGAACGGCAGCCCTCGGCCAACCAGCGGCCAGGCTTCCGGCGGTTGGTGCGGTCGGTTCTCGCGCGCGAGGCACAGGCGAGGTTGCGCGCCAAGCCGCGACCCGTCCCCTGGCTATGGGTGTCCGGAGCCAATGCCGACCGTCTGCCAGTGCGGCATCTCCGCGCGCGAGCGAGCCCAACGCGCGCGGGTGTCGGCTACTGGTTCGGTTGTCGGGCAGCGACGCCGACGCACGCGGCACCGATGCCGGACGGATTCACTGCGGCTCGCTCGCGAGCGATGCGGCTCGCCTCGGTTCGGGTAGCCCTGTCAGCTATCGGCGGATGCTCTCACAGGATGCAGCAGGCGGTCCCATCCGCGCTGACGCCCAACGGCGCCTGACGGTCCGCGCCGCGCGACGGGATGTGCCGCAACCTCATCTCGGGTGATCTCCTGTTCACGCCCAGAGCCCAAGCGGGCGGTCCTGCCCGTCGCCCAGAGCGGGCGTATCCTCGGCCGTTGGTCGCCGACCCACGCCCGCGCGAGACACGGTGCGACCCGGCGGCTGGGTACTCAGGGCGGCCTCGCCCGCGACTCCTTGCGCCACGCGCGCCAGCCAGCACGTGTAAGGCGCGTCCGGCCGGGCCGCCATCGTCCACGGCGTGCAATCCCTCGTTGACGCGATCCACGAGCTTGCGGAGATCCCGCCCGACGAGCTGGCCGACGTCTGCGATTCGTGGCTGGACATGCTGGAGGGCGACTACTTCGACCGTGGCGGCTACAGCCCGGCGGACCTCCGGCGTGAGGAGCTGTTCGCGTCGTTCATCCGTGGGGTCAAGGTCGGCCTGCTGTCCGGCGATCGACGCGTCACGGCCCTGGCATCGTGAGCGACCAGGCCGCCAACCGAATGTGCGCGGTCTGGGATGCACTCGGCGTCCGGGAGAGCGAGCGGCCCGGTCCGCGGCTCGAGCGGTCGCCTACGGCAGTCGGCATCGCAACGTCGCTCCTGGCCGGCGCGTCGACTCGGGCGGTGGCCGCCGACCTGAACGCGCGGGGCATCGTGGCGCCGAGGGGCGGACAGTGGTCGGGACCGCTCGTCTTCGCCACGGCGCTTGCGGCCGCAGACTGGCCGGCGGTGCGTCGCCGGCACGCGACGTCCTGAGAGCGCAGCAAGCGGTCAGAGCGCGCGAATCGCTCGTGTTCGCGCGGCGTGGCGTGCATCGGGTCGGCGCGGTTGGGCACCGGCGGTTCCGCTGGTGCCCGTTCCGCCACGTCGAGACCTGCCAGAGCCGCCGCGGGGCCTATGCCGCGGCGGCTCTGGTGCTTCTGCCTTCTCCGATCAAGCCTGGGTGTCCGTCATGACGCTGCGGCCGTCGCCGACCTTGGGCACGACCTCGAAGTGCGATCCCGGGTGGCGGCGCTGGAGGACGGCCAGGGCCGCGGCCAGCATGCGGTCCTCGACGGTCTGGCTGTAGACGAGCCGGTCACCCGGGGTTCGCGCTACGCGATCGGGTGACGGCCGCTCACTCGCCATCGGCGATGCGGAAGTCGTCGGGCGAGACGTCGGCGAGGAACGCGTGGAAGTCGGCGATCAGGATGTCGTCGGCGATCTCCTCGCCGATCTCCTCTGCGATCTCCGCGAGCGTGTCGCCGACGCCGTGAGGGTCGCCGATGTCGTCGAGTAGGTCGGCACAGCGGCGCATGTCGTCGAGCAGATCGGCTAGCGCGTGGGCCAGTAGGTCGGTACCTTCGGAGTGCATCAACGACCTCAATTCGTTGGTGTCATGCCCCGGGCGGTTGCAGCCGTGCCGGGGCTTCTTACGTCTTCGACCGTAGACGAGCCGATTGCGGCTTGTCAATGGTCTAGTTCTGCTGTGCATTAGGCGCATGCATGGCGACCTCGGCACGACGCGCAAGCGTTCGGTCGCCGGCCACCCTCGCTGCATGCGCGCAGGCTCGAGCGCGCCCCTTGCGCACGATGAACGGCACCGATCCCGGCACAGGTCGATCGACCTGTGCCACCCAACATGTGTGAAGCGTTCGGCTGAGCTCAGCGCGCGTGCTTCGCCCGCCCACCGATCGGGGGCGGTGCCGCGCCGGGCATGCCCGGTGAAACAGGCACGAGGCAGAGGCACAGACCCCCCCTGGGGGGCGGCGAAGCTGGAGGTCGGTCCCTGGAGTCTCTGTCCCCTCCGTGGCCGTTCGCGACCACCCCACAATGCACCGCCTTCTGGTTTCATGAACGGCCGCCGGAGTCCCGTATGTGGCCCGCCGCATCGCGCGCTCGTTATCGGTCAGGTACGGTCGCGCAATGGTCTGGTTGGCTACGCAGGTGGCGCGTGTGTGCCTCGGGTTCGGCGGCCTTGCGGTCGTTGCCCTCGTGATTGCTGGGATTCTGCTGGTGTTCGACGGGACGGCCCTGGAGGCCAACGGTGGCCCAGCGATGGTTCTCGGCGGATGGGCGGTCGTCCTCGTTGTCGCGTGGAGCGGCTGGCAGGTGGCCATGAGCGTCCTGGCTCGGCGAGGCAGTCACGCCGATCTCCTACGCGCGCGGGGCGACTCCGACGGTGCTGCGCAAGCTGACCGGGCAGAGCGCGAGCGCGTTGCGCAGTTGCCGTCGCCGACTGGGTGCTTGGGGTGCGGGGAGACGTTCCCAACGGTGCAGCGGGCGATGGATCACGTGGCGCGCGAGCACGACGACGGGGACATGACCGAGATGGAGTTGCACGCGCTCGTCGTCGGCCTTCGCGACGACTGAGCAGGCGGTTTCGCGCATCACTGTGCACCACTGGTGCACGGTGTCGAGAGGGGCCTGCGGTACGACCGGCAGGACGTCCAATCTGGACTCGTGGCGTACACCCTTCCAAGCGGCCCACGCGGTGACTCACCGTCCGATTCGGGACGGCGATCCCGTCGTCGTCGAAAGGCCAAGTCGAAGAGCAGCGTCGGCCAGGCCGTCGCCGGGGTCGGCAAGCGCGCGCCTGCTGGAGCGCCCGGTAGCCCGAAGGCCGGGCCTCCGACACCGCGCCGCCGGCCGCGGCGCCGCGCACCGTCGCGTCCCGCACCGAAGCCGCCCGTCTCCCCGGCGCTCGGCAACGGGCCGCTCCAGAAGGCCGACTTCTCCAAGCCGCGGCGTAGGGCGCGCGCGAAGACCAGGAAGGCCGCGGAGAAGGCAGGGCCGAAGGTCAGGCTGCCGCGGCTGCCGGTGCTGAAGGACGGGTACACGCCGCGCCAGCGCCAGACGATCATCGACATGACGACCGACGCGGTGCAGAAGGGCATCCGCGATCGGCGTGGTTCTGGTGGGCGCACGCAGCTCGCCCTTCAGCGCGAGCTCGACCCGTCGAACACGGAGTCGGGGCTGCGTCGTCTCGGCGACCGCGACACCCGTCGCGCGCTGAACAAGCTCGCGGGCGCGGTGGACACGGCGAAGGCGCAGGCCGTGGAAGGCTCGCTCGTCTCGCGCGAGGACGGGAGGCCCTACTCGCGGAGCGAGAAGATCGGGCTGTACGACGCGCAGGAGAAGAACCTCCTGGACTCCCGGCCGCGGGCCTCCGAGGCTGATCCGAAGCTCGAGGTTCGCGCGATGGGCGTCACCCTCCCCATCGAGCGGGCCGCGGCGTCGGCGGCCGACTCGGTCTTCTCCGGCCACGGCGGCAGCGCGCGCAAGTGGGCTCGCCTGGCGACCGCCCCAGTTCATACGGGGCGTGCGTTCGTCGAAGCTCCCGGCGCAACGACGGAGTCAACGGCCAAGGCCGCGGCTGCAACGGCTCTGGGCTTCATCCCGGGAGCGATCGACGCAGTCACCGATCCGGCGGGTGCGTGGGAAGACACGAAGGACTCGTACTCACGGCTGTACTCCCCACTCATGCGCGGCGATGCCGGGGAGTTCCGCCGCCAGGTGCGCGAGGAGGGCGCCGGGCTTCAGGTCGGCTTGGATGCCGCGACCCTCGGCGCGGGAGTCGGGCGTCTGCTCGGCGCCGGGGTCAAGGCGGCGACACCTGCGGGCGCGGGCGTGATGAACGCGCCCCGCCCCGTGCTGCGCCTGGGCGCAGGGCCGACGCAGGTCCGCGATCAGCGCGTGAGCGGAAACCTGCTCGTCGCCGCTGGTCAACGCCAGGTCGATGCTCGCCGGGAGCGTGTCGCCCGTCGTCGGGCCGGTAGCGACGTTGGGATGTCCGGGCTTGCCCCAGGCGATGGCGAGGTCGTGAAGGCGTCGCTTCGTCTCCAGTCCCGCGACCAACGCAAGGCGACAGCCGATCGAACATCCCGCGGCCTGACGCGCCTTCGCGGGCTTCAGGACGCGGAAGTCCGCGGGCGCGATGGCGTCCGCGCCGAAAGGCGGGAGATGCTGCGCGCGGCCGGCGGCGGGAACGTCCTGGCGATCCCGGCGACCAAGAAGGCCGCCCGCAACCGCCTCGCGACCGACCTGGAGTCGCTGGCGCTCCAGGCGCTGACCTCCCGCGATGTCGCGACGACTCGCGAGGTGTTGCAGCTTCGCCGCGACCAGGTGGAGGTCAACCGGTTGCCGGAGGGCAGCGACGTACAGGGCAGCGCGAAGACCGTTGCTCAGGCCCGACGGCGCCACAACGCCGCGCGTCGCGACCTGAAGCAGAAGCGCACCGCGGTCGATGTCGCCCAGGGCCGCGCTGAAGTGCTGTCGCGCAACGTCGGCGGCGTGGCTGCCGAACGCGACGCGCAGCGGGCGGGCAACGCGCGAGCACGCACGGAAGGCGCGTACGCAGCGGGCGCGAAGGGCGCCAGCGACGCCGCCGAGGCGCTGGCCAGCGCCCAGCGCAGGGTCAAGGCGACCGCGGCTCGCCTGCGCGAGGCCGAGGCGACCCACGAGACCCAGAAGGCGACCGCGCGACGTGACCGCGGCAAGGGCCAGACGCCGGGACGCGACGCCGACGAGCTGGCACGTCTCGACCGCATCCTCGCCCACGACGACGACACGCTGATGCAGGCCCTCGGGGCGGTCAGTGACTTCGCCGACAAGCAGGTCGCGCGCGACGCCCGCATCCTCGACGGCGATGAGACGGGGCTCGGCGGCCATCGAGCCGAGATGCGCCGCTGGATGCCGGTTGGGCGCACCCTCGGAGAGCATCGCCGCTTCGAGCAGGACATCGCTCGCATTGAGGCGCGAACCGCAGACGGGGACATCACCGAGGCCGAAGCAGACCGGCTCGCCACCGAGGCCGGGGAGGCGTTCCTTCAGCGCACCCAGGACGCAGCCGCGCGCCTTGGCCTACAGACCCCGGTCTACGTCGAGCACCGACCCTCAGGCCGCGAGCGGCACAGCGACCACGCCCCTGGCGGAAGCCGGGCGATCGCCGGCCCGAAAGCCACTCGCTACCGACTGTTCGACGAGGGCCGCTACGACACCACGCCCGGGGCCTACGACGGCGGCCTGCTCCGCACGATCAAGCGCACGGTGAACTGGAACACGGTCACCGACATCCTGGAGTCGTCGAGCCCGGCCGACGCGCGCGGCCTCACGCTCCGGCAGGCCCACGACTACATCAACCGCGAGGGGCTGAACCCGGACGACTGGCACGTCGTTGACCTCAACATCATCCGCCGCGCAGCACCCGACCGAGACGCTCAGTCGGCACGCGCTGGCGAGGGAGGCGTCGACGATCCGGCGATTCATGAGGCGCTCCAGCGCGCGACCGTGACCCTCGATGGGACTCCGAGCGTGTTCGTCCAGGGCGGTCCCACGTTCGTAGTCGTCCCGCGCGCGGTGAGCGACGAGTTGCGTGCCGCGACGACCCCCGGCAGTGCGCTGCGTCGCGGACTACAGAAGGCTCAGGGCATCACGTCCGCGGCGATCCTCAACACGTCGCCGGTCTTCGTCCCGATCCAGGTCGCCTCGAACGTGGTGCTCAGCCTGCCGGGCTCCAGGGGCCGCGTCGCCACCGCTCCCTACCGGCGCTGGCGCAAGAAGATCGAGGCCGAAGGCGCGGACGCCGAGACGCTCGCGATGGTCGACGAGTTCCTCGGCAGCGCGCCGCTCAGCGACCTCACGCGTTCACCGCACTTCGGCGCGGCGACGGACAACAAGCTCGCCGGCTTCTACCAGTCGTTCGTCGACAGCGATGCCGTCAACGGGGCGCGCGAGAGCCGCCTGAACCCGCTGACCTGGAACCGCAAGCTGGACCAGCGCCAGAACGACTACTTCCGTCGCAACGCGTTCTTCGGCCGCCTGGAGCGCGACCTTCACCGGCCGTTCAACGGTGCGGTCGCCGAGGCCCAAGAGTTGGCCGACGCTCTGGCGATGCCGGCCGGTGACGCCAAGCGCGCACGGCTGCGCGAGCTCGAGCCGCAGATCGCGCGATACGCGGAGCACGTCGACGACATGCTCGGCAACTGGACGCGCTACACGGTCACCGAGCGTCGGCTGGGGCGCTCGTTCCTCCTGTTCTACGGCTTCATGCGCTTCGCGACGAAGCTCGCGCTATACACGCTCCCCGTCAAGCACCCGGTGGCCGCCAACATCGTCCGCCAGGTCGCGCAGATGCAGAACGACGAGGTCGTCGACCTGCTGTCCTCACGGTTCCTCAAGGAGAACCGCAGTGGCTACACCCGCGACGAGGTCGAGCGGGCGATCCGGCGCGAGCTGCTGAGCCAGTTCGGCGGCCGCGTCTACTTCGAGCGCGACGGTCAGCTCGGGTACTTCGACGTCGGCAGGGCGTCGCCGCTGACCTCGCCGATCTTCGACCTGTTCAGCGATCCGCGCTCGGGCAGCCTCGGCCTGCTGAGTCCGATCCTTGGCTCACTGCTGACGACGCTGCTCGGGGAGACGGAGCGCGGTGCGAAGCTCAACACCAACGGCGTGTTCACCGCGTTCGGCGCCGACCCGCAGATCGGGCTCGACGAGGGCGCCCGCATCGTCACGCGAGACACGCTGCGGCTCAGCCCCGCCCTCCGTGCCGCGGACGACGCCCTCAGCGGCCCGGAAATGCAGGGCAGCGACAGCCTCCCGCTTCTCGGCGACCGTCCCCTGCGCCCCATCTCGCGGGCCGAGCGTGCGCGCGTCGATCGCTTCCAGGACGGCCGCCCCGATGGTTCCGCGGGCCGGTTCGCCCACGCGCTGACCACGCCGCTGCGACTCACCGACTCTCAGTCGATGGCTCGCGTCCAGCAGGTCACCGACTACCCGGAGCTCGATGCGGCCAAGGTCGCATTGCGGGCGCTGCAATCCCGCGGTGAGGGCGGCACCGCCGAGGGCGACCGCCTGCGTGCACAGATCGCCCGGATCGAGACTCGCGCAGGGCTTCGACGCGGACGTCGGCGGCGGCCTCGGTCGGCGAGCGCGCGTGGAGGCGTCTTCGGTGGCGGCGGTGGCGACGGGATCTTCGGCACGACGAGTGCGCAATCGGGAAGCTCAACGACCGGCGGAGGGGTGTTCGACTGATGGCAGCAGAACTGCGGATGGACGACGTGTGGAGGGCCTTCGACGAAGCCACCGCGCTGCTGGAGGAGTGGTCGGACTCCGGTGCCGGCAGCATCCCGCTCGACGGGGTACATCGGGCCGCTTCGCGCATCGGGGTCGACGGCGACTTCCTGGCCATCGCGGTCGCAACGCTCGCGGACAACCTCCGCGCCGAGAGCTTCCTGGACCTCGGCCGCCTGGGAGACGCTCGCATCGAGTTCCTTGACGAGGTCACACCGCTGCTCTTGCAGTGCCTTCTCGCAGGCTGGCAGCTCGGCCGCCGCTGCGCGCCCTCTCCCGCTTAGCGCGGGCGCGACCTCCCCGTGGGCACGGTTCGGCCGCAGCGGGCGTACTGAGGGCGTACACGGCCTCGCTACGGGTCGGCGAACACCCCGCTGTCGTCAGAGAAGATCCCGCTCTCGTTGCTGGGGCTGGATCGAGTACCGACGCGCTGGCCCTCGCAGAAGCGACCTGCGCGCGAACCGCAGGTGTCGATCTCGTCGCGGGCGTACCGTGCGGCGACGGTGCCGCGCTCGCGGATCTCGTCAGCGCGTACGTGCTCACGACACGTCTCGAGCTGCGCGGCACTGACGCTTCCGTAGCGGCAGTAGCGATCGATCAGCTCGCGATCCCGAAGTTCGCCGTAGAGCCATGCGCCCGAGCCGACGAGAGCCACGGCGAGTACGAGCGTCATCACGGGATGCTCCTTGAGCAGACCACGCAGCATGGCCCGACCATAGATGCCCGAGACCTGCGTAGCGTCACGCAACTGTGTAAGACTGCGCACGTCGACCTCCGATCGACTTTGCTGCGACCGACGCCCGGCCAACCCATGCGGTTGCGCCGGGCGTCGGCGCTTCTGCACTTTGGTTCACAGTCCCTGACTGAATGTCCGGGTGGCGAGTTAGCTTCGTCGACAAGCAAAGAGCAGGACACGGAGGACGACATGAAGCAGCCTTCCCAGAGCGATCGGTCGCTCTACGAGCCGCACCCCGACGAGCCGACGCCGCAGGAACTCGCGCGCCGCTCCCTCGGAACGACCACCGCAGCCACGGTCGACGTCACGCCGACCGGACGATTCACCGTGCGAGACGCCTCCGGCCGGCGCTCCCCGAAGCAGCCGTTGACTGTCGCCTGGCGGGTCGCCGAGATGCGCACGGTCACCAAGCTCTGTGGCTACCGTCCGCGCAAGCAGCACGGCGGCGGCCGGCCGCGTCGAGGCCCGAGAGGCGGACGCCCCGCATCGCGTCGGGGAACCGGCGCCACGCGCGCCGGCCCCAGTTCCGACGATGACTCACCAGCCCACCCAGACGAGCGACGGCGCCACCTGCTGCCGTTCGTTCGCCTCGGGCTGATCCGACACGCGGCGTTTCCGCTCGGAGACGCCCAGGGCATGACCACGCCGTTCGGCTGGCGCCCAGGAGATCCGCCGGTCGCCGAGATGGTCCAGACCCTTCGGCACGAGGGCTGGGTGATCGACGATTTCGGTGCACGTGAGGGGCACCGCGTCTACCGCCTCGTCACGCTCCCTTGCGGCACCGTGATCGACCGCGAGCGCGCGGGGGCCGGCCGATGACCGCGCACCGACGTCCCTCGCAGCGAGACCGCGTCCTGCGCGCCCTCCGCATCCGGGGCCGCACCGGAATCACCCAGGCCGACTTTCTTGGCCCGGACACGTTCGACGGTGGGAGGCCGATTCTGCGCCTGCCGGCTCGCATCGACGAGGTGCGGCAATCCGGCTACGTGATCGACTCGTCGGCCAGGCGGTCGCAGATGGCCGTCTACGTTCTGGTCGCCGAACCCGCTGCGCAAAGCACGGCACCGAGCGGGGTGTCGCCCTCGACACCGCGGGCGACTGAGGCTCTGTCGCTGCCCGCGCCGCAACGTGACGTCGGCCGACGACAGACGGCGTACGACCCATGGGGTGATTTCTCATGAGCGCCCAGCCCGCCAATCACGGGGTTGGGACAAGTGGAGCGACTAGAGGAGCGGAACTGCGTCTCGTCGACGAGTCGTTCCGCCGTTCTTCGTCGCCACTACCCCTCGATGACTTGGCTCCGCTTGTCGCTCCTCTTGTCCCAGGACCTCATCTCATCCTCGGTGGCCGATACCGAGTTCCTGGCCACCATCGGGTCAAGTACTGCGGGAACCGGCTCGAGATCGACCACGTGGCGGTGCGTGCCCTCCAGAGGTTCTTCGGGGTCGACGGGTACGGCAACAACTTCCCGTGCCGACTTCCCGGGCACGACGGTCCAGCGTGCATCGCGACGGTGGTTGACGACGAACGCGCCGAGCCGCGGTACGTGTGCTGCCACGGCGACGAGGACTGGTGCTCGCTCGGCGAGGCGGCCCGATCGATCGCTGTCGGGAAGCATGAGTCGCGACCGGCCTCTCGCGGTGGCGCGTCGAATGCGTTGCTGGCGCTCTGGCTGAAGCGGCTGTTGTGGGAGGCGGGACTGTTCGACCCCGTCGACATCCCGTTCGTCGGACCGCCCACCGACCCGCGATCGACCGTCCAGCTTGCGTACGAGGGGCTCTTTCTCTGGTTCGGCTTGGGTTGGGCTGGCGTCCGCGCTGGCAGCCCGCTGGCGTGCTCGGCTCGTGAGTTCGGCGCTTGGTGCGGCGTCAGCAAGAGCCAGGCCAACCGGCTGCTCCGTGGGTTCGTGACCGCAGGCATCATGGAGCGGGTCGGCGAGAGGCCGAGCGAGAACGGGCGTCCTGGCACCCCGCTCTACCTCCCCGGGGGATGGCCGGCGACCTGTGCACCGGGTGCACGCGAGGTCGGACGATGACCGCGCGCCTGCACCCCGACGACATCGAGGCCATCGCTCGGCGCGTTGTCGCGCTTCAACGAGAGCACCAGCCGTCAAGGGCCGGCGGCCTGGTCGACGTCAAGGCACTGGCCAGCCACCTCAGCGTGTCGACGGCCTTCGTCTACGAGCACGCCGCCGAGCTCGGCGGCGTCAAGCTCGCGGACACGCCGAAAGCTCCCTGGCGGTTCGACCTGAGCCGCGCCGAAGAGGCGATGCGGCGACGCGGCGCGGCACCTCCCCACGCCCCGAGGGTCGTCGCCCGGCGCCCTCGCGTGGCAACGACACGCGAAGGCATACCGCTGTTGCCGATCAAGGGCCTGGCGGCGTAGGGTGCGGCGTGCAAGTGCACAAAGTGGCCCGGCGGCGCGCCAACGCCCCGGGCCCGGCGACGGGGTAGACGCCCCCGGCGCGCGCGGCACGCTACCGGCTCCCGCCGTGCGTGCTCCCCGTGCCGTGGCCCTGCCCGATCGCCGCGATCGAAGGGAGCATCATGGCTAGACCTGCCACGGGCACGGTCGTCGAGAAGCGCACCTCGCGGGGCACCTCCTACGGGATCAGGTTCCGCGCCCACGGTAAGCGCCGGTTCCAGCACGTCGGCTACTCCTCGGACGGGTGCACCAAGCGCCTGGCCGAGATCGAGCTGGCCAACGTGCTGGCCGACGTGCGCCGCGGGCAGTGGGCACCGCCCGACGCCTCAACCCCACCCGAGCCCGTCGAGATCCCGACGTTCCACGTCTTCGCGTCCGAGTGGCTCGAGGGTCGCAAGGTTGCCGGGCTGCGGCCGAGGACGATCGAGTACCTGGAGTGGGCGCTGACCGAGCACCTGCTGGCGCACTTCGCCGCCATGAGGGTCGACCAGATCACCGTCGAGGAGGTCGACCGATACGCACGCCGCAAGGCCGCCGAGACGAAGACGCTCGGTGAGGGCGACGAAGCGCGCGAGGTTCGTCGGCTGTCGAACACGACCATCAACAAGACGCTGGACGTGCTCTCGGGCGTCTTGGAAGCCGCGGTCGAGTACGGCCACCTTCAGCGCAACCCCGCCAAGGGGAAGCGCCGCAGGCTCCCGGCCGACAAGCCGACCCGTTCCTGGCTGGACCGCGCCGACCACATCGGGGCCTTGCTCGACGGCGCCCAGGCGCTCGACAAGGCGGCCCGGGAGCGCAAGGGTCAGCGCCGGGCGCTGCTGGCCACGCTCGCCTATGCGGGCCTGCGCATCGGCGAGATGCTGGACCTCACGTGGGGCGACGTCGACCTGGCGCGCGGGACGATCACGGTTCGCGAGTCGAAGACCGACGCCGGGGTTCGCGTGGTCAACGTGCTGCCCGCGCTGCGCGACGAGCTGGCCGCCTACCGGGCCACCCTCGGCGACGTCCCGCGTGGCGCGCTCGTGTTCGCCACGGGCACCGGAGGCCGGCAGTCCGAGACGAACGTCCGGCGCCGCATCCTCCAGCCCGCCGTCAAGAACGCCAACGAGCGGCTGGCCAAGCGCAACTCCGAACCGCTGCCCGAACGCCTGACGCCTCACAGCCTCAGGCGCACGTTCGCCTCGATCCTCGTCGCCCTGGGCGAAGACCCGGCGTACGTGATCGGCCAGCTCGGGCACACCGACCCCACGCTCACACTGCGGATCTACGCCCGCCAGATGAGCCGCCGGGACGGCGAGCGCGAGCGCCTGAAGGCCCTCGTCAACGGCGAGGAATGGGCACCAGCGGGCACCAGTGGCTCTGCGGAAGGTCTCGTGGCTGCGGCCCAGCGGTAGTCCCTCAACGCGAAAGGCCCGCCGGAGCGGGCCTTCACGAGGGGTGAGCGACGGGACTTGAACCCGCGACCGCCTGGACCACAACCAGGAGCTCTACCAACTGAGCTACGCCCACCGCGTCGGAGCACACGGTAGCGCGTGGACCTACCGGCTGAGGTTCAGCAGCGAGATGAAGATGTTCACGATCGAGACGAAGATGCCGGTGGCGAGCCAGATCACGTCGTCCTCGGTCGCGTGCTTTCGCACGTAGTTGAAGTCGACCATGATCAGCACCGCCGACAGGACCAGGATCACCAGGCTGATGATCGGGTTGCCGCCCGAGGTGAACAGCAGCATCACGAGGCTGACGATCACCGCGGCGAAGACCAGGAACGACAGCGGCCGCATCCACGCGGCGAGGTCCTTGCTGAGTACGAACCCAAGCGAGCCCATGGCGGCGACGATGAGCGCGGTGCCGCCCGCAGCCTGCGTGACGGCCGCGGGGTTCTCCTCGATCATCAGGTAGAGGATCGGCCCGAGGCCCAGGCCGATCACGAGCGCCGTCGCGAACAGCCAGACCAGCGCGAACGGCCCGACGCGGAAGCGCTCGCCGCCGAAGCCCGAGATGAGCAGCATCCCGAAGCCGGCGAACGACAGGATGCGCGCGGTCCCGTAGGCGAGGTCGCGGCCGACGTACGTCCCCAGGGCGAGGAACCCGATCGCGATCGCGACGAGGAACATCACCTGGCCGAAGATCGTCGCGGTGCTCGCGCGGGCTCCGGCGGGGGCGAAGATGGCGGTCTGGTCGGTCACCGGGCGTCCTTCCTGGGACGGGTCTCTAGCGTGGGTGGCATGGCCTTCTCCATCGGCGATCCCGCGCCGGCCTTCACGCTGGCGGACACCGACGGGATCGAGCATACGGTCCCGCTCAGCCCGGCTCCACCGGCGACCGTCCTGGTCGTCACGTGCAACCACTGCCCATACGTCGTGGCGTGGAACCCGCGACTGCGGGCCGTCGCCGAGGGCTATGCGTCACGGGGCGTCAGGTTCCTGGCCATCAACGCGAACGACAGCACCCGCTACCCCGCCGACTCACCGGAGCGCATGGCGCAGTTCGTCCGCGATCAGGCGTGGCCCATCCCGTACCTGCACGACCCCACGCAGGAGGTGGCCGCCGCCCTTGACGCGCAGGTCACGCCACACGTGTTCGTGCTCGACGGCGACCACCGGCTCGTCTACCGCGGCGCACCCGACGGCGACCACCAGGACCCGGCCGCCGACGCCGCGTGGTTGCGTGCCGCGCTCGACGATGTGCTCTCCGGCCGCGCCGTCGCGGAGGCCGAGACCCAGCCGCGCGGCTGCTCGGTGAAGTGGCGCGACGCGGCGTGACCGCGCGTGCACAGTGATCGCTTCCGCCTGACGGGCGACGCGATTCCCGTTTTCGACCGCGTGTCCAAACGGAATGCAGGGCAATGCGTCCTGCTTCTTTCCGCCGGTCCCTGGCCGACCCCGGCGGATCCCGCTGGGGTGTCCGCCCATGGACACTCACCCTCCTGACTCCCCTGCGCTCGCCGCCGGGGAGGACCCCACTCCCGGCGTCGGCGTCGACCGCCGCCGGTTCCTCGCGGGTGCCGCCGCGGTCGCGGCAGGCGCCACCGCCACAGGTGCGTTCCTCAGCCAGGCACAGGCCGAGGCCGCGCTCCCCGACGCCAAGAAGGTCGCCGCGAAGGGCGGCAACCCCGCCGACCTCGAGATGCACGAGGCGATCGCCCTGCTGTGGTCGCGTCGCCTCTCCAGCCGCGAGCTCACGAAGGCCTGCCTGGAGCGCATCGAGGAGCGCGACGGCGAGCTCACCGCGTGGGCTCGCGTCTACGCCGACGAGGCGATGGCCGCCGCAGCCGCGGCCGATCGGCGGCTGTCGCTCGGCACCGTCCTGCGCTACGGGCCGCCGTCACTGGTGTGCGGCATCCCAATCGGGTTCAAGGACATCATCGCCGTGGGCGGCAAGCCGCTGACCGCGGGCAGCCTCGCGCTCGCCGACAACGTCGCGCCGTCGGACTCCTTCGCCTGGGAGCGGGCGAAGCTCCACGGCATGGTCCTGCTCGGACACACGAAGACCCAGGAGTTCGCGAGCGGCAATTCCCCGCAGACCGCGGGCAACCCCTTCGACCCGACGAAGAGCCCCGGCGGCTCGAGCAACGGCAGCGGCTCGGCGGTCGGCGGACGCACCGTGCCCGTCGCGCTCGGCACCGACTCGGGTGGCAGCCTTCGCCGCCCGGCCTCGGCGTGCAACCTGACGACGATCATGGGCACGTACGGACGGGTCAGCACGCGCGGCATCGTGACCGGCAACCGGGCGAGCGACCACGTGGGTCCGCTGGTCCGCAGCGCGATTGACGCGTCACTGATGTTCACGGTGCTCGCCGGGCGCGACCCGCTCGACATCACCACGTACGCGGCGCCGCCGCCGCCCACGCTGTACCCGGTCAAGCCGACCGGCGGGGCAAAGCCGTTCCGGGGTATGACCTTCGCGACGACCCCGAACCTCCCGCCGATCGACACGCTCGCGCCCGGTGTCCGCGCCGTGTGGGAGCGCTTCCTCGGCGAAGTGGTCGCGATGGGCGCGACCATCGTCGAAAAGGAGATGCCGCCGGCGCCCTCCGTGCCGGGCCCGAGCCCCGAGTCGGTCCTGCTGCACCGCGACCTTTTCGCCGCCAAGGGCGATCTGTACTCCACCGCGAACCGCACCTCGGTCGCCAACAACCAGGCGAACGCCAACAACGTCACGGCGATCGCCCGCTACGAGGCCGAGATCCGCCGCGGCCAGTGGGTCGCCGGCCTGCAGGAGCTGTTCGCGGGCTGTGACGCGATCATCCAGCCGTGCCAGGTCGCCGAGACGCCCAAGCGCGGCGACGGCTCCCTCAACGAGTCCGGCGACCTTGGGCGGTTCGGCCCGGGCACCGTCCGAGGCATCTGGAACTCGACGGGCTTCCCGTCGCTGTCGGTGCCGGCCGGCCTCAGCCCCGAGACGAGCATGCCGGTCGGCGCGCAGATCAGCGGCCTGCCATGGACCGACGGGAAGCTCCTGCAGATCGCGATCAACTACCAGCACAACACCGACTACCACGAGCTCCAGCCCGAGAGGTACGCCGCATGACCGATCCCACAGGCTTCGTTCCCGCCGGGCCGGACACCGCGCTGATCACCGCCGACAAGGGCGCCCCGCCCGCCGTCGACGCGACGGGGTTCGTGCCGGCGGCCACGTCGTTTGCGTTCGTCGTCCCCGATGGGCCGAGCGGTCGGCCCGACGACGCCGGTTGGAGCCCGCCGCGCTTTCCCCGGCTGCCCTGGCGCTGACCGACACCAGCGCCCACCTCGGTGCCGATGAGCGCCGCGGTGGGCGCGCGGTCAGCCTGTGCGGCCCGCATCGGCCGCAGGCGCGTGTGCGGCGATGAGCCGCTGTAGCAGCGCGTTGAGCGTCGCGCGCTCATCCGTACTGAGCACCGAGAAGAACCCGTCCTGCGCAGCGAGCTCCCGGGCGCGGGCCAGCACCTTGCGTCCCTGAGCGGTCACCGAGACGGCGTGAGCTCGACGGTCGTCCGGGTCCGGCCCGCGGGTCGCCAGCCCGGCTGACTCCAGTTCGTTCAGCACCGCCACCAGGGACGCCCGGTCGATGCCCGAGGCGTCCGCGAGCCGGGCCTGCCGCAGCGGGCCGGCCGCCGCGATCGCGACGAGCGCCACCAGGGCGGGCTTGGAGATCCCGAGCTCGCCGTAGACCTTTGGATAGTGCGCCGCGCCGAGGCGGACGACCCGGTCCATGAGCAGACCGGTGAGCGCCAGGTCGATATTTGTTTGTGACATAAACGTTTGCGTTGCTAACGTTCGTAGTATGAACGATCCTACGGTAGCTCCCACGACGGTCGTCATCACCGGCGCCACCGCCGGGCTGGGGCGCGCGGTGGCGATGCGCGTCGCGGCCTTGGGCCACACCGTCGTCGTGCCCGCCCGCGACAGCGCGCGCGGCACGGCCACCGTCCGTGCTCTGGGCGCCGGCGCGGTCACCCTCCCCCTCGACCTGGCGGACCTGGGATCAGTGCGCGCGTTCCCCGCCCTCCTCGCGGCGGCCGGACTCCCGCCGCTCGGCGCGATCGTCGCCAACGCCGGCGCGCAGTTCACCGACCGCACGCACGTGTCCGCCGACGGCTACGAGGCGACGTTTGCGACCAACCACCTCGGCCACTTCGCACTGCTGCTCGGCCTCCTGCCCGCCCTCACGGCCGACGGGCGCATCGTCATCGTGGGCAGCGGGACCCACAAGGCCCAGCGCGTGCGCAACTTCGGCTTCCCGCCGCCGCGCTGGGATTGCCCGGAGGCCCTCGCCAAGCCCGGTGCCGGCTCCGGCCAGGTCGCCTACGCGACGTCGAAGCTGGCGAATGTCGCCACCGCGCTCGAACTGCGGCGCCGGCTCCCCGTTCTGCGCCCGGACGCCCATATCGCCGTGCACACGTTCGACCCCGGCCTCATGAGCGACACGGACCTCTCCCGGGACTACCCCGCGCCCGTCCGCCGCGCCTATGTGGCCGCGACCCCGCTCATCAGCCGCCTGATCCCGGGCGCGACGACTGCGGCGGCGTCGGCGGCGGAGCTCGCCCGGCTCGCGTTCGATCCGACCCACCCAGGCCGCGACATCGAACTGACTCGCGACGGCCGGCCGTCCGCCCAGGCACAGGATCCAGAGCTCGGGCGCGAGTTGTGGGAGGGCAGCGTCGCGCTCGTCAGCGCGGCGCGTCGAGGAAGTCCAGCACCGCCGGCGCGAACCGCGCCCGCTCGCTGAAGAGGAAGGCGTGGGAGTCGGCGAAGAGGCGCAGCTGCGCCCCTGGGATGAGCGCGTCCAGCCGCCGTGCGTTGATCGGTGGCACGACCGGGTCGAGGTTGCCGCCCGTGACCAGCGTCGGGACACGCAGCCGCTTCAGGGCGTCGGCGTTGGCGTTGGAACGCAGCCACGGGTCCTCGGCGGCCACCTGCTTGCGCACGGTGCTCGCGGGCACCTCGAAGTCGTCGGGGATCTCACCGGACTCGCTCGCGTCCTCGAGCCGGCGCAGGAACGCGCGCCCCTCCGCGCGGCCGGCCTTCGTGCGCGGGTACAGGACGCGGAGCACCGCCTCCTCTGACGGATCCGGGTCGCTGTCGGTCTCCTGATCGTCGTCGTCCCCGAGCACCGCCTGATCCCCACCCGGGTTCGTCCCTGCCAGCACGAGGCGGCGCACGCGCTCGGGATGGCGGATCGCCAGCTGCTGCGCGACGAATCCGCCCATCGACCAACCGAGGACGTCGGCCTCCTCCAGCCCGATCGCGCGGATGAACGCGTCGGTGGTGTCGGCCAGGCCGGCAAACGTCACCGAACCCCTGAGCTTGGACGACCGGCCCACGCCGGGGTAGTCGAAGACGATCACGCGGCGTTCACGGGCCAGGAGGGCGAGCAGCGCCGGGTCCCACTCGGCCATCGTCGAGCCGGTGCCGATCGCGAGGACCAGCGGCGGGCCGCTGCCGCGGTCGTACCAGGCGATCTTCTCGCCGTCGGCGTTCGCGATGCGGACCTTCGCCTGGAACGGCGCGGCCGGGGCCGCGGCCGGCGGCGCCAGCGCGAGCACGGCGACCAGAGCGAGCAGGAGCCTCATGGCCGAGCGATCGCCCGTGCAGCGTCCTGCTTGAGCCGACATGCGCTCAGTGCTTCTTGTACATTGCGCGCCACCAGAATGCTCGCGTTCGCGTCTCCGGAGGTCCTTGCGGCCGTCACGATCACCGGTACCGCGGTCGGAGGCATCGCGCTCGCGACCGTCCTCGGCCTGCACCGCCGCGTCGACGCCGAGACGCTGTCGATGATCGCCCTGACACTGCTCGTCATCGGCCTCCTCGCCGCGCTCGTCGCCGGCGGCGCGCTGAAGCACTGGTGAACGGCCCGCGGTCGAAGCGCCGTTCCCTCTAGCGTTCTGGTCATGAACTGGACCGTCGACGTGCCCGTGGGTTCCCTGCCCGAGCTCCCGCCGCTGCCCCCTGCACTGGCGGTGGCGCTCCAGGACGCACTCGACAGACCCGCCGTCCAGCAGCCGCCGTGGCCCGATCACGAGTACGCCGCGCGGGTGCGCCGCCTGCTCGAGGCCGTCCCGCCGATCACCGTCGCCCCCGAGGTCGACCGCCTCCAGGAGCGGCTCGGAGCCGTCGCGCGCGGCGAGGCGTTCCTCCTGCAGGGCGGCGACTGCGCCGAGACGTTCGAGGACAACACCGAGGAGCACCTGCGCGGCACCATCCGCACGCTGCTGCAGATGGCGATCGTCCTGACCTACGGGACGTCCATGCCGGTGCTGAAGCTCGGCCGCATCGCCGGCCAGTACGCCAAGCCGCGCAGCTCGGACACCGACGCCGCCGGTCTGCCCTCCTACCGCGGGGACATGGTCAACGACCTGGAGGCGACCGCCGAGGCGCGCCGCCCGGACCCGGGCCGTCTGCTGCGCGCCTACGCGAACGCCGCCGCCGCGATGAACCTCTCGCGCGCGATCACGGGCGCGGGGATGGCCGACCTGCACCGCCTGCACGAGTGGAACATGGACTTCGTGCGCCAGTCCAACGCCGGTGAGCGCTACGAGCGCCTGGCCACCGACATCGACCGCAGCCTGCGGTTCATGTCCGCCTGCGGCGTCGACGACGGATCGCTGCGCACCGTCGACCTCTACGCGAGCCATGAGATGCTCGTTCTCGATTACGAGCGCGCAATGCTGCGCCTCTCCGACGACCGCCTCTACCTGCTCTCCGCCCATCAGCTGTGGATCGGTGACCGCACCCGCCAGCTCGACGGCGCGCATGTCGCCCTGGCGGCGCTGCTGGCCAACCCGATCGGCGTGAAGATCGGTCCGTCCACCACGCCCGAGGAGGCCGTCGAACTCGTCGAGCGCATCGACCCGCAGAGGGTCGACGGCCGCGTGACGCTCGTCTCGCGCATGGGGCACGACAAGGTGCGCGAGATGCTCCCGCCGATCGTCGAGGCCGTGACGCGCACGGGACACAAGGTCGTCTGGCAGTGCGACCCGATGCACGGCAACACCGAAGAGTCGCCCAGCGGCCACAAGACCCGCGTGTTCGACAACGTCATGGACGAGGTCGAGGGCTTCTTCGAGGTCCATCAGCGGATGGGCACCCACCCGGGCGGCATCCACGTCGAGCACACCGGCGAGGACGTCACCGAGTGCGTCGGCGGTGCGCAGCTCATCTCGCACGACGACGTCGGGTCCCGCTATGAGACGGCGTGCGACCCGCGCCTGAACGCCCAGCAGGCGCTGGAGCTGTCGTTCCTCGTCGTGGAGATGCTGCGCCGCACGGCCTGACGCCTGCGAGGATGGCCGCGTGACCATCCTCCTGCGGCTGCTCTATGCCAGTGAGGCCCAACAGGGCCTCACGGACGACGACATCGCCGCGATCCTCGAGAGCGCGCGGCGCCACAACGAGCCCCTGGGCATCACGGGGGCGCTGAGCGCCCGGGGCGGCCACTTCGCTCAGGTCCTGGAAGGCCCGGAGCTCGCAGTGCTGCGGACGTACGTGCGCATCGCCGACGACACCCGCCACCACGACCCGCAGCTGATCACCATCGGCACGGTCAACGACCGGATCTACGGGGACTGGTTCATGGGCGGCGTGACGGACGACAGCAACCCGCTCGTCCAGATCGACGAGCTGCGCACCCTGCGCGACCACACCGTGCGCCGCGATCAGGCGACGCTGTTGATGGGGCGCTGGCTGGCACTGCTGCAGGCGCAGACCAACGGCTGACGGTCGCCGCCCGCGCGCTGGCCCGAGGACGCTTGACCGCCGCTGATAACTCGGGCATGGTCCTGCGTGGTACACCCGCCGACCATCGGGCACGGATCGCTCAGCGAGCCTCGCCAGGAGACGCTCATGCCGCAGCTGACCGACGTCCTCCGCGACACCCCCGTCGTCCGAGAGCTGTCCGCCATCGTCGAGTCGGGAAGCCCGCTCCCCGGCGCCGCCGAGGCGGGTACCACCCCGGATCTCGTACGAGCCGTCATCGCGTCGCCCGGCGGTGAGGGCCGACTCCCGCTGCCAAGGACCGAAGCGGTCATCCTGCAGTTCACCCGACCCGCGCTGCTCGTCCGCAACGGCCGGATCGTCCCGCCCCGGAGCAAGACCCTGGCGGCCCGGCTGCTGTCGGCCCGCGCGCGCCTCGAGCCCCGCGTGGCCTCCGTCGGCCGCATCGAGTTCCGCGACCACCCGGCCTTCGGCTGGGGCGGGACAGGCTGGCTCATCGCCGACCGCACCGTCGTCACCAACCGCCACGTCGCGGAGAACTTCGCGCGGCGAGAAGGCCGCGGCTACGGCGCCATCGTCACGCCCGCCACCGGCCGCCCCATCCAGACCCGACTCGACTTCCGCGAGGAGCACCGTCCCACGGGCCGGTCCCGCCCTCTCGACATCGACGTCGCCCGCGTCCTGTTCATGGCTGAGCACGACACGTCCGCCCCCGACATCGCGTTCCTCGAGCTCAGGCCGGACGACCGCATGCCGGAGCCCATCCCGCTGAGCCGGACGGACCCGCGCAGCGAGATGGACATCGCCGTCGTCGGCTTCCCCTCCCGCGACACCGGCGGCATGCTCGATGACACCGACGCGAAGGGGGTCTTCGGCGACATCTTCGACGTCAAGCGCGTGTCCCCCGGCAAGGCTCTGGTCGTGGACACGAAGCCGTGGTACTTCACGCACGACGCCTCGACCCTGCGCGGCAGCTCCGGCTCGGCGGTCCTGGACATGGAGGGCAACGCCGTCGGCCTGCACTTCTCCGGGATCCCCGGCGAGGCCAACCACGCCGTCAAGCCCACCGCGCTGCTCGACGCCCTCGCGCGCGTGAAGCGCCGCTCACGCGCCAGCATCCCCGCCGACCCCGCCGAACGGAAGCGCGGCCGAGCCGCCGACCCGCTCGAAGCGGCGGTGTCGGAGTACGAGGACCGGGAGGGCTTCGACCCCGCCTTCCTCGGCGCCGGCGCAGCCGTCCGCGTGAACCTGCCCGAGAAGACGACGGCTCCCCGGGACGTCCTCATGCACGGACCTCGAGGGAAGCGCACCGGCGAGCTGAAGTACGAGCACTTCTCCGTCGCCATGAGCAAGTCCCGGCGCCTGTGCCTCTGGAGCGCCGTCAACATCAGCGGCGATCAGAAGAAGAGCGCGAGACGGCGTTCCTGGCTCATCGACCCGCGGATCCCCCGTGACGCGCAGCTGCTGCCCGGCGACGGCGCCGACGACGTCTACGGCGACCCGCCCCGCTTCGCACGCGGCCACATGACGCGCCGCGAGGATCCGATCTGGGGGCCGGTCGAACTCGCCGAACGCGGCAATCGCGACTCGATGCACTACACCAACGCGGTCCCCCAGATGCAGCCGTTCAACGCCGGTATCTGGCTCGGCCTCGAGGACTACGCCCTCCAGCACTGCGTGGAGGACCAGATGCGGATCTCCGTCATCACCGGCCCCGTCCTGCGGGACGACGACCCCACGCGCTTCGGCACCCAGATCCCGCTGCGGTTCTGGAAGGTCATCGCGTTCATCCATGACGACACCCGCAAGCTCACGGCCACCGGGTACCTCATGAGTCAGGAGACCTACCTCGCCCCGGAGGAGTTCGTCTTCGGGGCCCATGAGACCTGGCAGCGGCCGATCAGCGAGATCGAGAAGCTCGCCGGCCTGAGCTTCGACCGCCTCTCCAGCCGGGACCCGCTGCGCCGCCAGCCCGAATCCCTCGCCGCGCCGCTGACGGACTACGCCGACATCACGTTCGTGGCCTGACGCTTCCGCGGAAGCGCCCCCGCCGGAACCCGGCGAGGGCGCTCGCGTTGCGACGTGCCTACCGCTTCGCAGTCACCGCGCGGGTGACCGTCTTGTCGCCGGCCTTGCCCTTCTCGGTCAGCGTCACGGTCGCCTTCACGCCCTTGGTGGTGACCTTGGACGCGTCGGATGCGCGCAGCTTCAGCGACAGCGTGCGCGTCTTCTTGCCGGCCACGCGGTAGGTCGCGCGGACGGTGGTCGAGCCCTTGCGCGCCAGCCGCATCCGGACCGTGCCGGTGCATGCCTTCGTCGTGGTGCAGCGCACCGAGACGCGCGCCACTCCGGACGAGACCTTCACCGTCGAGGACCGGATGGCGCCCGACGGCGTCTCGTTCTTCGGCGCGCGCAGGACCACCGGGCACGGGTCGCCGAACGCGATGATGTCCTTCAGGTCGACCTCGGCGAACGCCAGCGGGTCGGTCAGGAAGCGGACCGGCTTGCAGCCGATGCGCTCGGCGATGCCGTCCCGGGCGAAGACCTGGTCGAGGATGTCCGCGGTGAACTGATCGGTCCCGCCGCCGCCGGTGAGCGAATCACGCTTCTGGAACGCGTCCTCGGTGCCGTTGAGGCTGTCGTCGCCCTCGCCGCCGCTGATGACGTCGATGCCGCGGCCACCGCCCAGCGAGTCGTTGCCGTCGCCGCCGTCGATGGCGTCGTTGCCGTCGGCGCCGAACATGAAATCGTTGCCCGGGCCGCCCGTCATCGTGTTGGTCCCGTTCGGGATGTTGGCGAACTGCGTGCGCGGCGGGTTGCCGAGCGTCAGGCTGTCGTTGCCGCCGTTGCCGGTCAGCACGTTGTCGCCGTCGCCGCCGTTGAGGACGTCGTCGGCCTCGCCGCCGGTGAGCGTGTCGTTGCCGTCTTCGCCGACCAGGCGCAGGCGGTCGGGGAACCCGGGCGCGGCGACGAAGCTGTCGTCGCCCCCACCGAGGATCGCGCGGCTCTCACCGGGCTCGGCGGCGCGCTTGCAGTGGACCTCCGACGGCCCCGCGACGTTGTTCGCCCCGCTGATCCGGGTACAGGCGCCGGCGATCAGGCGAATCGGCGAGTCAGTGGTCAGTTTCCACACGCTTTCTCCATTCACCACCGCCACCTCCACCTGGTAGACGTCTGGACCGTTGAGCGGCGCCTGGCCGGCCTCGATGCCGTCACTGACGGTGAAGGTCGAGATGTCGCCGTTGATCTGCGTCGCCGCGGCTTCACCGGCGAGACCGCCGACGGCGCATGCGGCGATGGCGGCGCAGAGCGCAGCGCGGCGGGAACGAGACGCGAGGGTGAGCGTGAAGGGGGACATGGGGGGTTCTCCTGGGGTGGCGCGAGAGCCCGGATGGCCCTGCGTGTGCAGCAAGAGTCCCCTGGGGCGGGTCGGAGCGCATGAGGGGTGACCCCCCAGGCGACGCACGACCACCCACGCCCCCGCCAGGATTCGAACCTGGGACCTGCGGATTAGAAGGCCGCTGCTCTATCCAGCTGAGCTACGGGGGCAAGCACGCGGTGATGCTACCCGCGCCCTGAGGACGTACAGTCGTGCTCATGATCCGCCTGCTTTCCGACATGCCATCGGGCGTCCTGGGTTTCGAGGCCGTCGACGAGGTCGAGGAGGAGGACTATCGCGACGTCCTCGTCCCCGCGATCGAGCGCGCCATCGACAAGTACGGCAAGGTCCGCATGGTCTACATGCTCGGACCCGAGTTCGAGGAGTACGACGACGACGCGATGAAGGCCGATCTGAAGCTCGGCCTCAGCCACCCGGCGTCGTTCGAGCGCATCGCGATCGTCACGAACGTCGGCTGGGCCAAGCCGGCCATCCGCGCGCTGAGCCTGGTCATGCCCGGCCACGCCCGCGTGTTCCGCGTCGCCCAGCTCGCCGAGGCGAAGGCCTGGGCCGCGGAGGGCTTCACGCCCGCCGAGTAGCCGCGCGCGAGGTCAGCGCGCCCGCGTCTTCGTCCACGCGAACACGAGCAGCGGGACGAGGACGACGACGGTGAGAATGATGGGCCACATGCGCGCAAGCGTAGTCGGCCCGACGGCGCTGCGCGATGCTGCCATCCTGGGAGCAGACATGACGACGCCCCCGCATCCTGGCCATCACGACGCAGGCCTGGATCTCTCCGTCGGGTGCACGTTCGGGCTGGAGGCCCACCACCCGGCCTCGGCGATCGTGCAGGTCATGCCGTTCCTCCAGCCGGGGCTGACGATCCGCAGCGAGCGCTGGGACGCGCCGGCCCGCCACCACGGCTACGTCGACCACTACGGCAACCGCTGTGAGCGCATCGACGTCCCCGCCGGCCAGTTCACCCTGCGCTACGACGCGGAGGTCACGCTCGCGCGGCCGTGCGACGTGATCGATCTGGACGCGCGCGAGATCCCGGTCGAGGCGCTGCCGGACGAGACCCTGAGCTTCATCATGCCGAGCCGGTTCTGCCTGCCCGACGAGCTCGGCCACGAGGCCTGGCAGCGCTTCGGCGGCCTCGAGCCGGGGTGGGCGCGCGTGCAGGCGGTCGTCGACTACGTCCACAACCATCTCGAGTTCCTGCCGGGGTCGTCGAACCCGTGGACGACCGCGGCCGACGTCAATCGCGCCGGCCAGGGGGTCTGCCGCGACTACGCGCATCTCGCCATCAGCTTCTGCCGCGCGCTGAACATCCCCGCGCGGTACGTGTTCGGCTACATCCCGAACATCGGCGTCGAGCCGCCGCCGGAGCCCATGGACTTCGCCGCGTGGTTCGAGGTCTTCCTCGACGGCCGCTGGCACACCTTCGACGCGCGCAACAACCAGCCGCGGACCGGGCGGGTCGTCGTCGGCCGCGGCCGCGACGCGGTCGACGTCGCGCTCATCACGTCGTTCGGCCCGCTGACCCTCACGGACTTCGAGGTGCGCGCCGCGTGACGCGAGCCCCGCGCGCGACCTGCGGCGCGGGGCCCTCGTTGCATCGGGGCGGCCGGACTTGAACCGGCGACCTCCGCGTCCCAAACGCGGCGCTCTGCCAGGCTGAGCTACGCCCCGCCAGCCTGCCGCAGGAAGGATACGGACCGCCCGCAATCCCCCGTTCCGGGTACCAAGATCCAGACCGGTTACCAGCGATCTGGACCGATGTACCACGGTTTCTTGAGCAGAACTGGACAGTTGTCGGGTTTGAACCTCAAGAAGGCATCTGATCGGCCGAGCCGGGCCGATTCTGGGAGGGATGCAGCGTCTCACCCGCACAGCCACTGCTCTGGCCGCCGCCCTCGCGTTCGGCCTCCTCGCCCCCGCCGCCGGCGTCGCCGCCGACTGCGAAGGACAGGACGACAGCCCGGACACCATGGCGCTCAGCGATGCCCGTGAGGCGACGCTCTGCCTGCTCAACGACGAGCGCACGAGCCGCGGGCTCAGCGCGCTGCGCGAACATCCGGAGCTGCGCTCGACGGCGCAGAACTACGCACGGCTGATGGTCAGCGAGCGCTTCTTCGACCACGTCAGCCCCGGCGGCTCGACGATGCTCGACCGCATCAAGCGCGGCGACTACCTGCGCAGCGGCCGCAGCTGGATCGTCGGCGAGAACCTCGCCTGGGGTTCCGGCGGCGCCCAGACACCGGCGAAGATCGTCCGCGCCTGGATGAAGAGCCCAGGGCACCGCAAGAACATCCTCAACGGCAGGTTCCGCGACATCGGCATCGGCATCTCCGACGGCGCGCCCGTCCGCGGCGTGACGGCCGCCAACGGCGCGGCGACGTACGTGAACAACTTCGGCGCCCGCGGCTGACGTCGCCCCGCCCCTGACAGTGCGTCAGAGGGCTAACATTTCGGGTATGCGCGCCACATCCTCCTGTCAGTCTGGCTTTCGCCACACGGTGAAGGTGCGCCAGCACCAGCTGACGGTCGACGAGCCCGAGGACGTCGGGGGCACCGACCTGGGGCCCAGCCCGCAGGAACTGCTCGCCGCGAGCCTCGCGTCGTGCACCGCCATCACGATGCAGATGTACGCCCAGCGCAAGGGCTGGGACCTGTCCGGCGTCGAGGTCGACTGCGAGTACTCGCCTGCCGAGCGCGGGTGCCCGACGAAGTTCGAGCTCGTGCTGAGGATGCCCGAGACGATGGACGACGAGCGCGTCGAGCGCCTGCGCGTCATCGCCGCGAAGTGCCCCATCCACCGCACGCTTGACGGTGAGGTGATGTTCCACGAGCGCGTCGAGCGGGCCCAGCTCGCGCGCTGAGCTCGCCGGCGCCCTGCGGGGCGTCCTGCTGGATCCGGCCGCTGCGGCCGCCATGGACGTGCACGGCCGCACCGACGCTGCGGTGCTCGTGCCCCTGTACCTGCACGACGGCGAGCTGCATGCCGTCTTCACCAAGCGCCGCGAGGACATGCGCCGGCACGCGGGCGAGATCTCGTTCCCCGGCGGCCGCCAGGACGACACCGACGAGGATCTGCGCTTCACGGCGCTGCGCGAGGCCGAGGAGGAGATCGGCCTGTCCCCCACCGCCGTCGAGCTGCTCGGCGCACTGAGCCCGGTCGGGACGTTCGTGACGAGCTACGCGGTGTACCCCTTCGTCGGGATGATCGACGCCGGCCACGGCTGGACGCCGTCGCCGGATGAGGTCCACAGCGTGCTCGAGCTGCCGCTGCGCACGCTGCGCGACGCGCACGACCGCCGCCGGCTCGTCCGTCGCGGCGTGCCATTCACCACCGACGTGTACGGGATCGCCGGCAGCGAGGACGTCATCTGGGGCGCGACCGCCCGGATGCTCGCCGACCTGCTCGAACGCGTCGCGCCGCTACTGGACTGACGCGCGGGGCAGCAGCAGGTCGTCGATCGCCGCGTGGGCGGCCTCGAGCCATCCGGCCCGGTCCGACGGGTCGGCGTCGAGCAGCCGGTACGGGATCTCGTTGACGCGGTTGGCCCGCTCGATCTCGCTGATGGCGCTCGCGGCGACCTCCGGAGGCAGCGTGCCACCGGTTTCGACGACGACCCCGCGGACCGTGGTGTCGGTGGTGCGCTCGAGCATCATGTTCAGCCGCCCGGAGTGCAGGTCGGCGACCTGCTCGGGCGTGCCCTTCGCGGTGCCCAGCAGCCAGAGCAGCAGGGTCACGTTGTCGAGCGCGTAGCGCAGCGTGCCGATCCGGTCGGGGTCGCCGATCCACGGCTGGCCGCCGGCCTGCTCGATCTCCGCGCGCCGCCCCTCGTCGCGCGTCACGACGCGGACGGCGTGCCCGTCGGCGGCCAGGTCCCGGGTCAGGTCCAGCCCGCGGCATCCGCCGCCGACCATCAGGATTCTCATACGTGCGTCAGCCTCCGCGCAGCTCGTTCTCGACGTCTTCGACCGTGCGCTCCGGCATCCCGCGAGCGCGGCGCTTCGCGTTCGTGGCCTCGAGCAGCTGGGTGAGGTCCTCGAGCTCGTCGATCTCCTCCTGCTCGGGCGCCCGCGTCGGCTGCCAGCGCAGCACCTCCGCACCCGACTTGGGGTGGTAGAAGCCGAGCAGCACGATGCCCACGATGAACAGGACGAACAGCACGAGCATGACGGTGGCGAGTTCCACGGCTCGTGCCGAGTCTACGCCGCCGCGTCGGCCGCCAGGAGCACCGTCGACTGCGCGCTGAGCACCGCGCCGTTGCCGTGGGCCAGCGCGACCTGCGCGTCCGGGACCTGGCGGTCGCCGGCCTCGCCGCGCAGTTGGCGCGTCGCCTCGATGAGGGTGAAGATGCCGTACATGCCGGGATGGCAGTAGGAGAGCCCGCCGCCGTTGGTGTTCACCGGCAGCGCACCGCCCGGCGCGATCCGTCCGCCGGCGACGAACGGCCCGCCCTCCCCCTTCGCGCAGAACCCGAGGTCCTCGAGGAACAGGATCGGGTTGATGGTGAAGGCGTCGTAGAGCTGCAGGACGTCGACGTCTGCGGGCCCGAGCCCGGCCATGGCGAACGCCCGGGCGCCGGAGTCCGTCGCGGCGGTGACCGTCAGGTCGGCCATCTGGCTGATGTTGCGATGCCAGTGCGCCTCGCCGAAGCCCAGGACCACGGCCGGTGGACGGCGCAGCGTGCGGGCCCGCTCGGTCGACGTGACCACGACCGCGCCGGCGCCGTCGGTGACCAGGCAGCAGTCGCGCACGGTCAGCGGGTCGCACAGCATCCGTGAGCCGAGGACGTCATCGATCGAGAGCTCGTCGCGGGCGAACGCGTCCGGGTTCAGGCGCGCCCACGCCCGGGCCGCGACCGCCACCTCGGCGAGCTGCTCGCGCGTCGTGCCGAACTCGTGCATGTGGCGCGCCGCCGCGAGCGCGTACTGCGTGATCGGGTAGCGCGGCGCGTAGAGCTGCTCGTCGGGGAACGCCTCGGCAACGCTCTTCAACCGCCCGCCGTCGCTGCGCTGCGTCGAGCCGTAGACGATGAGCGCGACCTCGCACAGGCCCGCCGTGATCGCGGCGGCGGCATGGCCGACGTGGCTGAGGAACGACGCGCCCCCGAGGTTCGTGCTGTCGGAGAAGCGCGGCCGGATGCCGAGGTACTCGCCCACGTTGAGGTTCGGCATCCCGTAGTACGCCGACGCGGTGAAGAGCCCGTCGACGTCCCGGGTCGTCAGCCCGGCGTCGGCGAGCGCGGCGACCGTGGCCGTTCCGATGAGGTCGAGCGGTCTCGAGCCGGGCGGCGCCTCACCGATCCCGGCGTCCCCCACCCCGGCGATCGCGACCGCCGCACGCAGTGGATCAGCCATCGCGCTCGACCGTGAAGATCACGCGCGGCTCGTCGCCGCCCTCGGGGTCGAGCGCGCCCTGCACCGGAAGACCGATGGCGACGTCCTCGGGCGGGACGCCGGCGACCGTCCCCATCACGCGCACGCCCTCGTCGAGGTCGATGAGGGACACGTCGCGCGCGCCCTCGCGCGTGCGCAGGGTCGTCGTGCTGTAGACGACGCCGCGGCCGGCGCTGTGGTGGACGGTCAGGTCCGTCGACCCGCACACCGGGCAGAGCACGCGCAGGAACGCCGCGCGCGCGCCGCACGTCTCGCAGTGCTGGTAGGCGACGTGGCCCATCGCGCGGGCGGTGGCCGCCTGCTCCTGCGGCGGGCGGTGCGTCATCGCAGCACCGCTTCCAATTCGTCGCAGCGGTCCTCGCTGGCGAACCCCAGATGCAGCGTCTCGTCGCCGGCCTCCACGACGAGCACGATGCCATCCCGAGCGACCGCGCGCACGTCCTCGCGCGGCCATTCCAACCAGCGGTCCCGGCCCGCGCGCACTGCGGCGTGGGCGAGCATCATCCGCTCGGCGGTCAGCGCGAGGAGCAGCCCACCATCCTCGTCGCTGACGAACGCCAGCCGCTGGACCTCCTCGTCGGGACCGAGCCGGTCGGCGACCTTTGCGAGGTCGTGCTCGACCGCGTAGGCGAGCTTCCCTCCGAGCTTGCGCTGGGCCAGCGCCGCGAGGTCCTCCCGCGCGGGTTCGGCGTCCGGCCGGCCGAGCCGTGCGCGCAGGTCGCCGATGATCGCGTCGGACGCCTCCTCGGGCGCGAGCATCAGCCCGACGCTCCCGCGCTCGCCGAACGTGAAGGTGGACGACATCGTGTGCCGTTCGACATCGGTCAGCTCGTCGAGCGGCCACGCGTCGACCCGGCTCGAGCGCGGGATCGGCGACCACCCGCGGGCGAGGAGCAGGCGCCGGTCGGTGAGCAGGACGAGCCGGCCCCGGCGTCCGAGCATCCCCATCGCGAAGGTGCGCGGTTCCTCCCCCGGCTCGAGCGCACCGGCGTGCTGCTTGATCTCGAAGCCGACGAACGCCGCCTGGCGGCCGAGCTGATCCCGGGCGAGGTCCTTCAGGGCGGCGGCGTCCACGCCGGGACTGTGCCACACCGCTCCGACTGCGCGGTAGCGTCCCGCCCATGGACTTCGACCTGACGGCGGAACAGGATCTGGTCCGGGAGACCGCACGGGCCTTCACCGACCGGGAGATCGTGCCCCGCGCCCGGGAGAACGCGCGCCGGCACCACTTCGACGTCGACCTCGTGCGCCAGATCGCCGACCAGGGCTACCTCGGGGCGATCGTGCCGAAGGAGTACGGGGGCGCGGGCCTCGACTACCTCACCTACGGGCTGATCGTCGAGGAGATCGGCCGTGGCTGCTCGGCGATGCGCACGGTCATCAGCGTGCAGACCTCGCTGGTCTGCAGCTCGATCCTGCGCTGGGGCACCGAGGAGCAGAAGCACCACTACCTGCCCAAGCTGTGCAGCGGTGAGTGGCTGGGGTGCTTCGGCCTGACCGAGCCGGACACCGGCTCGGATGCCGCCAACCAGAAGACCCGGGCGACGAAGACGGCCGACGGCTGGTCGATCAGCGGCGCGAAGATGTGGATCAGCCTCGGCAACCACAGCAAGGTCGCGCTCGTCTTCGCGCAGACCGACCCCGAGCTCGGCCACCGCGGCATCGGCGCGTTCCTCGTCGACTGCGAGCAGGACGGCTTCCAGCCCGCGGTCATCGAGGGCAAGATGGGCCTGCACGCCAGCGACACCGCGTCGATCTTCCTCGACGAGGTCCACGTCCCCGAGGACGCCGTGCTGGGCGAGATCGGGCAGGGGTTCAAGATCGCGATGAGCGCCCTGGACTCCGGGCGCTACAGCGTCGCCGCCGGGTGTGTCGGGATCGGCCAGGCGTGCCTGGAGGAATCCGTGACGTACGCCAAGGAGCGCGAGCAGTTCGACCGCCCGATCGCGGCGTTCCAGCTCGTGCAGGCGATGCTCGCGGACATCAAGGTACGGACCGACGCCGCCCGGCTGCTCGTCTGGCGCGCGGCGGTGCTGAAGGACACGGACCGGCCGAGCACGCTGGAAACGTCCATCGCGAAGCTCTACGCCACCGAGGCCGCGGTCGAGAGCGCGCACCAGGCCATCCAGGTCCACGGCGGCGCGGGCTACAGCGACGATCACGTCGTCGAGCGCCATTTCCGCGACGTGCGGGTGACGACGCTGTACGAAGGCACGAGCCAGATCCAGAAGCTCATCATCGGGCGGGCGCTGACGGGCATCAACGCCTTAACGCCGAACTGATGGGCGCGCGGACCATCGGCGTCGTCGGCGCCGGGACGATGGGCGCGGGGATCGCGCAGCTCGCCGCGCAGGCCGCGGGTGCCGACACGCTGCTCTTCGACCCCGCGGAAGGCGCGACGGAGGCCGCGATCGGCCGGATCGGCGGCGCGCTGGAGCGCGGGGTCGAGCGCGGGCGCTGGAGCACGCACGACGCGACGAACGCCCGCGAGCGCCTGCGTCCGGCCCCGACGGTCGGCGACCTCGCCGGGTGCGACCTCGTCATCGAGGCGGCCCCTGAACGGCTGGAGGTCAAGCACGAGCTGTTCGCCCAGCTCGCCGAGATCACCCCCGGGGTCCTCGCCAGCAACACGTCGTCCATCCCCATCTCGGCGATCGCCGCGGGCTGCCCGGCGCCCGACCGCGTCGTCGGCATGCACTTCTTCAATCCGGCGCCGGCGATGCGGCTCGTGGAGGTCATCGGCGGGCTGCGCAGCTCCCCGGACGCGCTGGCGCTCGCGCGGGCGACCGGCGCTGCGATGGGCAAGCGGGTCATCGACGCCACCGACACGCCGGGGTTCGTCGTCAACCGGTGCAACCGCCCGTTCGGTGGCGAGGCGCTGCGCGTGGTCACCGAGCGGCTGGCCGACCCCGCGCTCGTCGACCGCATCTGCCGACTCGGCGGCGGCTTTCGCATGGGCCCGTTCGAGGTGATGGACCTCGTCGGGATCGACGTGAACCTCGCGGTCGCGGAGTCGTTCTCGGCACTGAGCTACGGCGAGCCGCGGTGGCGCCCGTCGCCGCTGGCCGCGCGGATGGTCGCCGCCGGGATGCTCGGCCGCAAGACGGGCGAAGGGTGGTACCGCTATGGCGAGGCGCCCCACCGCCCGGACGACCCGCCTGCGCCGCGGATGCAGCCGGAGGCCCACGGCGTCGCGCAGATCGCCGGCGACACGATGCTCGCCGCTGAGCTGCGCGGGCTGGCGGCCGCCGCGGGCTGGGAGGTCGCCTCCCCCTCCGACGACGCCTCCGCCGCGCCGGCCGTCGCCATCGATGCCGGCCCAGGCCTGGACGAGGAGCCGCTGCAGGGCGGCCACCGGGTGCTGCTGTGCGCCGAGGGCCCGCTGCACGCCATCGATCCCGCGGGGGGCGCAGCCGGGTTCCATGCGCTGCCGCCGCTGGGACCGGGGTCTCTCGTCGAGCTCACCCGCAGCGCCACCACGGCCGACGGGACCGCCGCGGCGGCGGAGGCGTTCTTCGCGTCGCTCGGCCTGCACACCGCATGGGTCGGAGATGCACCGGGGCTGGTGCTCGGCCGGATCGTCGCGCAGCTCGTCAACGAGGCGGCGTTCGCGCTCGGGGAGGGCGTGGCGAGCGCCGAGGACATCGACGACGGCATGGTGCTCGGCCTGAACCATCCGCGTGGCCCGCTCGGCTGGGCCGACCTCATCGGCCTCGATCACGTCCTGCTGCTGCTCGACGGCCTGCACGACCACTACCGCGAGGACCGGTACCGCGCCGCGCCGCGCCTGCGGGCGCTCGTCGACGAGGGGCTGCTCGGGACGATGACCGGCGCCGGGTTCTTCGACCACGCGGACTGAACCTCACATCGCGGGGCCGCCGTGCGTTGTACTGGGTGACCGATGCCGCACGACCCCTTCCAACGGGTGCTGGACGCGCACGCCGACGACGTGCTGCGCTTCCTCGTGGCCGCACTGGGACGACACGATGCCGACGACGCCTTTCAGGAGACCTTCATCGCCGCACTCCGCGCCTACCCCCGGCTGCGCCGCGATTCCGACGTGCGGGCCTGGCTGTTCACCATCGCCCACCGCAAGGCGATCGACGTGCACCGCGGCCGGGCGCGGCGCCCCGTACCGGTCGAGTCGCTGGAGGACCGTGCCGCCCCCAGCACGCCTGACGGCGGCCTCGACGGGCACTGGGCGCGCGTCCGTGCGCTGCCCGAGCGCCAGCGGGCGGTCCTCACGTTGCGCTACGCCGTCGATCTCTCGCACGCCGAGATCGCCCGGGTGCTCGCGTGCAGCGAAGCGGCGTCGCGCCGGGCCGCCGCCGATGGCCTGGCGCGCCTGCGCGAGGAGGTGACGGCGTGACCGAGCTGCGCCCACCCGTGGTCGACGCGGCCGTGCTCGCCGCGCGCTTCGCCGCCCGCGCCGCGGAATCCGGTGACGCGGATGTGGCCTACACCGTGATCGACACGCCCGCCGGCCGACTCGTCGCGGCCCAGACGCCGGCCGGTCTCGTGCGCCTCGCCTATGAGGACCTCAACGGAAGTGTCGATCGCGTGCTCGAGAGCCTCGCGCGCCGGTTGTCGCCGCGGATCGTCGAGGCGCCGGCGCGGCTGGATGACGCGCGCCGCGAGCTCGACGAGTACTTCGCCGGGCGCCGCCGCGACTTCGACCTGCCGATCGACTGGAGCCTCGCGACCCCGTTCGCGCGCCGCGTCCTGCAGGCCACCGCCGCAATCCCGTTCGGCGAGACGAGCACCTACGCGCAGATCGCCGCGGCCGCGGGCTCACCGAAGGGCGCCCGGCCGACCGGCAACGCGCTGGGTTCCAACCCCATCCCCATCGTCGTGCCCTGCCACCGCGTCATGGCGACCGGTGGTGGCCTGGGCGGCTACACCGGCGGTCTGTCGCGCAAGCAGCTGCTGCTGGGTATCGAGGGCGTCCGTCTCGGGTAGCTTCGCCGGATGCGCCGTGGCATCTTCGTCGCGCCGTTCGACGAGCTCTCCGACCCCCGCCTGCTCGCCGAGCTCGCCCACGAGACCGAGCGGGCCGGCTGGGACGGGTTCTTCATCTGGGACCACGTCCGCTACACGACGCCGCGCAGCGAGGTGGCCGATCCCTGGGTGGCGCTGAGCGCCATCGCGATGCGGACCGAGCGCGTGCGGATCGGCCCACTCGTCACCCCATTGTCGCGCCGCCGCGTCCACAAGCTCGCGCGGGAGACCGTCACCCTCGACCGCCTCTGCGGCGGCCGGTTGACCCTCGGGGTCGGGCTGGGCAGCGACAACCACGGCGAGCTGGACTTCCCCGGCGAGGTCACCGAGCCGAAGGCCCGGGCGAAGCTCCTGGACGAGGGCCTCGAACGCCTCGACGCCTACTGGGCCGGCGAGTTGCTCCCGCGCCCCGTGCAGCAGCCGCGCATACCGGTGTGGGTCGCCGGCCGGTACCCGGCCAGGCCGCCGCTTCGACGGGCTGCCCGCTGGGACGGCTTCTTCCCCATCGAGCTGCCCGGACCCGACGCGCTGCGCGACATCGCCGCGCAGCTCCCACCCGCGCCGGCGTTCGACCTCGTGGTGCAGATCGCCGCCGGCGAGGACCCGGGGCCGTGGGCCGACGCCGGCGCCACCTGGGTCCTGACGAAGTTCGGCGCCGCCCCGACCGCCGCCGAGGTCCGCGCCGCGATCAGCTCTTCCCCGGCTGCGGGAACTGGCCGCGCATGATCGCGTCCCAGCCCTTGTCCGGCGTGACGGCGCGCAGCGCGATCATCGCGTGCGCCGATGGCGTGACCCGGTAGCGGGCCTTCGGCTTCTCGGCGTCGATCGCCTTCTCGATGACCTTGGCGACGGCGTCCGGCCCGGCGCCGAGCTTGGCCATCGCGCCCTCTTCGTAGACGTCGCGCGTGGCCTGCGCGACCTTCTCGGAGAAGCCGTCGTACGGGCCGTCGCCCTCGGTCTTCGCCTCGGCCAACTGCGAGACCGCCCGCTCGCCGAAGTTCGTCTTGATGAGCCCCGGCTGGATGACGACGACCTTCACCCCGAAGCCCGAGACCTCGAAGCGCAGCGCGTCGCTGATCGCCTCCAGCGCGTACTTCGTCGCGTGGTAGTAGCCGCCGCCGGGGAACGTGAAGTTCGCGCCCATCGACGAGATGTTGATGACTCGGCCGTCCCGCTGCGCGCGCATCCCGGGCAGCACGAGCTGTGTCAACCGGACGAGGCCGAAGACGTTCGTCTCGAACTGCTGGCGGACGAGGTCGATCGAGACGTCCTCGACGGCGCCGGACTGCGAGTAGCCGGCGTTGTTGACGAGCGCGCCGACGGCCCCCTCGGCCTCCTCGATGGTGCGCACGGCCGCGACCATCGACGCCTCGTCGCACACGTCCAGCGGCAGGATCCTGCAGCCGTCGCGCTCGAGATCGGCGATGGCGTCCGTACTCCGCGCGGTCGCGTAGACGGTGCGACCGGACCGTGCCAGGCGCTGCGCCGTGGCCCTCCCGATACCGGTCGAACAGCCCGTGATGAGAATGGCCTTGGACGCAGAAGTGCTCACGTGCCTATGCTACCCGCGCCCCATGGCCCAACAGCACCTCGATCCGCTGAGCGCTCAGGACGCGCGACTCCTCGCCCGCGAGGATGCGTGCGTGCACATGCTCATCGGCAGCGTCGCGACGTTCGAGGGCCCCGCGCCCGAGATCGGCGCGCTGCGCGAGCACGTCCGCAACCGCCTGAGCGTCGTCCCCCGCTACCGCCAGCGTCCCGCGTTCCCGCCCGCCGGACTCGGCACCGCGCGCTGGGTCGACGACCCCACGTTCAACCTCGATTACCACATCCGCCACGCCGCGCTGCCGGCGCCGGGTGACCTGGGCAAGCTTCACCGCATGGTCGCGCGCCTGTTCAGCCAGTCGCTGGACCGGACCAAGCCGCTGTGGGAACTCTACGTCGTCGAGGGCCTGCGTGCCGAGGGCGGCGACCGCGACCGCTGGGCGCTGATCTCCAAGACCCACCTCGCACTGGTCGACGGCACCGACGGCATCGACCTGCTGACGGTGATGTTCGACCTCGACGCCGAGTCCGGCGCACCCCGGCGCACGCCGCAGCACGACAGCTGGCAGCCCCGCCCGCTGCCGACGACCGCGCAGCTGGCGGCCGCCGCGCTCGAGGACCGGGCCCGGGACGCCGCCGAGCTCCCGAAGCAGACCCTCGAGGCGATCTCCGATCCGAGCCGTCTCGCCGGCGGCATCATGCAGGCGGCGGGGTCCCTGCTCTCCAGCGTCACCCCGAAGCCGACCGCGCCGCTCGATCAGCCGATCGGCCCGCACCGCAGGTACGTCACGATCCCCGCGCGGCTCTCCGAGTTCCGCGCGATCAAGGACGCGCTGGACGCGACCGTCAACGACGTCGTGCTCGCCACCGTCGCGGGCGGCCTGCGCCACTGGCTGCACCAGCGCGGCTCACGCACCGCGGGCGTCGAGCTGCACGCCGCCGTGCCCGTCTCCATTCGCGTGGGCTCCGAGCACGAGGGCTTCGCCAGCCGCCTGCACCAGGTCGTCGCGCCGCTGCCCGTCGACCTCGGCGACGCCGCCGCGCGGGTCCGTCTCATCCGCGACGCGATGCGCGGCGTCAAGCGCTCCGCGGGCGCGCTGGACGCCGACCTCATCGCGGGCATGGCGGACTTCGCGCCGCCGACGATCCTCGCCCAGGCCTCGCGGCTCGGCGCGCCGCCGGACTCGTACAGCCTGGCGATCACGAACATCCCCGGCCCGCAGACCGCCCGCTACGTGCTCGGCCGGCGCCTGGAGGGCATCGCGCCCGTCGGGTTCCTCGACGAGGGCCGCCCGCTCACGGTCGCGGTCAACTCGTACGCGGGCAGCGTCCACTTCGGGCTCCTGGCCGACTACGACGCGCTGCCGGACATCACCGAGATCGCCGTCGGCATCGAGGCATCGCTCGAAGAGCTGCTCCAGCAGGTCGGCGCCGTGGAGACGCAGGACTCGCCGCGCGCACGGCGCGTCCAGGCGGCGGCGCGTGACGGCGCCGTCCGCGCCTGACTTCCGGACCGTCGAGCGCTGATCTGCGCCGGTGACCGCCGAGCGTCGTACTCTGGTTCGAGATGAACGAAGCGCGATCCAACGCCTACGGCCGTGTCCGCAAGACCCTTGAGGACCTCGGCCCGGCAAAGCTCCAAGACGACGAGCAGCGGCTCATCCGCGCCGCCGCCGATGCGCTGCTGTTCGATGACGACGGCTACGACCGGCTGGCCGAGGTCGAGGATCTCCTCGAACGCCTCGTCGAGTCGGGCCGCTGGACGTCGGAACTCGCGCGCCAGCTGGTCGACGACCTCGCGGCCTGCGGCCCTCGCAGCGGCGTGAGCTGACCCCGGCCGCCCGGCCGTCCCGCGTTTGCCCGCGCGCCGCGCGGGTACGCCTGCCGTATGGAAGATCCTCTGAAGCCCGTCGAGGGGTCCGCGAAGGACGCCCCGGCGCCGTTCTCGATGTGGCTCGTGATGCTCGCCGTGCCGGTGATCGCGATCGGAGCGTGGCTCCTGCTGCCGAACACCGGCGTGGGCGTCGCGGTGCTCGCCGTCATCGTGCTGCTCGTCGTCGGCCTCGCCATCTGGCGCGTCATGTCGATGCGCCGCCTGAGCGAGCCTCCGGGCCGCAACCCGGTCCCGCCGCCGTCGACGCAGTGACGGCGGCCGCCCGCCCTACGGGCGGGCGCTGACCGGCGCGGCGTTCTCGGTGGGACCCCACTGCTTCTCGGCAAGGTCGCCCTCGGCGAGGCTCGGCGGGGTCGCGATGCTCGGCGTGTCTCGCAGGTACCACTCGGCGTCGAGCGCAGCCTGACAGCCGGAGCCGGCGGCGGTGATCGCCTGGCGGTACGTGTTGTCGACCAGGTCACCCGCGCCGAAGACGCCCGGGCGGTTCGTGCGCGTGGAGCGCCCGTCGACCTTGACGTAGCCCTCCTCGTCGAGATCGATCTGACCCTCGACGATCGAGGACTGCGGCTCGTGACCGATCGCGATGAACGCGCCGTCGATCTCGAGCTCTGTGTCCTCGCCGCCCTCGGTGTGGCGCAGCTTCGCCACGGCGAGTGCCCCGTCCTCACCCGGGATGAAGGCGTCGACGGCGTACGGCGTCATGAAGGTGATGTTCTCGGTCTCGCGCGCGCGCTCGAGCATGATCTTCGACGCGCGAAACTCGTCGCGGCGGTGGATGATCACGACCTCGGAGGAGAACTTCGAGAGGAAGATCGCCTCCTCCATCGCGCTGTCTCCACCGCCGACGATGACCGTCCGGCGGTCACGGAAGAACGCCGCGTCGCACGTCGCGCAGTACGAGACGCCGCGCCCGCCGAGCTCCTCCTCGCCCGGGATGCCGAGCTTCTTGTGCTCGGCGCCCATCGCGAGGACGACCGTGCGCGCCAGATGGACCTCGTCGCCCACCCAGACCTTGTGCACGCCGCCGGGCTCGTCGGAGAGCTCGACCTTCGACGCCTCGTCGGTGATGAAGCGCGTGCCGAAGCGCTCGGCCTGGTCGCGCATCTGCTGCATGAGCTCGGGGCCCATGATCCCGGCCGGGAAGCCCGGGTAGTTCTCGACGTCCGTGGTCTGCTGCAGCAGCCCGCCCCACATGAACCCCTCGATGACGAGCGGCTCCAGGTTGGCGCGCGACGTGTACAGCGCGGCCGTGTACCCGGCGGGGCCGCTGCCGACGATGACGACGTTCTCGATACGGTCGGTGGAGGAGGTCACTTCAGAAAGTATAGTGGGTAGGGGTCAGGCCGTGGCCGCGTGCATTTCGGCGACGCGTTGCTGCCGGCGCTCGTCGCGCCAGCGCTGCACCGTGTGGCGCAGCTGGAAGTATGCGATGGCGCCGGGGATCGTGGGCAGCCAGAAGGCGAAGGCCCGGTAGACGAGCACCGCGACGGTGGCCGTCCCGATGTCGACCCCGTACGCGGCGAACGCGCCGATCATCCCGCCGTCCACCCCGCCGATGCCCCCCGGCAGGGGCAACAGGTTGCCGAGCATGCCGACGAAGTAGCCGAGCACGAGCACCGCTCCGGGCGGCGCCCCGCCGAACGCGTGGAAGGCGGCCCAGAGCACCATGATGTTGAACGCCCAGTACGCGATGGAGCCGAGCAGCGCCGGGTCGCCCTGGCGGACGTGCACCCAGGCGCCGCGGATGCCCGCGGAGATCGCCGCCGGGCCGTTGGCCAGCCGCTGGGCGATCCGCCCCACGCGCCCGGTGCGCTGCGCGTAGCCATCGAGCCGCCGCTGCAGATCGGTGGGGATCGCCGAGCACAGCAGGCCCACGACGATCACGAGCAGCCCGAACAGCGCGGGCACGACCGTCAGCGCGAACGAGTCGGGTCCGCTGAACACGCCGAACCGCAGGCCGAAGCCGCAGATCACGAGCGCGCTCATGTAGACGATGTAGGTCAGCATGAGGAAGACCAGGGTCTGGTCGGCAACCCGCCGCCGCGCCATCCCCGCCGCGCGCAGGGCCCACGCCTGGAGCACGAGCCCGCCCGCGCCCCCGGCCGCGAACAGCCGCGTCGCGGCCAGACCGGCCATGGTGATCTGATAACTCGCGCGCATGTCGATGCGCGGCGCATCGCGGAAGACGCCGCGGAACAGCGTCACGTATCCGAGGAACGAGAGGACGGTGAACACCGCCGCGGCGGCCAGCCACCACGGGTCACCCTCCTCGATCCTGCCCCACGTCTCGTCGAGCCCGGCGATCTGGGGCAGGACGAAGTAGAGGAACGCCAGCGCCGAGGCGACGAACAGCAGGAACAGCAGCACGCTGCGGCGCGTGACGCGCAGCTGCGGCGCCTCCTCATCCATCCCCTCGTCGTCATGCGGCAGGTCGACGGGTGCCGGCTTGGGCTCGTCGATCGCGGATACGCGGGACTCCCGGTCGCGGGTGGGACCGTGCCGGGGATCGGCCGCGCGTTCGTCGGCCACGGCCTACCCCGGGGGCGACGAGCCGGCCGTGTCACGCACGGGATCCGCGGCCAGCACGCGCAGCAGCTCACCGATGAGGTGCTCCTGCTCGAGCGGGTGGCGCAGCGGCCGGTCGGTGCGCAGGTCGTAGGCGTTGCGCCGGCCCTCGCGGCGACGGACCAGATAGCCGGACTCTTCGAGTTCCCCGACGATCCGCTGCGCCGCGCGCTCGGTGATCCCGACAGCGGTGGCGACGTCCCGCAACCGCGTCGTCGGATCCTTGGCGATGCACAGCAGGACGTGCATGTGATTGGTGAGAAAGGTCCAGCTCACGCGTCGAGCCTAACGCCCGGGTCTGACAGCGGCGATCCAGTCGAGCGGCTGACCACACAGGTCGCGCCACCTTTCGGGTGCCAGGCGGGTGATCGCGAGGGCTCCCGGGTCGCTCGCCACGAGGGCCACAGGACCGATGATCCGGTTGACGCCGCCCATGCCGGGCGCGGCCCCGCCGCCCCCGACGCGGACCTCGATCGTGTGCCGCCCGGCGTCGAGGTCGACGCGCCCGACGAGCTCGGCCGACCGGCGCGGGTTCAGGCGGCGGGAGACCTCGCCGACGACCTGGCCGTCGACCAGGACCTCGGCCGGGCGCCCCAGGCGCGCCTCCATCCAGACGTCGTACGTCCCGCCCGCGGGCACGCGGACCGCGCCGTCCGCGCGGCCGGGGCCGAACAGGATCACCACGTCCTCGTCGCCGGTGTCGGTCAGCCAGTTCCAGGAGTGCCGCACCCGGCCCGGGGCGAAGACCGGGGTGACCGCGCGGGAGACGTAGGCCAGTTCGCCGCCCGCCCGACGGGCGCGGGTCGCGAGGTCGCGGACGTCGGCGCACGACGGCTCAGCGGCGGCCTGCCGACCAGTCCCCAGCGGCAGGCTCGTGAGCACGAGGTCCTCCGCGCCCGGATCGCGCCGCCACACGTCGTACCAGCGGCCCGCGTGCACCCGGCTGTAGCCGGCTGGCGCGCGGCTCTCGGAGAAGCCGCGGCGCAAGACGAGCAGCGGGAACTGCCGCACATAGGCGTCGGCGAACTGCCCGTGCTCGACCGACGTCCCGAACAGGTCGGGCGGGTCGTCGGGCGTCGCAAGCTGCAGGTCCCGGCTGCGCCACCCCTCGACCGGACTCTCGGGAGCGATGTCGCGCAGGACGTACTTGCCGAACTCCTCGTACTCGGGCGTGAGCGCCGGTCCCTGGCCGTCGAACCGCTCGGCGATCGCGGCGAGTTCCTCGAAGCGCTCGCGGGGAGCGAGCGACACCTCGCGGTACGCCAGCGCGTTCGACGCCACCACGCCCAGCGCGATGACGCCCGCGACGCCGGCCGCCGCTGCCCGCCGCGGCCACCGCAGCTGCGGGTCGCCGAAGAGCACGGCGGCGCCGAGGAGTGCCGTGAACATCACCGCGGGCGCGGTGATCATGTACGCCTTCGCGTCGCTCCACGGCGTCCCCTGCCAGACGAGGACGACCATCGCGCCCAGCATCACCGCGAGGAAGACCACGGGCGGCCAGATCCGCCTGCGCGCCAGCAGCACCGCCGCGGCCAGCGTGGTCAGCCCGACGAGCAGCTGGAGCGCGATCGTGCCGGCACGCTGCGCGCCGGCGGGGCGGTCGCGGTGGTCGCCGCGCAGCCAGACGCCCGTGGCCTGCGCCGGGCTCAGGTCCTGCTTGAGGTTGCCGGTCCGGGCCTCCGGCGTCCGTCCGCTGTTGGTCACGTCGAGATAGGTGTTGATCCCGCTGATCGTCTGCACGCTCAGCACCGCGACGAGCGCCGCGAGCACCACGGCGGTCACCCACAGGTCCGCCGTGCGGCGCACCGGCGCGCGGCGGTGGCCGAGCAGGACGGCGACGAGCACCAGTGGGCCCGCCCAGACGAGCGCCACGGCCCCGACGACCGCGCACGCCGCCGCGGTCACGACGGCGAGAACCGCCACCGCGCCCGGCCCGTCGCCCGCCTCGCGCCGCTCGGCGTACCACGGCACCAGGGCCGCGAGCAGCCCGGTCAGCGACGCCGCGCCGATCTCCTTGACGCTGCCCTGCAGGGCGTACGTCGTGACGATCGCCGGCTGCGCCGCGACGACCGCGATCGCCGCACGGACGGGCCCGCGCCGGACCGCGGCGCCCGCCAGCGCGTAGAGCGAGAGCGCGAGCAACGCGAGCAGCAGCGCCATGAACGGCGAGAAGGTCCACATCGGGTCCTCGCCGGTGACGCGCGCGAGGGTGCCGAGCGCCGTGGGCGCGCCGGACGGATAGGCGCTGCCGTTGTAGTAACTGACCAGCGCGCCCTGGTAGCTGGACGGCGCGAGACCCAGGAAGTCCCGCCCGCGCTCGAGCAGCGCGTCGGCGCCCATGAGGTGGATCGACGTGTCCGCGAGGACGGTGTAGCCCGCGAAGGTCGCCTCGCCGGACAGCACGACCGGCGCGCCGGCCATCCCGAATGTCGCCACGCCGGCCGCCACGGCCCAGAGGTCCGGCCGCATCGCCCGCAGACGCGCGCGCCCGGCCACCGCACCGCCGACGGCGAGCGCGATGACCACCCCCACGGTCCCCGGTGCCGCCCACGACCAGGCCGTCACGAGCTGGGAGACCACGACGAGCCCGCAGAACCCGACGCCGCACAGCAGCGTGCCCGGCACGGCGTCGCCCGACGCCCGGGAGAGCAGCAGGCCGAGGCCCCCGCAGACCAGGAGCGCGACAACGGGGAAGATCAGCCAGGCGGTGAGCAGGTCCATCGAGCGAGCGGCGGAGGGGGCCCGCCGCGACCGCGCGACCCTACCCCTGCGGGTCGTCGTCCTGCGCCGGTTCCCGGAGACCGCGCAGAAACTCGGTGCGTCGCGCGCGGACGGCCGGATCGCCGATGGCCGCCAGGACGAAGTCGTCGAGCGTCGCGCCGGGTGCGAGCAGATCCCGCGCGGCGGCCTGGACGTCGCGCTGACCGAGCGCCCGCAGCGATCGTCCGCGGGCCACAACCCCGTCGAGGGCCACCGGCGCCCCGCCGAGATGCAGCGCTCCGTGGCGCGACCGGTACGCGTGGGCGGCGACCGCGCCCAGCCCGGGGACCTCGACCTCGCCGAACGGGGCGCGGACGTAGTTGGGCTCGGTGGCGTCGAGCCGAGCGAGGAGCACCGCCTCGACCAGGAGCAGCCGCGCGGCGACGACCGTGCCTGGCGACGGGTGCAGCGTCGCCGGGATCGCACCGTACGGCGAGACGTGCGCCGAGTAGACGATGTCGGCGCCGCGCAGTTCCACCGCGACGGCCGTGACGCCGGCCCCGGCGTCGCCGAGCTTGGCCCGCAGCACCGGGCGACTCGCGTTCGCGCCGAAGGCAAGGACCGGAACCACGCCCGCGGGGACGGCGGGCGGCGGCGCGTCGCCCCCGTCCTCCTCGCCCGCGGGATACGGGTAGCCGTAGACGCGCGCCAGCGGGTCGTCCGCGGTCACGCGCGCGTGTTCCGTGCCGCAGCGACCAGCGCGGCGATGACGGGGCTGCCGGGGTCCTCCTCGGGATGCCACTGCACGCCGAGTGCGAACCGGTTCGCCGGGCGCTCGATCGCCTCCGCCAGCCCGTCGCGCACCGCCCGTCCCGTGACGACCAGCCCCTCGCCGACGGTGTCGATCGCCTGATGGTGCTGGGACTTCACCGTGTGGAGCTCCTCCCCCGCCACGCGCGCCGCCAGCGAGCCGGACGCCAGCCGGACGTCGTGGTCGGCGTCGGCGAACGACCCTCGGGTGCGCCGGTGGTCCCCATGACCAACCTCGTCGGGCAGGTGCTGGATGAGCCCTCCGCCGCAGGCGACGTTCAGCACCTGCATCCCGCGACAGACCGCCAGCAGCGGGACGTCGCGCGCGAGCGCGATCCGCGCGAGCCCGAGCTCGAAGGTGTCGCGTTCGGCGTCCGGCGGGTCGGTCTCCGCGTGCGGTGACGCGCCGTAGGCGGCCGCGTCGACATCGGTCCCGCCGATCAGCAGGACGCCGTCGACCAGGGCCACGAGCTCCTCGGCGGTTGCCGGCTGGCCGGGGGCCAGGGCCAGCGAGATGCCGCCCGCGGCGTGGACGGCGCGGACATACCCGGCGGGGAGGACGAGGGCCTCGTCGTCCCACGGCCCCCAGCGCGCCCGGACGACCGGCGCGCAGATCCCGATGACCGGTGGTCTGCTCATCCCGCCGTAGGATGGCGCAATGTCCCCCCTTGACACCGTCGCCATCGAGCGGCGCGGCGCCGTCGCGACCATCGAGCTGCGCCGTCCCGACGCCCTGAACGCCTGGAACGACGTCATGAGCCGCGACCTGCAGGCCGCGCTCGAAGAGGTCGCCGCGGACCCCGCGATCCGCGCCGTCGGGCTCACCGGCGCCGGGCGCGCGTTCTGCTCGGGCGCCGACCTGAAGGTGGGCGGTCCGGCGGAGGGCGACGACCCGGATCTCGGCGCCTCGCTGCGTGAGCGCTACAACCCGGTCATCCTCGGCCTGCGCGAGCTGCCCAAGCCCGTCGTGGCGCTCGTCAACGGCCCCGCCGTGGGCGTCGGCTGCTCCCTTGCGCTCGCGGCCGACCTCGTGGTCGCCGCAGAGTCAGCCTATTTCCTGCTGGCGTTCGTGAACATCGGTCTCGTCCCCGACGGCGGCGCATCGGCTTTTGTTCCCGCGCGCGCGGGCGTAGGGCGCGCAGCGGAGATGGCGATGCTCGGCGAGCGCATCGGTGCCACGCAGGCCGCCGAATGGGGTCTCGTCAACCGCGTGGTCGCCGGCGCGGACCTCGCGGCCGAAGGCGCCGCGCTGCTCGACCGCCTCGCCGACGGTCCCACGCTCGCGCACGCCGGCATCAAGCGCCAGCTCAACGCCTGGTCGCAGGCCCAGCTCACCGCGCAGCTCGAACTCGAGGCCGACATCCAGCGTGAGATGGGGCGCACCGCGGACTTCGCCGAGGGCGTCGCCGCGTTCACCGAGCGACGTCCCGCCCGGTTCACCGGCAGCTGATGCCCCCGCGCACGCGCCGATTTTCGCCCGCGACGACGGGCCGGGCGCCACGTGACCGCGCGGTCCGCCGCCCGAGGAATACAATCCCCGCCGCTTTGGCACCGACAGCGACGTATCCCAACCTGCGCCGGACCTTGCTCGCGGCGCTCACGCTCGCCGGCCTTGGACTCCTGGTCTTCGCCGGCGCAGCCTCCGCCGATCTCCTGACCCCTGAGTCCGGCGGCTCACCCAATGCCGATGACATCGACACGCTTTACAAGATCGTGTTGGTCCTGGCCTTCATCATCTTCTTCGCGGTCGAGGGCGTGCTTGTGTACTCCCTCGTCAAGTACCGCCACCGCAAGGGCGCGGTCGCGGCCCAGATCCACGGCAACACCCGGCTCGAGATCGGGTGGACCGTCGGCGCGGCCGTCCTGCTCGTCGTCCTCGGCGGTGTGACGTTCGCCATGCTCGGCGACATCCGCAACCCGCCGGACTCCGACGCGGCGGGCTACGACGGCCCGGGCGTCGTCCAGGTCGCGAACGCCGCGTCCGGAGACCGCCAGCCGCCGAACGGCAAGTCGCTGCGCATCCAGGTCAACGGCCAGCAGTACCTCTGGCGCTACACCTACGCCGACGGCGACGACAACCGCCTGAACAACGTCTTCTCCTACACCGACATGGTCGTCCCCACCGGCACGACGGTCACCCTGGAGATCAAGGCCCAGGACGTCATTCACTCCTGGTGGATCCCGGAGCTCGGCGGCAAGTTCGACGCCGTGCCGGGGCACACGAACTACACGTGGTTCAAGGTCCCGGCGGACAAGGCGGGGACGACCTTCCGCGGCCAGTGCGCCGAGCTGTGCGGGCGCAACCACGCGAACATGCTGGCGAACGTGCGCGCCGTGACCCCCGAGGAATTCGAAGCCTGGCTCGCGGGGAAGAAGCGCGCGATCGAGACCGGGAACCGTGACGTGGTCGAGCAGCGCAAGCAGCTGTTCCCCACCGAAGAGGACCAGGTCACCGAAGACTCCGCCGTCAACCCGACCCCCTAGGAAGAGCACCAGATGGCCGTAGTTGACACCACAGCGCAGTCCACGACCGGGGTCCCGCAGGTCCTCGCGTCGAAGGTCGAGCGCCCTTCTGAGGGTTGGACCTCCTGGGTCACCACCACCGATCACAAGAAGATCGGGATCATGTACATCGTCACCACCCTGGTGTTCTTTGTCCTGGGTGGCATCGAGGCGCTGATGATGCGCCTCCAGCTGGGTGCGGCGAACAACACGCTGCTCTCGCCGGAGGTCTACAACGCCCTCTTCACGATCCACGGCACGACGATGGTCTTCCTGTTCGTCGTCCCGATCATGGCGGGCTTCGGCAACTACTTCGTGCCGCTCATGATCGGCGCGCGGGACATGTCGTTCCCGAAGCTCAACGCGCTGTCGTTCTGGCTGCTGCTCTCGGGCGGCATCGTCTTCTACGCGTCAATCTTCTTCTCGCCGCCCGAGGTGGCGTGGACGGCCTATGCCCCGCTGTCCGGCGCCGCCTACTCACCCAGCGGAGGCGTCGACGCGTGGATCTTCCTGGTCCACCTCACGGGCCTCTCGTCCCTCGTCGGCGCGGTGAACTTCTACGCGACGATCGCGCACATGCGCGCGCCCGGCATGGGCTGGGGCCGCATGCCGCTGTTCGTCTGGACCATCCTCATCTACGCCATCCTGCTGATCCTGGCGCTGCCGGTCATCGCGGGCGCGGCGACGATGCTGCTGACCGACCGGCACTTCGGCACGACGTACTTCGTGCCCGGCCAGGGCGACCCGCTCCTGTGGCAGCACCTCTTCTGGTTCTTCGGTCACCCCGAGGTCTACATCATGGTCCTGCCCGCGTTCGGGATCATCTCCGAGGTCCTGCCGGTCTTCGCCCGCAAGCCGATCTTCGGCTACAAGGCGATCGCCGCCGCGACCGTGGTCATCGCCTTCCTCGGTCTGCTCGTTTGGGCGCACCACATGTTCACGACGCCGAGCCCGTCCGTCGTGCTCATCTTCTTCATGCTGAGTTCGTTCCTCATCGCGATCCCGACCGGCGTGAAGATGTTCAACTGGATTGCCACGCTGTGGCGTGGCACGATCGTCTTCAAGCCGCCGCTGTTGTTCGCGGCCGCGTTCCTGTCGCTGTTTCTCATCGGCGGCATCAGCGGCATCTTCCTGGCGATCTTCCCGATCGACTGGCAGCTGCACGACACGTACTTCGTGGTCGCGCACTTCCACTACGTCATCGTCGGCGGCGCCGTCTTCGCCATCTTCTCCGGCCTCTACTACTGGTTCCCGAAGATGACGGGTCGGATGCCGAACGAGCGCCTGGCGCAGATCTCGCTCGTGACGATGTACGTCGGCTTCACGATGACCTTCCTCATCCAGCACTCGCTCGGTCTGGACGGCATGCCGCGCCGCATCTACGAGTACCAGGACATCGGCAATCTGGAGCTCTACAACCAGATCTCCACGGCCGGGTCCTTCGTCCTCGGCATCGGCATCTTCATCAGCTTCTACAACTTCATCCGGTCGCTGAAGAAGGGCGCAGTCGCCGGCCCGGACCCGTGGCTCGCGAACACGCTCGAGTGGTTCACGCCGTCGCCCCCGCCGCAGAACAACTTCGACGAGGTGCCGCGCGTCCGCTCGATCGAGCCGATGAAGGACATCCGTCGCCAGGTCGAGCGCCAGTCCGGCATCGTGTCGGACGACCGCGAGCCCGCCCGCTCGTAGGACCCATCTCGGCGTCTCCGCTACCGCGCGACCTGGTCGCGCGGTAGCCTGCGCCGGCCGTCCCACCATGGAAGCCCGTTCCGTTCCCACCCAGGCCGTCGTCGCCCCCGCGCGCTCACGCCTCCGGCAGACCGTCGCCGACTACGTCGAGCTGACCAAGCCGAAGGTCCAGTCGCTGCTGCTGCTGACGACCGTGGCCACGATGTACGTCGCCGGCGATCCGTCGATCGGCCTCGTGGTGCTCACCGTCATCGGCGGCTACCTCTCCGCGGGCGGCGCCGGCGCGGTCAACCACTGGTACGACCGCGACGTCGACGCGCTCATGGCCCGCACGGCCAATCGCCCGGTCCCCTCCGGCCGCGTGGCGCCCAACGCGGCGCTGGCCTACGGGATCAGCCTGGCGGTCGCGTCGTTCGTGCTGATGTCGCTGACGATCAACGTCCTGGCGGCCTCGTTCGCGCTCGCCGGGTTCGTCGGCTACGTCGGCGTGTACACCGTCTGGCTCAAGCGCCGCTCGGCGCAGAACATCGTCATCGGCGGCGCGGCGGGCGCGTTCCCGCCCCTCGTCGGCTGGGCCGCCGTCACGGGCGAGATCTCGGGCACGTCGCTCTACCTCTTCGCGATCGTGTTCTTCTGGACGCCGCCGCACTTCTGGGCGCTCTCGCTGCTCATGAAGGACGAGTACGCGAAGGTCGGCATCCCGATGCTGCCCGTCGTGCGCGGCGAGGCGGAGACGCGCAAGCAGATCCTGCTCTACACGCTCCTGCTGTACGCCGTGACGCAGCTGCCGTTCTGCGCCGGCGCGTTCGGCCTCGTCTACCTGGCGTCGTCGCTCGTGCTCGGTTTCGCCTTCATCGCCGGCGCTGTGCTGCTGTACCGCCGCCAGGACCGCCAGACGGCCCTGAAGCTCTACCTCTTCTCTCTTGCGTACCTCGCGCTGCTGTTCTGCGCGATGGTGCTCGACGCGCAGCTGTAAGCCGCACGTCGCCCTGTCCCGTCCACCGATAGAATCGCGCCTCTCATGGATCGCCGTCTCGCAAAACAGAACATCCGGACCGCGCTCATCGCGACCGCCGTGGTGCTCGTCATGTTCGGCATGACGTTCGTCGCCGCCGCCATCTACGTCTCATGAGCACCGAAGAGTCCAACGTCCCGCCGGCCGGCGAGGACATCCACCTTCCCGGCGGCAGCATTCAGCCGCTGCTGCTCACCATCGGCATCACGATGGCGCTCATCGGCATCACGTGGCAGTGGTGGGCCCTCGTCGGCGGGCTCGCGCTCACGATCGGCACCCTGTTCTTCTGGATCCGGGACGCGATCGACGAGTACAAGCACCTGCCGCTCGACCACGGCGACGGGCACTAGCCCAGACGTCAGACGGGGACGGCCGTCCTGCGCCGTCCCCGCGTCTCCTCCCCCGGCCCGGGCAGGGCCGTGGCTTGTCTTCCTAGGCCGTGACGAACCGGCGCGCCGACTCCGGCATGTCGCAGATCGAGCCGTCGTCGCTCCAGCAGCGCACGATGTCGCGCACGGAGACGACGCCGACGGCGTCGCCGCGGTCCATGACGATGAGGTGCCGGAAGCCGCCGCGGACCATCGCGACGGCCGCCTCCTCGAGCGACCAGTCGGGCTCGGCGAACACGAGCTTGTCCGTCAGATGGTCGGACACCAGCTCGGTGTCGGGGTCCTCCCCGGCCCCGAGGGACCGCAGCACGTCACGCTCGGTGAGGATGCCGTGGCCCGGCATGTCGGCGTCGACGACCACCGCGGCGCCGACGTTGCGCTCGGCCATGAGCCGCGAGGCCGCGCGGAGCGTGTGCCCCGGTCCGATCGTGAGCACCACGTCGCTCATCGCCTGCCGTACCCGCATGGTCCTGGTTCTCCTGCCCGAAGTTTGCAACTATTGACTCAATCTATGCCTCCGACCTCGTGCCGTCAAGCACTATCATGAGCGTGCACGCGCCACCTTGGCACCCTTGGAGGCGCGAATGCATCCATTTCCCTTGACGCGGGCGTACTGAGGTTGATGCCTGTGCAACGACCAGCAACCATCCGTCACCGCACGGCCCTGTTCGAGGACGCCACCGCGATCGTCGGCGCCGAGTACGGCTCCGATCTGTCGCTCGACGACATCGCCCGGCGTGTCGCCTCATCCCGCCGCCAGCTCCAGCGCGCGTATGCCGAGATCGGCCATACGACGTTCCGGGAGCACCTGACCGCGGTACGGATGGAGCGCGCGGCCGAGCTGCTCGCCTCGCGAGGCACGACCGTGCGCGAGGTCGCGCACCGCGTCGGGTACCGCCAGCCGGCGCAGTTCGCGAAGGCGTTCCGTCGGCACCACGGTGTGGCGCCGTCCGCGTACCGGGCCGAAGGTCGCTTCGTGCGAGAGCCCTCTGCGGGGCTCCCGCCAATCGGCCGCGCCGTCGCGGCGTAGCACCCTTCTGACCCCTCGAGCGGGACGGCGATGCCGTCCCGCTCCTACGTGGGACAGCGAAAAGCGCCGTGTTTGCTGGGCGCGTCAATCAATCGTTGCTGTCCGTCGCTCGTCCTGCTTAGGATGATCCGCACATGGCTGAGGAGACCATGTCTGAGGAGGTGGCGGACGGCCAGTCCGGCAACCGGCCCGAGCGGGGACGCATCCACGTGTTCCCGCTCATGGTGATCGGTCTTGTCGCAACGGCTCTCGGCATCGCGCTCGGACTTCTAATTGATTGGTTCCCCGTCCAGGCCTCCACCCAGGCCGAGGACGTGGACACCGTGTACCACGTGTTGATCATCACGTCGGTGCCGTTCTTCGTGCTCGTCACGACGATCGTCCTGTACTGCGTCTGGCAGTTCCGCGAACGGCCGGGCGAAGAGGGGACCGACGGTCCCAACGTGCACGGCAACACCGGGCTCGAGATCGTGTGGACCACGATCCCGGCGCTCCTGCTGATCGCGCTCTGCACGTACGCGTACATCACGCTGCGCGACATCGAGGAGGCCCCGGCCGCCGCCGACGGCCCCGAGCTCGTCGTCGACGTCACGGGCCAGCAGTTCGCCTGGACCTTCGGCTACCCCAAGGTCGAGGGCGGCGAGGTCAAGGCCGCCCAGCTCGTCCTGCCGGTCGGCCGCTCGGTCAAGTTCGACGTCCGCTCGCTCGACGTCATCCACGACTTCTGGGTGCCGGAGTTCCGCATGAAGATCGACGCGGTCCCCGGCATCACGACGAGCTACCGCGTCACGCCCAACCGGCCCGGCGAGTACTCGATCGTCTGCGCCGAGCTCTGCGGCGTCGGCCACGCGCTGATGCGCCAGAAGGTCACCGTCGTCACCCAGGCGCGCTTCGACGCGTGGCTCAAGCGCAAGCAGGCCGGCGGCATGGCCGCCGGCGGCGGCGCGGCGGCCGGCGAGGGCGGCGGCGACGAGGCCGGAGCCGGCGATCAGGCCGCCATCGGCAAGACGCTCTTCAACGAGGGCAACGGCGAGGCCACCGCCTGCGCCGCCTGCCACGTGCTGAGCGACGCGGGCGCCACCGGCGCCGCGGGCCCGAACCTCGACGACGTGCTCGACGGCTGGACCACCGAGCAGATCACCGAGGCCATCGTGGACCCGAACAAGGACATCGCCGAGGGGTACACCGAGGGCATCATGCCCGCGAACTACGGCGACACGCTGACGGAGCCCGAACTCGAGGCGCTGACTGCGTACCTCGAAGAGACGGCGGCGAAGTGATGGGAGCGAACCGACCGTGATGGCCCACCTGCGAGCCCCCGGCTGGTACCGGGCGGCGTTCTACACCGCACTGGCCGGAGCCCTGTCGTGGCTCCTGCTGTGGTCGGCCAACGGCTTCTCGGCCTCCGAGGTCACGGGGATCGGCTGGGTGCAGGTCATGCTCATCAGCTTCCCCCTGTTCTTCCTCGGCGGGATGGGCGCCTTCGACTACTGGATCTACTGGGCGTCCGGCCGGCCGACCCGGCCCGAGGACCACTCGGCGCACGGCGCGACGTCCTGGAAGGACTACTTCCGGATCAACACCGACCACAAGGTCATCGGGATCCAGTACG
>JAEMQS010000104.1 GCA_016463765.1 Solirubrobacteraceae bacterium | reverse complement strand
GTCCTGACGGCGGAGGAGAACATCACGCTGCCGCTGACCCTCGCGGGCCGCAAGCCCGACCAGGCGTGGCTCGATCAGCTCATCGACACCGTGAACCTCGGCGACCGCCGCACCCACCGGCCCGCGGAGCTGTCGGGCGGTCAGCAGCAGCGCGTCGCGGTGGCACGTGCGCTGGTGCACAAGCCCGCGGTCGTCTTCGCCGACGAGCCGACCGGCAACCTCGACTCCAAGTCGTCCGGTGAGATCCTCAGCCTGCTCCGCCGCTCGGTCGACGACCTCGGCCAGACGGTCATCATGGTCACGCACGACGCGAAGGCCGCGGCGATCGCCGATCGTCTGCTCGTGCTCGCGGACGGGCGGGTCGTGCACGACGGCCCGGCGGGTGACGCCGACCAGGTCTTCGAGGTCATGCGCGGGGTCGCGGCGTGACCTCCCTGACCCTCAAGAGCCTCGCGTCGCGCAAGCTCCGCACGGCGCTCACATCGATCGCGATCATCCTCGGCGTCGCGATGATCTCGGGGACCTTCGTCCTCACCGACACGATCAACAAGTCGTTCGACGACATCTTCCAGGCCGGATACGAGGGCATCGACGTCGCGGTCAGCCCGAAGACCGTCGAAGGCCTGGAGGGCGACACCGGTCCCGTCGCCCAACCGCTGCCCGAGGCGCTCGTGCAGCGCGTCGCGGCGGTCGACGGCGTCGCCCTCGCCGAGGGCGCGGTGACCGGCCAGGTCTCCATCCGCGACAAGGACGGCGACGCCGTCACCCAGGGCGGCGCGCCGAACTTCGCCGCGAGCGTGGGGGACGAGCAGTTCACGCCGTTCCGCTACAGCGAAGGGCGGGAGCCGACGGCCGACAACGAGGTCGCGCTGGACGCGAAGACCGCGGACGACCAGGGCTTCGGGCTCGGCGACGAGGTCGAGATCGTCGGCGAGGAGGGCGCGAAGCGCTACACCCTCGTCGGGGTCGCGAAGTACGGCGACGTCGATTCGCTCGCCGGCGCCTCGTTCGCCCTCATGACCACGGCGGAGACGCAGCGGATCACCGGCCGCGTCGGCCAGGTCGACGAGATCGACGCCGCGGCCGAGGAGGACGTGAGTCCGGACGAGCTGAAGGACCGGGTCGCGGCCGCGCTGGAGGGCCAGCCCGTCACGGTCCGCACCGGCCAGGAATCGGCCGACAAGCAGTCCAGCGACCTGCAGGAGCAGCTCGGTTTCCTGCGCACGGCCCTGCTCGTCTTCGGCGGGATCGCGGTGTTCGTCGGCGCGTTCGTCATCTACAACACGTTCTCGATCACGGTCGCCCAGCGCACGCGTGAGCTGGCGCTGCTGCGCACGCTCGGGGCGTCCCGCATGCAGGTGCTCGGCGGGGTGGCGCTGGAGGCCTTCCTCATCGGCCTGTTCGCGTCGATCCTCGGCATGCTCGGCGGGCTCCTGCTCGCGCCCGGGCTCACCGGCCTGTTCGCCGCGCTCGGGTTCGATCTCGAGACGGGCGGCAACGTCGTGCTGGCGCGGACGGTGATCGTCGCGCTGCTGGTCGGCACGATCGTCACGGTGCTCGCCAGCCTCGCGCCCGCGCTCCGGGCCACCCGGGTGGCGCCGATCGCCGCAATGCGCGAGGGGCTGTCCGAGGGCGAGGCCCGCCGCCGGCGGCCGTACTTCGCCACGCTCCTGCTCGTCGTGGGCATCGGCCTGCTGCTCGCCGGCCTGTTCGGCGGCGGCTCCGGCGGGCAGGCCGCGAGCCTGCTCGGCCTCGGTGCCGCGGTGGTGTTCCTCGCGGTCGCCCTGCTCAGCCCGCGGCTCGTGCGGCCGATGGCGGCGGGCATCGGCAAGCCGCTGCAGAGCGCCTTCGGCCTCAGCGGCCGGCTGGCGCGGGAGAACGCCACCCGCAACCCCGCGCGCACCGCCGTCACCGCCGCGGCGCTCATGATCGGCGTCGCGCTCGTCGCGTTCGTGTCGATCTTCGCCGCGGGGCTGCAGGGCTCCGTCGAGGCGTCGGTCGACCGGGCGTTCACCGGGGACATCACGGTGCTCAGCACCGATGGGTTCTCGCCCATCCCCGAAGGGGTGCAGACCGCGGTCAACGAGGTCCCCGGCGTCGCGTCTTCGTCGGCGTTCCGGTTCGCGGAGTCGCGTGTGCAGGGCGTCTCGGGGAACGTCGCCGTCATCGGCGTGGACCCTGAGGTGGCCGACAGCTACACGGCGACGTGGAAGGACGGCGACGACGAGCTCCTGCGCACGCTCGGAGCCGACGGCGTCATCGTCAACAACGGGACCGCGGTCGCCGACGCGAAGAAGATCGGCGACACGATGGACGTGCTCACGCCCACCGGCAAGCGGGTGACCCTGACGGTGCGAGGCGTGCTCGACGAGGGCGACTTCGACCTGCTCGGCGGCGGCATGGTCGTCTCCTCCGAGGTGATGACGCAGGAGTTCGGCGTACGGCAGCCCGCGCTGCTCTCGGTCGCGTTCGACGACAGCCGGCCCGCGGGGCAGACCCGGGCGGCGGTCGACGAGCTGCTCGCGACCCGGTTCCCGAACGCGGAGGCGCAGGATCGCGAGGAGCTCAAGGAGTCGCAGTCCGACCAGATCGGGCAGCTGCTGGGGCTCATCTACGCGCTGCTGGCGCTGTCGGTCATCGTCTCGCTGTTCGGGATCGTGAACACGCTGGCGCTGTCCGTGTTCGAAAGGACCCGGGAACTGGGCATGTTGAGAGCCATCGGGACGACCAAGCGACAGGTCCGCCGCATCGTGCGGCTCGAAGCGGTGATCACCTCGCTCATCGGCGCCAGTCTGGGCGTCGTGCTCGGCGTGCTCTTCGCGCTGCTGGTGTCCCGGCCGCTGGAGGAGGAGGGCTTCGTGCTGACGTTCCCGATCGGCACGCTCCTCGTCCTCCTCATCCTGTCGGCGCTGGCGGGGGTCATCGCCGCGATCATGCCCGCCCGCCGAGCCGCGAAGCTGGACGTCCTCGACGCCCTTGCCTACGAGTAGCGACGACATCCCCGTCCTGTCGGCGACCGCGACGACGCCCGAGGGGGCGCCGGCCGGTCGCCGGCCGGTCACCGTGCCCCGCTCGCTGGCCGTGCTCAGCGAGCTGGGGTGGCGGTTCCTCGTGTGCGTCGCCGCGCTCGCGGTGATCGTCTACGCGTTCTGGCAGCTGCGCCTGGTGCTGCTGCCGGTCTTCATCTCGCTGCTCGCCGCGACGATCCTCGGGCCCCCGGCGGTGTGGCTGCGCCACCGCGGGGTCCCGCGCACGGTCGCGACCTTCCTGGTCTACGTCACCGGGCTCGGGGTTCTCGCGGGGGTCATCTGGCTCATCGCTCCGGCGACGGTGCAGGAGTTCGACGAGCTCGGCGTCCAGGTCGGCGGGGGGATCGACGAGGTCGGCGACTGGCTCGCGACCGGGCCGTTCGGGCTCAGTGAGACCGAGGTGCAGGAGGGCATCGACGAGCTCTCCAACCGCGTGCAGAGCAGCGCGGACGACATCGCCTCGGGCGTCTACACGGGTGCGCTGGTCGCGGTCCAGGTCCTTGCCGGGATCCTGATCGCGCTCGTCGTGACCTTCTTCCTGGTCAGGGACGGGGACCGGATGTGGGACTGGCTCGTGCGCCTGACGCCCCACCGGCGCCGCGAGACGATCCACGCGGCGGGTGAGGAGGGGTGGCGCGTGCTCAGCGCGTTCGTCCGCGGCATCACGATCATCGCGGCGATCGACGCGATCGCCATCGGGCTCGCGCTGTGGGTCATCGGTGTCCCGCTCGTCATGCCGCTCGCGCTGCTGACGTTCGTGATGGCCTTCATCCCGTTCATCGGGGCGTTCACGGCGGGCGCCGCGGCCGCGCTGGTGGCGCTCGTGTCGAACGGATGGGTCGATGCGCTGCTCGTGATCGCGGCCGTGACCGCGATCCAGCAGCTCGAGGGGGACCTCCTCTATCCGGTGATCGTGGGGCGGACCGTCGAACTGCACCCCGTGGCGATCCTGGTGTGCGTCGGCGCCGGAGGCATCCTCGGCGGCATCATCGGGGCCTTCCTCGCCGTGCCGGTGGCGGCCCTCGTGGCGACGGTCATCCCGCTCGTGCGGCGCGAGGTGCGGCTGTCGCACACGCTCGACCCGCCGGGGCCGCCGGGGGACGATCCACCGTCGGAGATCGTCCTGCCCTAGAGCGCGAGGATCAGGTCGCGGACGGCCGCGGGCTGGGAGATGAACGGGTGGTGACCGGCATCCAGTTCCACCACGCTGTCCGCGCGACCGGCGAACTCGCGCTGGAGTTCGGCCGGGGTTCCCTGGTCCTGCGCGCACACGAGGTACGTCGACGGCACGTGCTGCCAGGCCGCCGACCGTACGGGCTGCGCGAGGACGGCCAGGCTCTGCCGGGCCGTCTTCTCGACGGCCCGTCGCTGGATCTCCTGATCGCAGTCCTGGAGGAACGTCCCGGCCAGGGCCTCCGGCCGGACGGTGAACGTCCCGCCCTCGGGATCGATGTCGAGGAACGGTGCGGGCTCCTCGCCCCCGAACGACGAGAGGCTCTGTCCGACCTCCGGAAGGTAGCTGGACACCAGCATGAGATGACGGACCGTCGCGACGCCGGCGGCCGCCTCCGCCGTGACGATGCCGCCGTAGCTATGGGCGACCACCACGGTTGGCTCGTCGCTCGCCGTCAGGACCTGCCGGACCGATGCGACATCCTCGGCCAGCCCGGGGCCCTGCGCGGTGGGGTGCGCGCCTGTCTCGCCGCAGCTGGGGAGGGCGGGCGCGGCGCTGGCCACGCCCCGCTCAGCCAGCAGTTCGCCTGTCGGGTGCCACCACCATGATCCGTCTCTGACACATGCCCCGTGGACGAAAACGACCCTCATGACGACCTTTCGTCGTGGCTCGACCGGCTCGTCAAGCGATAGTAGACGTACCGTTTGTTACGTGAAAAGATCAGGCGATGGGCAGGCGGCGCCAGCCACAGATCCGGGAGCGGCTCCTCGACGCCTGCACCGACTACGCACTCGAGCACGGGCTCCCCGACCGGCTCGGCCCGTTCGCCGCCGCCACGGGTGCCTCGAGCCGGATGCTGATCTACCACTTCGAGACCCGCGACACACTGCTGCGTGAGGTCCTGGGACGCGCCCGGGAGCGACAGGTCGAGGCGTTTAGCGAACTGCTTCGCCTACGTCCTGAGGAGGACTACCTCGTGACCCTGGCCCGCGCGTGGTCGGCCATCTCCGGGCCTCAGGGCGAGCCCTACCTGCGGATGTTCAGCCGGCTTCACGACAGCGCCGGGGAGCCACTCTGGCCGGGATTTCGACGGGCCGCGACCACCGACTGGCTGGCGCCCCTGGAGGTCGGCATGCACAGCCTCGGGCGGCCCGAGCTGGCAACCGTCGTGCTCGCGGTGATGCGCGGGCTGCTCATGGACCTCGACGCGACCGGCGACGTTGCCCGCACGGACGAGGCCTTCACCGAGTTTCTCTCGACGGTCCGGCGCGCCGGTCTCTAGCTAGAGGACGACCTCGCAGTCCGAGGCGACCTTGTCCTTGCTGTCCTTCTGCACCCGGTCGCGACCCGGACCACACTCGATGACGTCCGCTCCGCCGCCGACGGCGCGGATGGTGTCGTTGCCGCCGCCGCCGTTCACCTTGTCCTTGTCGTAGCCGGGGCGGATGGTGTCGTCGCCGGCGCCGCCGTAGATCGTGTCCTCGCCACGGCCGCCGGAGATGTCGTCATCTCCCGCGCTGCCTGACAGCTCGTCGTCGCCGAAGCCGCCGATGATGTGGTCGTCGCCCGGTCCGGCGTCGACGTCGTCGTCCCCGCGGCCGGCGTCCACGTCGTCGTTGCCGCCGAAGAGCAGGATCCGGTCGTCGCCGTCCAGGGCCACGATGACGTCGTCGCCCTCGGTGCCCTCGAGCACGTCGTCGCCGTCGCTCCCCTTCTCCTGATCGCGGTTGATCGCGGTGGCCGACGGGGTGCCGCGGTCGGCGACCTTCTGCCCGACGAGCTGCAGGCCGCCGTTGGTCAGGCCCTGCAGAGGCTGAGAGCCCTCGTCGTCGACAGGGTCGCCCTTGACGACGTTCTCGCAGTCGGTCGCGTAGTTGCCCTCGGTGTTGCTGGAGACGTAGACCGTGTCGTCGCCGGGGCCGCAGTCGATGGTGTCGACGCCCGGACCGGTGTAGATCGTGTCGTCGCCCTCGCCGCCGCGCAGGGTGTCCTCGCCCGCCTCGCCGCCGGACAGGACGTCGTTGCCCGGACCGCCGTCGATCTCGTCGTTGCCGGCGCCGCCGTCGATGGCGTCGTCGCCCTCGTCGCCGAAGGCGCGGTCGGCGCCGTTGCCCGTGAAGATGATGTCGTTGCCCGAGCCGCCCTGGACGTTGCCGTCGTTGCCGCGGTTGCTGTCGATGTAGTCGTCGCCGTCGCGGCCGAGCAGCATCTTGTCGTCGCCGAAGCCGGCTTCGATCAGGGCATCGTCGCCGGGACCGCCGTCGAGGGTGTCGTCGCCATCGCCACCGTCGAGCCAGTCGGTGCCGGGACCGCCGTAGATCGTGTCGTTGCCCGTGCCGCCGTTCGCACGCTCGCGATCGCCGTGGGACAGGTCGATCCAGTCGTCGCCGCTGGCGCCCTCGGCGCGGTCGCTGCCGGTCTCGCCCCAGATCCGGTCCTTGCCCGTGCCGCCGGAGAGGATGTCGTCGCCCGCGCGGCCGCTGAGGTCGTCGTCGGACTCGAGGCCGCGCAGGGTGTCATCGCCCGTGGTACCGACCAGCTTGTCCTTGTTCGGTGACCCCTCGATGGTCTTGGCGAACGCGGTGGCGGTGAACAGCGCGAGGAGGGCCAGCACGACAACGGGAAGACGAAAGCGCATGCCCAGGATGTCGGCCGCATCCCGGCGTGTCGCCACGATCCCCTGGCGAACCGGACGAACTGTGGATCTGCCGGTCGGCGCTCAGGTGGCGAGCAGCGCCTGCACGGCCGAGAGGTCGTACGACCCCGCGTCGCTGCCGAGGCCGCCCGCGACCTGGGACGCCGTCGCGCAGCCCAGCCGCGCGGCGTCCGCCGGCGCGAGGTCGAGCGACAGGCCCCGCAGAAAGCCCGCGCTGAACGCGTCGCCGCAGCCGGTGGTGTCGACGACGTTGACCGGGAACGCCGGGACCTCCGCGACGCCGTCCGCGGTCACGACCACCGCGCCGTCGGCGCCGCGCGTCGCCGCCACGCCACCGACGCCGCGCGCCAGGAGCGCACGGCAACCGGCCACCAGGTCGGTCTCGCCCGTGAAGCCCAGGACCTGCTCGTCGTTGGGCAGCAGCCAGTCGAGGTGGGGGAGCGCGCCGCCGATCCATTCCAGGATGCCGGGGTCGCCCGGGGCGAGGATGTCGGCGGACGTGACGAGCCCGCGGTCGCGGGCGCGGCTCAGGACCTGGGCCGCGACGTCGCCGCCCATGAACTCGGGGCCGCCGAGGTGCAGGAAGCCCGCGTCGGAGAGCGCCTCGTCCGGCACGTCATCCGGTCCGGCCGAGGCATTCGCACCGACCACGTGGAACGCCGGGCGGTCGCCGTTCGGCCGGATCGGCAGGACGCTCGCCGAGGTCTGCGCGTCGTCGACGCGCCGCAGCAGGGACACGTCGATGCCCTCGCGCTCGAGCAGCGACAGCAGCATGTCTCCGGCGGCGTCGGTGCCGACGGCGCCCGCGCTCCACACCGTCGCCCCCAGCCGTGCGAGGACGACGGCGGTCCCTCCGGCGGAGCCTGCCGCGGTGAGGCGGATCTGGTCGACGAGCTGGCCGCCCTGGCCGTCCGGGATCTGCTCGACGGGCCGGACGAGGACGTCCAGGACATGCACTCCCAGCGCGATCGCGCGCATCTCATTCCCCCTCGGCCCGGCGGGTCGCGCCGTAGCCGGTCGTGGTCACCTGCGCGACGACGGCCTGGACCGCGGCGTCGTCGAGGACGCGCGGCGTCCCGAGCTGGGCGGCCCGCCAGTAGACCGTGCACGCCCACTCCAGCAGTTCGGTGGCGCGCAGCGCCGTGGCCAGGTCCGGTCCGTGGGTGACCGCGCCGTGGTTGGCCATGAGCGCCGCGAGCCGGCCTTCCAGCGCGTCGAGGACACCCGCGGCCAGCTCAGGGGTTCCGAAGGTCGCGTAGGGCGCCACGCGCACCGCGCCGCCCAGGCCGAGCATCTCGTAGTGGACCATCGGCAGCTCGTCGAGGACGCAGGCCAGGGCGGTCGCCATCGGCGCATGCGTGTGTACGACCGCGCCGGACTCGAAGCGGCGGTACACGCCGAGATGCAGGCTGAGCTCCGACGTCGGCGCCAGCGCGCCGAAGCGCACCGCGCCCTCGATGTCGACGACGGGCACGTCGGCGGCCTGGAGCTCGCCGAGGACGGCCCCCGTGGGTGAGACGGCCACGAGGTCGTCGCACCTCACGCTGAGGTTGCCGTTCGTCGCCGAGACGAGCCCGGCGGCGGCGAGTTTCCGGGCCGCAGCGGCGACCTGTTCGCGTTCGCGTTCCAGCATGCGCCGTCGAGTGTACGGAACCGTTCAGTCGTGCGCGGCGGCGGCTGCCTCAGGGGCGGGCCGCAGGCGGTAGACCACGGTGAGCAGCGCGCACAGCAGCCCTGCGGCGAGCGCGTAGCCCAGCTCGGCGCGCAGGACCTCGTCGTCGACGACCGGCGCGAACATCCACACCATGAACGCCACGCCCGCGATCGCCCAGGCGACCGCCGCCTCCCGCGCGTGGCCGCGGGCGAGTGCCGCCTGGTTCAGCGTGCCGCCGGCGAGATGTAGCCCCATGCCGACCGCCACGATCGCGAGCCCGACCCGGCTCCAGTCGTAGTCCAGGTCGAAGAGCAGGTCCATCGCGAACGGCCCGACGGCCGCCAGCCCGATCGCGACGGCCGCGGCGAACCCGGCGATCGCCAGCACGGTCACGCGGATCGCCTTGGAGAACTCGCCGCCGTCCTCGGTCGCGTTCAGCCCGGCGAGATGGGGGAGCAGGGAGCCCTGGATCGCCTGGAAGAGCTGCAACGGCGCGCGGGCGATGAGCAGGATGCTGAAGACGATGCCCGCCAGCGCGGCGTCGGTGCTCGTGATGTCCACCGCGATGACCGCGCCGTTGATGAGCGTCTGCTCGGCCGCCATGACGACGAGGACCGCGGCGGCGAAGCCGATCCCGTGGCGCAGGGACAGCCCGCCCTCGGCCTCCTGGACCTCACCCTGGGAGGCCGGCGGGTCGTTGCGGCTGAACGCCAGCGGCACGACGATGAGCGACACGCAGGGCGCGGCGACCATGCCGATCGCGACCGCCGTCTGCCCGGATGCCAGCCCGAGCACGACGGCCAGCGCGAAGAGCACGCGTGTGGTCGCCTCCAGGAAGACGAGGCCGCCGTACAGCTCGAAGCGCTGGTGCCCGGCCAGCCAGCCGCGCGCGAAGTAGCTCGCCGCGTAGGCGAGGACCGCGGCGACGAGGATCCAGTACAGCGACTCCGAGCCGTCGAGCAGGTCGTCCTGGATCGGCCCGCGCAGGGCGAGCGCGGCGACCAGGAACAGCGCCGCGAACGCGGTCTGGATCAGCAGGGGCTCCCGGAGTGGATGGGAGCCGTGGCCCAGCGCGCGCCGCTCGGCGATCGTGCGCGACAGCAGCTGCTCGATCGGCCGGTACAGGACCGTGACGACGACGAAGAGGACCGACCACAGGATGCTGATCCGCGAGTACTCGTCGGCGCTCAGCCCGTGCGAGGCCAGCGAGAAGTACGCGAAGGTGACGACGCCCGTCAGCGCGATGCCGACGGAGAGGATCCTCGCCCCGGCTCCGTAGCCGCGGC
>JAEMQS010000103.1 GCA_016463765.1 Solirubrobacteraceae bacterium | reverse complement strand
GCGGCGCCTGCGTCTCGGACTGCCTCTCGATGGAGGCCGACCCGCTGTTCGTCGGCCCGGCCGCGCTCGCGAAGAGCTACCGCTTCGTCGGCGACCCGCGCGACGACATGCAGGAGGTCCGCCTGAAGGACCTCTCCGAGGACCCCCACGGCATCTACGACTGCACCCACTGCTTCAAGTGCATCGAGGCGTGCCCCAAGGGCGTCGCGCCGATGTCGCAGATCATGCGGCTGCGCCGGATCGCGGGCAACGATCACCACATCGTCGACCGCAACAACGGCGAGCGCCACGAGCGCGCGTTCGTGAACCTGATCCGCGACCACGGCCTGCTGTGGGAGGCCGAGCTGCTGCCCCGCTCGCTGGGCGGCGACTCGTGGTTCGGCAAGTTCCACCCGGCCGCCGGCCAGGAGCTGGCGTCCTCGCTGCCGGTCATCGCCAAGGGCCTGCTGCGCGGCAAGGTCACGATCGGCGGCGCGCTGAAGCCGCACAAGATCCCCGCTCCGGACCTCAAGCAGGTCCAGCGCATCTACGAGACCGTCGAGGGTCGCGAGGAGCGGGTCGAGTTCAACCTGTACATCTCAGGCAAGGACGAGGACCTGCTGCCGTCGTCGTCCGAGGCCACCGAGGAGGCGTCCGCCTGATGAAGGTCGCGTACTGGCCCGGCTGCGTCAGCCGTGGTTTCACCCCCGAGCTGCACGGCTCGATGGAGAAGGTCGCCCCCCTGCTCGACATCGAGCTGGTGCCGCTCGACCGCGCGTGCTGCACGGGTGCCGGCGTCATCGCCGAGCACAGCCAGGAGCTCGCCGACTCGCTGAACGCCCGCACGTTCGCCCTGGCCCAGCAGGTCGCCGGTGCGGACCTGATGATGAACATCTGCTCGACCTGTCAGGGCGCGCAGAGCGAGTGCCAGGAGCGTCTCGACGCGAGCGCCGAGTACCGGGCGCACATCAACGAGAACCTCGCGCCCGAGGGGCTCGAGTACCAGCCGAACATCGCGAACAAGAACTTCCTGTGGGTCCTGGTCGAGGAGATCGGCCTGGACAACCTGAAGTCGATGGTCAAGCGCCCGCTGACCGACCTGCGGGTCGGCCCGTTCTACGGGTGCTACATCGTGCGTCCGAAGGACCGCCTCGGCATCGACGGCGCCAACCCGCGTGACGCGTACCTCGAGCAGGTCATCGAGACGCTCGGCGGCACGACGGTCGAGTACGCCGGCAGCCAGAAGTGCTGTGGCTTCCCGATCATCACGATGAACAAGCAGGTGTCGCTCAAGCAGGCCGGCACGCACCTCGCCGACGCGACGGACGCCGACGCGGACTGCCTCGTGACGCCGTGCCCGCTGTGCCACCTGAACCTCGACCTCCAGCAGCCGCTCGCCGGCCCGGTGGTCGGGCGCGACCTGAAGATGCCGGTGCTGCACCTGCCGCAGCTCGTCGGTCTCGCGCTCGGGCTCGACCCGAAGGAGCTCGGGCTGAACAAGCACATCGTCAAGCCGACCGCGGTCATCGACTGGTCGACCTCGGTCGTCGGCGCCGTCGGCGCGGGCGCCGGCGGCTGGTAGGCCGCATCTGAACCGCGAACGCGCCAGTTTGGCGCGTTCGCGCTTCAGCCCTTCGTCCAGCAGACGATCTCCCAACTTCCGGTAGCGCGTACGGTTCGGGCCAGCGCGTCCCTCCTGGTGCGCCGGCTGAACCCCTCGACGCTGACGGAGCCTGTGGAGCCCGACTGGAATGCCGCGCTGGACCGAGCGTCCGACCTCCTGGGGGAGGGCGTCCTCATCCACGCGCCGGACGGCTCCATCGTCACGTCGAACGCCGCCGCGCGCGCGATTCTCGGCCTGACGACCGACCAGCTGCACGGACACGCGCCATCCGACCCCGGGTGGCACACCGTCGACGCGGACGGGCGCCCTCTGGCCCCCGACAGCTATCCCCGAGCCGTCGCCCAGCGCACGGGCACCGCCCAGCGCGACGTCCTGGTCGGGCTGCATCACCCCGACGGTGACGTCCGGTGGCTGTCGGTCACCGCGGTCCCCATGGGTGAGGGACCGGACGGTGTCGTCGTCCGTTTCGCCGACGTCACGGCGCAGCAGGTGTTCCAGCGCGACCTCACGCATCAGGCCCAGCGCATGGCCGACGTCGAGGAGATCGCGCTGCTCGGCACCTGGGAGTTCGAGCTGCGCACCCAGCGGCTGCGCCTGTCGGACGGGATGTACCGGCTCCTCGGGCACACCCCTGACAGCCTGCCGCCAGAACGCGCGACCTTCGAGCAGTTCGTGCTCACGGAGGACCGCGCGAAGGTCTTCGCCAGCCTCCAGGAGACCGTCGCGGCGGGGCTGGACTTCAACCTCGTCCACCGCATCCGGCGCGCCGACGGGTCGGTCGGGACGTTCCGCGTCCGGGGCCGTCCCCAGGTCGATGACGGGGGCAACGTGATCCGTGTGGTCGGGACGACCCAGGACATCACCGAGCCCGCGCGCATGGAGCGGGACCTCGCCCGCGCCCGGGACCAGCTGCGGGGCGTCCTCGACGCCGTCACCGAGCACGCCATCGTCGCGACCAACCCCTGGGGCATCATCAGCGACATGAATCGTGGGGCCGAGCTGATGTTCGGCTACACCGTCGAGGAGATGATCGGCCGCACCCCGGGCGTCTGGCACGACCGCGACGAGGTCTTCACCCGGGCGCGCGAACTCGGGATCCCGCCCAGCCTCGACGTGTTCACCATGAACGCGCGGCTGCACGCGCCCGAGACGCGGGAATGGACCTTCGTGCGCAAGGACGGCGAGCGGCGGCGGATGGTCATGACCATCACGGTCCAGCGCGACGACGCCGGCAAGGTCATCGGGTACATCAGCGTGGCCCGGGACATCACCGAGCCGCACCGCGCCGAGGCCGCCCGCCGGCGGGCCGAGGCGCGCTTTCGCACCGCCTTCGACCACGCGCCGATCGGCGTCGGGCTCGTGGACCTCTCCACGGGGTCTCCCGGGCGGCTGCTCGACGCCAACCGGGCACTCGCCCTGCTCGTGGGGCGCGAGGAGGACGAGCTCGACGGCATGGCCCTCTCGACCCTGGTGCATCCCGAGGACGCGCCGGCGCTGCAGGACCGGCTGTGCGACCTGGCCAACCAGCGGCTGCCGAGCTTTCAGAGCGAGGTGCGCCTCATGCACCGCGACGGGCAGTTCGTCTGGGCGCTCCTCGGTGGCGCCGCCGACGTGGACCCGGACGCGGCGGACGAGTCGACCGCGGTCCTGCAGATCCTCGACATCACCGAGCGCAAGCGCTTCGAGGGCCAGCTCCAGTACCTCGCCGACCACGACCCGCTGACCGGCATGTTCAACCGGCGCCGGTTCGAGGAGGAGCTCGAGCGGGCGCTCGCGCACGCCGAGCGCTACCGCGTGCCGGGCGCGCTCATGGTCGTCGACCTCGACGGGCTCAAGGCGGTCAACGACACGCTGGGGCACGCGGTCGGCGACGAGCTCATCGAGCGCGTCGCGCGGCTGCTGCGCCACTCGCTGCGCACCAGCGACGTCGTCGCGCGCCTCGGCGGTGACGAGTTCGGGGTGCTGCTCCCCCAGATGTCCGGCGACGACGCCGTGCAGGTCGCCGAGAAGCTCCTCGAGGAGCTGCGCGACGGCGGCGTGGTGGTGACCGCCAACCGGCACGGCCGCGTGACGGCGTCGATCGGCATCACCACCTGGGAGGGTCCGCCGGCGCACGCGCCTCACGAGCTGCTCATCCAGGCCGACCTCGCGATGTACGCCGCCAAGGAGGCCGGCCGCGATCGCTACGCGGTGCATGATCCCGCCGAGCACTCCGAGCACGAGCCGCTCGGCACGGCCTGGCTCGACCGGCTGCGCGACGCGCTCGACGTCGAGGACGGCTTCGCCCTGCACGCCCAGCCGATCGTGCCGCTCACCGCCGACGACCCCGAGGGGCTCGAGCGGTTCGAGCTGCTCGTGCGGATGCGTGCCGAGGACGGGTCACTGGTGCCTCCCGGGACGTTCCTCACCCTCGCCGAGCGCTACGACCTCGTCCAGCAGCTCGACCGCTGGGTGCTGGGCCGCGCGCTGGACCTCATCCGCCGGCGCGAGGCCGCGGGCCGTCCGGTGAGCCTGACAGTCAACCTCTCGGGGCGGACCGTCAACGACCCGACGCTGGCCCGCGACGTCGAGCTCCTGCTGCGCGACGGACCGATCCGCGAGGGTGCCCTCACCGTCGAGGTCACGGAGACCGAGGCCATCGTCAACATCGACCGGGCGCGCGTGCTGGCCCGTGACCTGCGGGCGCTCGGGTGCCGGTTCGCGCTCGACGACTTCGGCGCCGGGTTCGCGTCGTTCTACTACCTCAAGCACCTCGCGTTCGACCTGCTGAAGATCGACGGCGAGTTCATCCGCCAGCTGCCGATCACGCCGACCGACCGGCTCGTGGTCCGCGCGGTCGTCGACATCGCCAAGGCGATGGGCACCCAGACCTGCGCCGAGTTCGTCGGGGACGACGAGACCGTCGAGCTGCTGCGCGACCTCGGTGTCGACTACGGACAGGGGTTCCACCTCGGGCGGCCGCGGCCGATCGAAGAGCTCCTGCACGAGGGCGCGCCCGGGTCGCCCTAACGTGGTGGGGGTGCCCCGCCCTCTTCGCCTGAGTGTCCTCGACCAGTCGCCCGTAGCGGCGGGACGGACCGGGGCCGATGCGCTGGCCGCGACGCTCGAGCTCGCACGGCTCGCCGACCGCCTTGGCTACCACCGCTACTGGGTCGCCGAGCACCACGGCGGCGGGATGATCGCCGGGCCGAGCCCCGAGGTCCTGATCGGGCCGATCGCCGCGGCCACCGAGCGCATCCGCGTGGGCAGCGGCGGCGTCATGCTGCCGCACTACAGCCCCCTGAAGGTCGCCGAGAGCTTCGGCGTGCTCAGCGCGCTGTTCCCCGGGCGGATCGACCTCGGGCTCGGGCGCGCGTCGGGGACCGACCCGCTGACCGCCTTCGCCCTGCAGCGCGACCGGCGCGACCGCGCGCCCGACGACTTCCCCGAGCAGCTCGCCGAGCTCCTCGCGCACCTCACGGGCACCATGCCCTCCGACCACCCGTTCGCGCGCATCAGCGCCCTGCCCGACCCGGCACTGCGGCCGGAGCCGTGGCTCCTCGGCTCGTCGCCGCAGAGCGCGATCTGGGCGGCCGACCTGGGACTCCCGTACGCCTTCGCCGACTTCATCAACCCGCAGGGTGCGAGCATCGCCGCGTCCTACGTGGAGCGGTTCCAGCCCTCGCAGTTCGCCGACACCGTGCAGCCCGCCGTCGCGGCCTGGGCGCTGGCCGCGGACACTGAGGAGGAGGCGCAGCGCCTCGCCGCCCCCGCGCGCCTGGCCTTCCGCCGCCTGCGCCGCGGCGCTCCCGAGCCGATCGCCTCCGTCGACGACGCCATCGCCGTCCTGGAATCCGAGGGCCGCGACCCGCTGGCGCCTTCCCGCGGGCGGCGCGAGATCGTCGGCACGCCGGAGCAGGTCCGCGACGGGCTGGCCGAGCTCGCCGACGCGTACGGCGCGTCCGAGGTCATCGTCGTCACGATCACGCACGACGAGTCGGCACGGCGACGCTCCTACGAGCTGATCGCGGGCGCGTTCGCGCTCGCAGCGGCAGCGTCGCGCGCCGCAGCCTGAAGCACCGCGCGCTGGCGCTGCGGCACGCCACCCGGTGCCCGGCGGCCGCGGATCGCGTCGGTGACCCCGAGCGGGATGTGGAGCACCGGGTCGTAGCGCAGTGCGCGCGGACCCCGCTGCGGGCGCGTCGCGACGATCGCCGCGGCGACAGGCCCGGGCAGGTCGTACCGCCTCCAGCGCGCCTGGTGCGCGGCGGCCAGCGCGCGCAGCAGCCGTGCCGACCGGCGCCGGCCCAGGGTCAGCGTCAGCGTGAGCTCCGCGGAGGTCCCGGCGTCCGGACGGTGCAGGAGCACGCCGATGTGCACGATGCCGCGCGTGCGCCGGGTCGTGGCCCGGACGCCCGCGATCCGCTCGAGCTCGATGTGCGCGCTGTCGCCGTCGCGGCCGGGCCCGTGGACGACGAGCCGGCGGTCCGTCAGCGTCACCGTGAGTCCCTGCGTGCCGCGCCACCTGCGCCGCGCCAGCACGCGCATGCTGCCGGGCGCCCGCTTGACGGTCGTGGCGGCGTGCGCGGGCCACGCGCTGAGCCGCGTCTCGCCGGGCAGCAGCACCAGGGCGCCGCGCTCGTCGAGGTCCGGGTAGGCACCGTCGCCGAGGCGACGGCGGTCATGCGCGTAGCCCAGGAGGACGAACCGCCGCGGGTCGCAGCCACGCAGGCCGTCATGGCCTGCGGGCGCTGGTGCGCGCCGCTCGGGGGTGCCCTGGACGAGTCGCAAGCGCGCCCCACCTGATCGGCCCCCTCCGGTCATACACCAAAAGAAAGCACATCCAACGCCCGACGTGGTCTGACGTTGTGGCGAAGCCCAGCCGGATCGCCCTGTGCATGGTGTCGAACACCATCGCTGACCGTGCTACGGTTCTCCCCGTCATGGACATCGTGTGAGCAGACTTCCCGCCCGCGCCTCGTGCGCAGGCCAGCCGCACCCGTCCTGACCGCTGTCCTGGTGACCTCCGGGTCGCCCGCCGATCGCGCCGACGGGTGACGGGCGCATCACGCCCCGTGATGGACCGCCCGCGACCACGACCGCGAGAGGAGCCCCTATGCCCCGTTCCCGCCCGATGACGCCCGTGCGACGGATGCCTGCCGCGCCCGTGCGCCGGCCGCCCCGTCCGCCGCTTCGCCCGACGGTCCGGCCTCTGCCCCGCAGGACGCCGTGAGACCGGCGCGGCGGTGCGGGACGTCCACGTCCCGCACCTGCCGCGCCGCGCACATCATGCCCGGACGGTGAACCGTGAGACGAGGCTGTCGAGCTGCTGGGCGCTCGCGGCGAGCTCCTGAGCGGAGGCCGCGATCTCCTCGGTCGACGCGCTCGTCTGCTGCGTCGACGCGGACACCTGCTCCGTCGACGCCGAGGACTCCTCGGCGACCGCGGCGACGTCGCTCATCGAGCCGCTCATGCGCGCGGCGGTCTCGGCGATCTGCTCGACCGCCGCGGCGATCTGCTCGACGCGCGAGCCCATGTCGCCGATCGACGCGCCGATCTGCTCGAACGACTGCCGCGCCTCGGCGACGGTCTCCGAACCCTCGGCGGTGCGCTCGGCGCCCGTCTTCACGGTCTCGACGGCCTTGCCCGTCTCGGCCTGGATCTGCGCGATGAGATCGGCGATGGACGACGCAGCGGACTGCGACTCCTCGGCGAGCTTGCGGACCTCGTCGGCGACAACCGCGAACCCACGACCCTGCTCACCGGCACGCGCGGCCTCGATCGCCGCGTTCAGCGCCAGCAGGTTCGTCTGCTCGGCGATCGTCGTGATCGTGTCGACGATCCCGCCGATCTGCTCGCTCTTGGCCCCCAGCTCACCGATCGCGTCGGCGGCCTGCTGGCTGGCGTCGCGCACGGCGCCCATGGCATCGGTCGCGGCGGCGGCGGCCTGCATGCCCGCCTCGGCCATCTCCTGCGTCTCGCGAGCGGCCTCGACGGTCTGCTTGGCGTTCGACGCCGACTCGCGGGTCGCCTCCGCGACCTCCTCGGTCATCCGCTTGGCGTCCTCGACCGACTGGACCTGACGCTGCGCGCCGGACGCAACCTCGGTGACGGCATTGGCGATCTCGCCGACGGCGCGACCGGCCTCCTCGGACGTCGAGGCCATCTGCTGCGACGCGGACGACACCGTCCCCGCGGTGGTCCCGACCTCCCCGATCATGTCGGCCAGTGCGACGCGCGCGGCGGTGTACGCCTCGACGGACGCCGCTGTGTGCTCGCGCGTGGCGTTGACGGCCTGCGCGACGTCGCCGATCTCGTCGTTCGACCACGACCCGATCGGCTCGGTGACGGCCGCGACCTCACGGGTGAGGTCACCCTCGGCGAGGTGCTCGAGGCCGTCCTTGAGCTCCGCGCTGTCGCGGTTGCTCAGGCTGTCGAGACGGTCGAGGACCTGGCGGACGCCCCTGGAGATGCTGCGCGAGAGGAGCAGCGCGATGGCGAGCGCGAGGATGACGGCGCCGACGAGGATGACCAGCGTCGTGGTGCGCGCGTCCTTGGCCGTGGCCTCGGCATCGGCGTACGTGCGGTCGCCTTCCGCCTGCACGGACTTGTTCCAGTCCTGCATCTGCGCGTCGAAGTCGCTGAAGGAGTCCCCGCCGTCGGCGAGGATGTTCGCGGCCTGCTGGTTGCGTCCAGCCCGGCTGGCGGCGAGGAAGCCGTCCGTGATCTCGCGGTACTCGGCAAAGGTCTTCTTGGCCTTCGCCAGGCGCGCCTCGCCGGTCTTGTCGCCCTCGACGAGCGGCCCGAGCGCGGTGAAGGCAGCCTCGATGGACTTCAGGTCCATCGGGACGTCGACGGTCTCGATCTCGTCCATCTTCGCCTGGTTGGGCGCGGCGGCGTGACGGAACTGGTCCTTGCGCAGCGTCTGCGACCAGATGCGCATCTCGTTGACGGCGTTGACGCTGGCCACGGTGGTGTTGTTGATCCGCTGAGCACCCTGTTCCACAGAGCTGACGTTGTTCAGGCCCAGCAGGCCCAGCACCACCATGAGCGCCACCACGGCGCCGAACCCGCCGAGCAGCTTTGTGCGAAGCGGCAGTCGCATCGATCGCATGTTCCGAGTCGTCCCTTCGAGGATGTGTGGAGTCTCGGGCCCGGACAAGTGAGGCCCGTCGTCCCGCACATCGCCCGCGGCACGCGCGAACGGAGGCCACCCAACGAATTGGCCGCACCACCGTCACCCGTTGTGGGGTCCCCCGACCGGGGGACCGGGCTGTCCCTAGGCGCGCGCGCCCACGAGCCCGCGGGCGACCGCGAGCTCGGCGAGCTGCACGGTGTTCAGCGCCGCGCCCTTGAGCAGGTTGTCCCCGACCACGAAGAAGTTCAGGCTCTTCGGGTCACCCAGATCCGCGCGCACGCGGCCGACGAAGGTCTCGTCACGGCCGGCGGCGGCCAGCGGCGTCGGCGCCTGCTCGACCACGAGGTTCGGGAACGCCTCGAGCGCCGCGAGCGCGTCGGTGAGATCGACCTCGCGCTCGTACGTCGCGCGGACCTCGATGGCGTGGCCGACCATCACGGGCACGCGCACGCAGGTCGGGCTGACCGCGAGATCGGGCAGGCCGAGAATCTTGCGACTCTCGTTCTGCATCTTCATCTCCTCGTCGGTGTAGCCGTTGTCGCCGAGCGTCCCGAGCATCGGGACGACGTTGTAGGCGAGCGTGTCGGCGTGGACCTCGGAGATCACGAGCTCGCGCGCGCGCTGCCCGTCGGTCACCAGGAAGTCGATCTCCTCGTGCAGGACCGGCACCTGCGCGGCGAGCTCGTCGATGCCCTTCTGCCCGGCGCCGCCGGCGGCCTGGTAGCTCGTCGCGACCATCGCGGTCATGCCGAACGCGTCGTGCAGTGCCTTCGCCGGCAGCATGACGACCATCGTGGTGCAGTTCGGGTTGGCGACGATGCCCTTGCGCGCGTCGTCCATCGCCTCGGGGTTGACCTCGCTGACGACGAGCGGCACGTCGGGGTCCATGCGGAACGCGGACGAGTTGTCGACGACGACCGCGCCGCCGGCGACGAACTTCTCCGCCCACGCGCGCGAGGTCGAGCCGCCCGCGCTGAAGAGCGCGAGGTCGTACCCCGTGACCGTCTCGTCGGTCAGCGGCTGGATGGTGCCGTACCCGGGCAGCTCCTTGCCGGCGCTGCGCTCGGACGCGAACGGCACGATCGCGCTGGCCTCGAACCCACG
>JAEMQS010000231.1 GCA_016463765.1 Solirubrobacteraceae bacterium | reverse complement strand
GGATCCTCAGGTCGTACAGGACCGCGTACTCGCGGCGGCCGTCAGGCCGGACGAACAGCTCGAGGTCGCCGCTCTCGATGCTGCCGCCGGAGCCGGTCGCCTCGAAGCGACAGCCCCCGCTCGGACCGATCCACTCGCGGGCGTGCGACAGCGAGGCCGCGGTGAGGTCATACCAGCCGCGCACCGTGCCGTCGGGCAGCCGGGTGAGGCCCGTGCGGGTGTAGGTCGCCGTTCCGGTCCAGACCATGGTGGTGCCGCCCGTGCTCGTCTGGTGCGAGGAGATGGTGCCGGTGAAGGTCTTCGGCAGCTGCTGGTCCTTGGCGAAGCCGGAGTAGAACCCGACGGCACGACCGGCCATCGACGTGGCGATGACGTCGGCGTAGACGGTGTTGCGATGCTCGTCGGGCGCCGCGCCGACCGCGGTGAACCGGGCGGGGTCGCCCGGGTCGCTCTGCGCCTTCGCGGTGTCGAACCGGCCGCGGCCGACCTTCGTCACCGTGATCGTGCCGGGGGAGTCCGTGCCACCCGCCCGGGTGCGCGTGGAGCCCTGGACGGCGACGCTCTGCCCCTCCTCGATGTCGGTGTGGGGCACGAACGTGACGTCCGCGCAGTTGTTCGGCACCTCGTACCAGGTGCGCTCGGCGATGACGAGCGCGTCGCGGATCTCGTCGGCCTGCCAGGTCAGGGTCTTGAGCGTGTCGCGGTCGCGGGCGAAGGCGCTTGCGGCCTCGCGCTCGAAGGCACGCTCCTCGGCCGCGGAGTGGCCGAGAGCGCGGACCCGGACGTCGACCGACGGCGAGCCGGTGATCACAGGTGCGCCCTCGCGTGAGACGCGCGCGGCGAGGGACGCCTTGACCTCGTACTGGAGGCCACGCTCGAAGCGCTCGAGGTGGTAGGTGGCGACCGCCTCGACCGAGCCCAGTCGCGCGTCCCGGCCGACCTGGCCCCGGGCCTTCACGGAGAACGACTCGCGGTGCGTGCGGGAGCTGAGCACGCGCCCGCCGCGCAGGCCGATGGCGGTGCCGCCGGTGCTGAAGCGGTTGCTCGCCGTGACGACGCCGTCGGCGGTGGGGCAGCCGACCGCGGGGTCGGCGGACTGCAGGTCGTCCATCGTGGGCCGGTAGATGAGGCGGGTGCGGCCGTCCTTGCTGCGGGCCTCGATCTCGGCCGACATGTCCCTGGACTCGTCCTCGAAGATCGTCGCCTTGCCCTTCGTGATGACCACGGTCCCGTCGGGCTGCGTCTGGCGGCTGACCTCCATCTCGTCGACAGTGACAACCCTGCCGCGCCCGCCCTGCGTGCGCAAAGCGGCGCCGCGGGGCTTGGCGGGTCGAGCCAGAGCCCGGCGGGCGAAGGCGGTCGTCGTGCGTGCCAGTCGCGGCGCGCTGCGTCGCAGTTCCCGGGGGACCAGGGTGGCGCTGCCGCCCGGCGCGGCGCTCGTCGCGCCGGTGACCCAGCTGCCTGCCAGCGTCGCGTTCAGCGGCGACGGGGTGGCCGCGTCACGGGCGGCGGCGACGCAGACCGTGCGGCCCTCGGCCTTCCACGCCACCTTCGGCGCAGGACATCGCTTGGCGGCCTGGACGGTGGGCGCTGCAGCAGCGGCGGCGACGAGGACGGCGAGACAGGCGAGAAGGCGTGCGGGCGTGGTCATGGACCGTACGGTGCCGACCCGGAGGGGTCCTGCCATCGGGGGACCCCCAAGGTCCGACCCGAGACTTTCCGAGGGGTGCGCTACGCGGCGGCGCGGTCGGCGAGCCACTCGCGCAGTGGCCCGGGGAGCTGCGGTGCCTGCGCCGCCTGGCCGGCGAGGTCGTGATCGAGGAGGATCGCGTCGGCGACGAGCCGGATCGTGACGCCGTGGCCGGGGACGTCGACGACCTCGACGGTGTCGCCCGCTTCGAGCGTGCCGGGCTCGAGGATCCGCAGGTACGCGCCGGGCCGTGACGCCCGGGCGAAGCGCTTGAGGATCTTCGGGTCGTCGAGGTGCAGGCCGAGCTTGAAGCAGGGCTGGCGCGGCTGGCAGACCTCGAAGAGGACCGTGCCGACCCGCCAGCGCTCGCCGATGACGGCGTTCGTGCAGTCGACGCCGGCGGTGGTGAGGTTCTCGCCGAACGAGCCGGGGCCGAGATCGTCCCGGCCGAGTTCGGTGGTCCACCAGGACGTGTCCTCGGCGGCGTAGGCGTAGACGGCCTTGTCGGGGCCGCCGTGGACGCGGAGGTCGGCCTGCTCGTCGCCGGTGATGTTGATGCCCTGGACCGTGTGCGGCCCGGCGACCGGGCGCTTGTCGATGGCGCTCATGACCGGGCGGCCTCTGCGCACACCGATCTGCTGGGGCAGGCCGACGTTGACGGTGAGGAGGTGGGGGGTGGTCATGCGCTGTCCCGGAACGAGAACAGGCCGCCCTGGTGGACGGCCTGTTCTGCAGTGGAGCTAGTCGGGCTCGAACCGACGACCTTCTGGCTGCCAGCCAGACGCTCTCCCAGCTGAGCTATAGCCCCAA
>JAEMQS010000102.1 GCA_016463765.1 Solirubrobacteraceae bacterium | reverse complement strand
TCGGCGCCGCCGCGTAGCCGCGTTCCGTGCTGGAGCCCGCCGACCGCGTGCTGTCGCGTGAGGTCAGCGCGCAGCGCGCGCTCGACCTCGCGTACCGCTACCTCGGCCGCCGTGACCGCACGGTGGTCGAGATGCGCCGCCATCTCGAGGGCAAGCGCGTCGAACCGGAGCTCATCGACGAGACGATCGCCGAACTGCTCGAGCAGCGCTACCTCGACGACGCGCGCTATGCGCAGCGATTCGCCGAAGACCGGCGGACCCTCGATGCGTGGGGCGTGGATCGCATCGAGCAGCGGCTGATCGCGGTGGGCGTCGACCGCGCGGACATCGCCGCCGCGTTGGCTGCGCAGCCGGCCGAGGCCGAGCTCGATGCTGCCGTGGAGTTGCTGCGGCGCAAGCTGCGCGAGCCGCCGTCCGACGACCGCTCACGCGAGAAGGCGCTCGGGATGCTCGTGCGCAAGGGCTACGAGCTGAACGTGGCGTACGACGCCGTGCGGGCGTTCGAACGCACCGCAGCCTGAGCCGCGGCCGACATCGGCCGGTTGTGAACGCCGCTGTTCACGCCTATCATCGGACGGGTTGGACCGAGCCCCGCGACGGGCCCTGAATTCGCAGCTAATCACCAGTTTCCCGACGTTCTTGATGCGTCAGTTCCCCGAACCGAACGAGATCACCCCGCAGCAGCCCGAGGAGGCGTTCGGCCGCACATCGGCGGCCATGGCATCGAGTACGTGAACGTCCGCGTGCGCGCGCTCCGACGCCGTCGCACGCACCGTCGCTAGGACCGGTCCTATCCGCAGTCCCAACGGAGAGGAACGGCAATGGAGATCGTAGGCGCGGCGGCCATCCTCGCGGTGGCGCTCATCGTCGTCACCGTGCTCGTCGCACGGGGACGGCGGTCGCATGCGCCCGCGAGCACCGAGGCGATCCGCGACGTCGAGCAGGCGGTGCGTGATCGCGAGCAGCGCGTGGGGGAGGTCGAGGAGCGGATCCGCGAGCGGGCGGCCGAGCTCGACCGCCGCGCCCGCGAGCTCGACGAGCAGACCCGTGCGCTGGAGGCCGAGCGCGACCAGCTCGCGCGCCGTCGGCGTGAGCACGAGGAGGCGCTCGAGCAGATCTCGGGGCTGAGCGTCGCGCAGGCGCGCGACCGGCTCGTCCGTGAAGCCGAGGAGCAGGCCCGCCATGATGCGGCCCGACGCCTGCGCGGCATCGAGGAGGAGACCAAGCGCGCGGCCGACCAGCGCGTGCGCTCCATCCTGTCGGTCGCGATGCAGCGCCTCGCCGCAAGCCACGCCGTGGAGACCACCGTGAGCGTCGTCGAGCTGCCCAGCGACGACATGAAGGGCCGGATCATCGGCCGGGAGGGGCGCAACATCCGGGCCCTGGAGAACCTCACAGGCGTCGACTTCATCATCGACGACACGCCGAACGCCGTCGTCCTGTCCGCCTTCGACGGGGTGCGACGCGAGATCGCGCGCATGACGCTGGAGCGCCTGCTCCAGGACGGCCGGATCCACCCCGCCAAGATCGAGGAGACGTACTTCCAGGCGAAGTCCGACCTCGACAAACACATCCTCGAGGCGGGTGAAGAGGCGGCGCTCGCCGCCAACGTCCAGGGTCTCGACCCGGAGCTGACGAAGACCCTGGGTCGGCTGAAGTTCCGCACGAGCTACGGGCAGAATGTGCTCGCGCACTCGGTCGAGTGCGCGAACCTCGCCGCGCTCATGGCCGAGGAGCTGGGCGCCAGCGCACGCACCGCCCGCCGCGCCGCGCTGCTGCACGACATCGGCAAGGCCGTCTCGCACGAGGTCGAGGGTCCGCACGCGCTGGTCGGTGGGGATATGGCCCGCCGCCATGGCGAGACCGAAGCCGTGGCGCACGCGATGGAGGCCCATCACAACGAGGTCGAGCCGCAGACCGTCGAGGCCGTGATCGTCCAGACCGCGGACGCGCTGAGCGGCGCCCGCCCGGGGGCGCGCGGGGAGTCCCTCGAGCACTACGTCAAGCGCCTGCGCGAACTCGAGCAGCTCGCACAGCGTCACGACGGCGTGGACAAGGTCTACGCCATGCAGGCCGGACGAGAGATCCGCGTGATCGTCGCGCCGGACACCGTCGATGACGACCGGGCGCTGGCGCTCGCGCGTGAGATCGCACGGGAGATCGAACAGGACATGGAGTACCCCGGGCAGATCAAGGTCACAGTCATCCGGGAGTCCCGCGCGGTCGAGTACGCGCGCTGACGCTCTCAGCCAACGCCCAGCGATCCGGAAGGGCGCCTTAACCGCGTTGGCCGAGGGTGTCGTCATGACCTCTCAGACGACACCCACACCGGCCGCCGAGGACCAGCCCGTCTGGCAGCGCTACCTGCCCGCCGGGGCGGCCGCGACCGTCGCGGTCGCCGCCATCATCGGCATGCAGGCCGCCGCTTCGGATGGCAGCAGCACCCAGAACGTCGGGCCGGGACAGGGCGGCCCCCCGAGCCAGGCCCAGCAGCAGGCTCCCGGGACCTCTGACGGCTCGCAGCAGCAGCAACAGCAGCAGGTCCCGCCATGGGACCAGAACGGCAGCGGGGCCCCGCCCGCGCCCCCCGGCATGGACGGCCAGGCAGCGCCCGGGACCACGCAGGGCCAGCAGGCGATCCCAGGCGATGACCAGACGCAGGACCAGGGGCTGGCCTCGCCGCGGACGAACGTCTCGTGAGCGCGTTCGACGTCCGCTTCCCGGCGATGGGGACCCAGATGCGGGTGGCGGCCGACGGCGGCCACCCTGCACTTGAGCATCGGGTCCGCAGCGCCCGGGCGGAGCTCGAGCACACCGACGAGCAGCTCACGCGCTTTCGGCCCGACAGCGCCCTCTCACGCCTGAACGAGGACCCGGATCACACGGTCGAGGCGGGCCCGCTCCTGCGCGACCACGTGCGGGCGGCGCTGTGGGCTGCCGAGAGGTCGGCCGGCCTGATCGACCCCACGCTGCTGGATGCGATCGAGGACGCCGGGTACCGGCTGTCGCGCGTCGGCGCCCCCGCGCCCGACCTGGACGCGGCACTCCTCTCCGCACCGCCCCGGACGAAGGCCGCGCCCGCGAACCACGCGCGCTGGCGCGAGATCGCCGTCGACGACGATGCGGCCACGATCACCCGCCCGGCCGGCGTGCGGCTGGACCTCGGCGGCACCGCGAAGGGACGCGCCGCCGACCGCGCCCTGCGCTTCCTCGCCGGCGCACGCCACGCGATCGTCGACTGCGGCGGCGACCTCGCCCTGGGCGGGACGTCCGGCCGGCCGCATGCGGTCCTCGTCGATCACCCGCGGACGGGCGAGACCGTCGCCACCCCGCGCGTCACCCAGGGCGGTGTCGCCACCTCCGGGATGACCCGCCGCGCTTGGCTGCGCGACGGAGCGGGCTGGGCCCACCACCTCCTCGACCCGTCGACGGGCGAGCCGTGCTGGTCAGGTCTGCTGAGCGCGACGGCCGTGGGCGGGACCGCGCTGGAGGCCGAGGTCCTGGCCAAGATGGCGTACCTCCGCGGGCCCGAGGGCGCACGCCGCCTGCTGCGCCGCCGCGGCGGCGTCATCGTCCACGAGGACGGCGATGTCGAGGTCGTGGCGACCGCGACGCCGCACACCCTGCGGGTCCGGCGCACGCCGCGCGATCGCTGGGTTGTCGCGCGCTGACGCGCCGACGCCCAGGATCGGGGCGGCGGGGCGCAGCGGTACCCTGGTCGCCCATGTCGGACCGCAAGCGCTATCACGTCACCACGTTCGGCTGCCAGATGAACGAGCACGACTCCGAGCGCATGAAGGGCATGCTCGAGACGCTCGGCTACGACGAGGCGCAAGCGCGCGATCAGGCCGACCTCATCCTCTTCAACACGTGCTCGATCCGGGAGTCGGCGGACTCGAAATTCGTCGCGCACCTGGGGGAGGCCAAGCGCCTGAAGTCCGAGGACCCGACCCGGGTCGTCGGCGTGGGCGGCTGCTGGGCGCAGTCGGTCAAGGACGAGGTGTTCGGCCGGTTTCCGTTCGTCGACGTGGCCTTCGGACCGGGCCAGGTCCACAAGCTCGCCGAGTTCCTGACCTCTGACGCCATCACGGCGCAGGGCTTCTTCGAGTTCGAGGGCTTCCCCGGCCACCTGCCGACCAAGCGCGAGCGCGAGTTTCAGGCCTGGGTGCAGATCCAGGTCGGGTGCAACTGCGCCTGCTCGTACTGCATCGTCCCGTCCACGCGCGGGCGTGAGGCCAGCCGGCCGTTCGACGAGCTCGTCACCGAGGTGCGCGGCCTGGTCGACGATGGCGTCCGCGAGGTCACCCTCCTTGGCCAGACGGTCAACAGCTACGGGCGGGACCTGCGCGGTGACGACGGGCGCCCGCGCAGCTTCAGCGAGTTGTTGCGCGCGCTCGACGCGATCGACGGCCTGCAGCGCATCCGGTACACCAGCCCGCACCCGAAGGACCTGCGCGAGGACGTCGTCCGCTGCCACGCCGAGCTCCCGTCCGTCTGCCAGCACATCCACCTGCCACTGCAGAGCGGGTCGACGCCGATCCTCAAGGCGATGCGCCGCACGTACTCACGCGAGCGCTACCTCGACCGCGTCGCGATGATCCGCGAGCAGGTGCCCGACGTGGCCCTCACGACCGACGTCATCGTCGGGTTCCCCGGGGAGACCGAGGAGGACTTCGAGCAGACGCTCTCGCTCTGCGAGGAGGTCGGCTACGACGCGGCGTTCACGTTCCTCTTCTCGCCGCGGCGCGGCACGACGGCGGCGGAGCTCACCGAGGGCCTGGTCCCGCACCCGGTGAAGGTCGAGCGGCTCGAGCGCCTCGTCGAGGTCATCCAGCGACGCGCGCACGAGCGCGCGCAGCGGTTCGTCGGGCGGACCGTCGACGTGCTGGTCGAGGGGCCGTCACGCAACGACCCGTCGCGGCTGCGAGGCCGGTCGTCGCACAACAAGGTCGTGAACTTCGGCGGGCTGGCCGAGCCGGGGGAGATCGTGCCGGTGGAGATCGTGTCGGCCACGAGTCAGACCCTCGCGGGCGAGATGTCGCTGGTCGCGCGCCTGACCGTCTGACGGCCCGGGAAGAAATTGGGAAGGCGCGGCGTCCATGGTGGTAGTCCCACCAACCCGACGGAGGCCCACCATGCCCATCAGCCCGATCACCTTGCGTCCCGCGATGCCCGCGGACGCACCCGCCGTTCGCGAACTCGCGACCCTCGACTGTCGCCCCGCCCTGCGTGGTCCTGTCCTGCTCGCCGAGGCGCGCGGGCGACCCATCGCGGCGATCGCCGTCCGTGACGGCGCCGTCGTGGCGGACCCGTTCCGGCGCACGGCGGCCGCGGTGGCGCTGCTGCGGACCCAGCGCGAGCTGCTGCAGCCCGAGGACCGCACGACCATCAAGGAGCGCCTGACGTACCCACAGTTGCGCGTCGCTTGACGTCCTCCCGGCATGCGAACATACGTTCGTGCGATGGGAGCATCTGAGCATCGAACACGACGAGGCGGCGACGCTGCCCGGCTACCGCGAGCCGGCGCACGTGCGCCGTTTCGACGTGCCCGAGGCGATGGACACCCGGTTCTATGAGGTCCGTGCGAAGTCGGTCCTCAACCGGGTGCCGGCGCGGTCGCGCATGCCGTTTCGGTGGACGATCAACCCGTACCGGGGATGCAGTCATGCGTGTGCCTACTGCTTCGCTCGCCCCACCCACACGTTCCTCGGCTTCGACCCCGGCCGGGACTTCGAGCGCGAGATCGTGGTCAAGGTCAACGCCCCGGAGGTCGTGCGCGCGGAACTCGGCCGCCCGCGGTGGGGGCGTGAGCACGTCGCGATGGGGACGAACACCGACCCGTATCAGTGGGTCGAGTCCAAGTACCGGCTCATGCCCGAGATCTGGGAGGCGCTGGGTGACAGCGCGACGCCGTCCTCGGTGCTGACCAAGTCGCCGCTGCTGCTGCGCGACGCCGATCTCATGGTCCGCGCGGCAGAACGTGCGCCGGTGTTCGCGGACCTCTCGATCCCGACCTGGGACGAACGGGCGTGGCGGCAGACCGAGCCGCACACCCCGCATCCGCGGGCGCGCATGGAGGCCGTCGCTGAGCTGAACCGCCGCGGGATCCCGACCGGCGTCCTCGTGGCGCCGTTGATGCCTGGCATCAACGACGCGCCCGCGCAGCTCGAACCGCTGCTCGCCGCCGCGGCCGAGGCGGGGGCGGTGCAGATCGGCGGGATCGGCCTGCACCTGCGCGGCGAGACGCGCGACGTCTTCATGGACTGGCTGCGGTCCTGCCGGCCCGACCTCGTCGAGCACTACGAGGAGCTGTACGGCGCCGGCGACTACCTGCCGTCCTACGAGCGACAGCGGTTGGCGCGGCTCATCCGCACGGAGTCCCGGGATCCTGCGCCGGGAGTCGACGCCGCCGAGGGCACCACGCGATTCCGGGCGATGCGGGCTGCACGGCGCGGGGGAGGACCGCCGTCACCGGCACCACCGCGGGCAGGACGCGCGGTGGCCCAGGAGACGCTGTTCTGAGGGCGCGGCCGTCAGAGATCGCGGGCGCCGGGGTGCCCGTCTCCCGGCCACGGCGCCAGGATGAGCAGGAGGCGCGCGTCGGTCACGGCGCGGACCTCGTGACGCTCGGCGGGATCGAAGATCGCGAGGAGGCCAGGGCCGCCGCGCTGCGGGGACGCCCCGTTGCGGACCTCGACCTCGCCGTCGACGACCACCAGGTGGGCGCGCTCGTGGACCTGGTGCTCGTCGAGCGCCTCGCCCGCTTCCAGTTGCAGTGCGATCGATCGCGACTCACCGCGACGCGAGTCCAGGACGATCGGCTTGCGGGGCAGCACGTCGATGGTCTGCAGATCCCAATGGCGCATGGTCTCCCTCCCTGTGGGTCGGCGAGCCCGGACCCGGACCCGCCTGTGTGCTCGACATCACACGTTCTGGGCCACTATGCCGTGTTCTCCTGAAGAGATGCGCCGCATGCTCGACACCAAGACGCACGCCTGGCAGGAGGCGGGCCTCGCCCGCAAGCTCAGCGACCGGCAGGCCCGCCGGGCCCGGATCGAGGCCGCGGTCCTGCTCCCGCTCCTCGGCCTGGTGATCGCCGGCTACCTGCTGCGCGATCGCGTCGACGGCGCGGAGACGCCCATCCGGCTCGGGGCCGCCGCGCTCGTGCTGGTCTTCGGGGCGTTGTTCGCCCGTGCGCTCGGGCGCGCCCTCGGTCCGCGGATGTTCCGGCGGCTCGACCCCGGCGCGGCCGGCACGCTCGCGTTCGTCGTCAAGCTCGTGCTGGTGCTCGTCGCCGTGTTCACGGCGCTGCGCCTCGGCGGCGTCGACCCGCGCGCGTTCATCCCGGTCGCGGCCGCAGCGACGATCCTGCTCGGCTTGGCGGCCCAGCAGACGCTGGGGAATCTGATCGCCGGCGTCGTCATCCTCAGCGCGCAGCCCTTCCGCGTCGGCGACCGCATCCGCCTGCAGGGCGGCCCGCTCGCCGGAGAGGTCGAAGGCGTGGTGTCATCACTGGGCCTGCTGCACACCGTGCTCGCCAGCGGGGAGGACTCGATCCTCGTCCCGAACCGCGCCGTGATGGATGTCGCGATCATCCCGCTGCGCGAGCCTGCGGGCGTGGACCTGCGCGCGCGGCTGCGGCGCGGGGTGACGCCCGTCGACGTGCACGACCTGCTCGTCGCGACCATCGAGACCCCGATGCGCAACGAGCCGCGGGTGCTGCTCGAGGAGATCGACGACGACGAACTGGTCGTCCGCATCCAAGCCACGCCGCAGGACGCCTCCCACGGGGCGATCCTCGCGTCCGAGGTCCTGCGCGCGGTCGCCCCCGAGACGCAGCGCGTGCAGCACACGTCGAACTAGGGGCCGGCGGGCGTTCAGCCGTCGCGGCGGCCGGCCTGCCCGGCCGCGAGGCGCTCGGCGACATCGCCGGAGCCCATACGCCGCTGAAAGCGGCTGGCCAGCTCCGGGGCGACACCTGCCACGATCACGCCGGCCCGCATGCTCAGCGGGGCCACGTCGATCTCGCGCCGGTCGCGCTCGATCGCACGGATGGTGGCCTCGGCGACGTCCTCGGGCGACTTCGTCCCGACGCCCGGCGGCAGCTCGATGTCGGCGTCCGCGAACATGCCCGCGTCCCGGATGAAGCCCGGGAAGACCGTGGAGACGCCGACCGGGCCGTCATGCAGCTCCTCGCGCAGGGCGCCGGCGAACCCGCGCATCCCGAACTTCGTCGCGTTGTAGATCGAGCTGTGGGCCGACGGCACCTTGCCCGAGAGCGACGACATGAAGACGAGGTGCCCGCGACCGCGCTGGAGCATCCCGGGGACGAGCCGCTGGGCCATCATGATCGGCGCGCGCAGGTTGACGTCGAGCATGCGGTCGATCTGCTCGGGCGTGAGCTCGCTGATGAGCCCGGTGGCGGGCAGCGCCGCGTTCGCGATCAGGACGTCGACATCACCGTGGTCGGCGAGCAGGCCGTCGACCTGGGCGCGGTCGGCGAGGTCGACCGCGACGCTCTGGGCACCCAGTTCGGACGCAAGGCTCGCCAGGACGTCGGTCCGCCGGCCCGTGAGGATCAGGGACGCGCCGCGCGCCGCGCAGGCCCGTGCGATGGCGTGGCCGATGCCGCCTGTGGCGCCGGTGAGCAGGACGGTGCGATCGCGAAGCTCCATGGTCAGGCGAACACTGCCACAGTCGCCGTGAACGCGTGGAGGAAGTTCCCGCCGCCGACCGGCCCGATCTCCCCGGCCGCGAAGAACCCGGCGGCGGGCGCGCCCGCGAGGCCGGCATGCACGGAGCGCGCGTCGTGATCGGGGACCCCGAACATCTCCTGACCCCGGCCCGTGCACGTGAAGACGAGCGCGCCGGCCGGCGGGGCGGCTCCGAGTGCGACGCGGCGCAGCTCGAGCGCGTCGCGCAGGTCGCGGTCGGCGGTCTCGGCGTCACGGGCGTGCAGACGCACGACCTGGCCCGCGCTCACGGGCGCGCCGACGGCGACCGTGCCCTGCGCGGGGTCGCCGCCGAGCAGCCCGCGGATGAGGACGTCGCTGGGCCCGGGGCTCGGGGTCGGCGCATCCTCGAGGACGATCCCCAGCAGCACGCCTTCGGCGACGGCCGCACGCTCGTCGGCCGGGAGGGCCTCGACGACGTCGCGGAGCTTCGGGAGGGCCGGCTCGCCCGCGAGCTCGTGGATGACATGGCCGGTGCCGGACGTGATCTCGAGTTCGGGGCCGACGGCACGCGCGCCCTGGGAGACGCACGGCAGGAGGTCGATATCGTCGAAGCGCACCCCGACCGCGCCGCCGTCATGGATGCGGTCGTCGCACAACAGCGCAGCGGACCCGTCGACGGTGCGGGCACTCGCGACCCCGCCGAGCACGGGCACGCCGGGCGCGCGGACCGCCAGCTCGTCGAGGACCGCGTCGGTCGGGAAGGTGTAGGGGTCGGGCAACAGCACGGTGCCGGCGGCACCGGCCATCGTCGGCAGGCCCGACACGGTCACCCCGCCCGTGTCGCCCGGGCGGACGTCGGCGTGGAAGGTGGTGGCGCGGCCGTCGCCGAGGTTCGCCGCCCACACCGCCACGGCGGTCCCGTGTTCGATCTCGCGACGGTCCCCGAGCACGCCGGCGGCGCCGCAGCCCAGCAGCCCGTCCGGTTCCAGGACGGCGCCGATGGTGTCCAGCGCGATCTCCGGAGCGCCGAGATGCCCGCCCGCGAGGAACGTGATGACGAGGTCCGCGGCCCGGCCCTGCAGTCCGTCACGTGCGTCCTCGGCCGCTGCCAGCGCGCCGAGGTGGGGATCTGCGTGCGTTGCGAGGCCGCAGCCGACGCGCACGGGCATGTGCCGACCATAAC
>JAEMQS010000230.1 GCA_016463765.1 Solirubrobacteraceae bacterium | reverse complement strand
ATGGAGGCGATGTTCCACGAGGCGGGCGTCCCCACCGACGCGTACATCAACATCTACGCGACGAACGACCAGATCGCGACGGTCATCGCCGACCCGCGCGTGCAGGGCGTCTCGCTCACCGGGTCCGGCCGGGCGGGCGCCGCCGTCGCGGAGATCGCCGGCCGGCACCTGAAGAAGGTCGTGCTCGAACTCGGTGGCTCGGACCCGTTCATCGTGCTCGGCGCCAGCGACCTCGACGCGGTCGTGCAGGCGGCGGTCGACGCGCGCCTGGACAACACCGGCCAGTCCTGCAACGCGGCGAAGCGGTTCGTCGTGATCGACGAGCTCTACGACGAGTTCGTCGCGAAGTTCACGGCAGCGCTGACGGCGGTCGAGCCGTCCGATCCGACGAAGGAGGACGCGGCGATCGGCCCGCTGTCGTCATCGACGGCGGCCGACCGGCTCGACGCGCAGGTCCAGGCCGCGCTCGAGCACGGCGCGACGCTGCTGGCCGGGGGAGGGCGCACCGGCACCTTCTTCAACACCGCCGTGCTCGGCGACATCGCGAAGGGCAACCCCGCCTACGGCGAGGAGTTCTTCGGCCCGGTCGCGCAGGTGTACAAGGTGTCGTCGGAGGACGAGGCGATCGCCGTCGCCAACGACACCCCGTACGGCCTGGGCTCCTACGTGTTCACGGACGACCCCGAGCAGGCCCAGCGGGTGGCCGACCGGATCGACGCCGGGATGGTCTACGTGAACATCGTCGGCGCCGATGGCGTCGAGCTGCCGTTCGGCGGCGTCAAGGCGTCGGGCTTCGGGCGCGAACTCGGCCGCTATGGGGCGGACGAGTTCGTCAACAAGAAGCTGATCCGGGTGGGCGCCTAGATCCCGTAGGACTTCCCGATCACCTCGAGCATGACCTCGTCTGTGCCGGCGCCGATCCGGTTCAGACGCAGGTCACGCCACACCCGCTCGATGCCGTACTCCTTCATGTAGCCGGCGCCGCCGTGGATCTGGATGCACTCGTCGGCGACCTCGACGGACACGCGGGACGCGTGCAGCTTCGCCATGGAGATCTCGCGCACGGGGTACTCGCCGTTGGCGAAGCGCCACGCGGTGACGTAGACCATCTGCCGCGCTGACTCGATCTTCGTCGCCATCTCGGCGAACTTGTGGCGGGTGACCTGGAAGTTGGCGATCGGGCGGCCGAACGCCTCGCGCTCCTTGGCGTAGGTCAGCGTCTTCTCGAACGCCAGCTGGGCGCCCGCGACGCAGCCCGCGGCGCCGATCATCCGCTCGCCCTGGAGCTCCCACATGATGTGGTAGAAGCCCTTGCCGACCTGGCCGAGGACCGCGCTGGCGGGCACGCGGACGTCCTGGAAGGCCAGCAGCGCGGTGTCCGACGCGTGCATGCCGAGCTTCTGCAGGCGCTTCTCGCGGATGACGCCCGGGGCGTCCATCGGCACGAGGAAGAGCGTGAACCCGTCGTAGCCGGCGTCGGGGTCGGTCTTCGTGACGAGCACGATGACGTCGGCGCGGTGGCCGTTGGTGATGTATGTCTTCGCGCCGTTGATGACCCAGTCGTCGCCGTCCTTGACCGCGCGGGTCTTGATGCCCGCGACGTCGGAGCCGGCGTCGGGCTCGGTGATGCCCAGGCACAGGATCTTCGTGCCCTTGATCGCCGGGACGGCCCACTCCTGCTTCTGCTCCTCGGTGCCGAACGCGAGGATCGGCGGGAGCGCCATGTCGGTCTGGACCGCCACGCCCATCGCCAGGCCGCCGGAGTGCGCGTGGGCCATCTCCTCGGCGAGGACCATCGCGGTGAAGTAGTCGCCGCCCTGGCCGCCGTACTCCTCGGGCTTGTCCAGGCCGAGGTAGCCCAGCTCGCCCATGCGGCGGAAGACGGAGTCCGGGAACGTCGTCTCCTCCCACTCGTCGGCGTGGGGCGCGAGCTCCTTCTGCGCGAACGCGCGGACGCCCTCGCGCAGCTGCTCGTGCTCCTCGTTGAAGATGAAGTGCCGCCCCTGGGCGGTGTAATCGGGCTTCAGGACGTCGTCGGCGGCGGTGGTCATGGAGTAGACAGTAGAACTTCCTACTTCCTACGACAAGGGGGATGCGCTGTCCCGCTGCTCCGGCTTTCCGTCCAACGCCGTTCTGCGTGGTCGGACGCGCGCGTACCGGTGCCGAAAAGGTCCTGGTGCCCCGTCCGCCGCTCCCCGTCGTGATCGCGCTCATCCTGCTCGGCCTCGTGCCGCCGCTGGCCGCCTCCGCGCGTTCGGGCAAGGTCCGGCCCGTGCTGCCGGGGGCCACCCACGGCGACCGGATCCCCGATGGGGCCGACCGCACGCTCAAGCGCCAGCTCAGGAAGATCCGGCGCACGACGTTCGGCGCGGCGTCGACGAGCGGGCTGCGGACCGGTCCCTGGTGCGGCGTCGAGCAGGCGACCGACGACACCACGCATCAGGCGCACACCGGGCCCCGCGTCAAGGTCATCTACGCCTACCCGTCGGACCGCCCGAACCGCTTCGCGACGATGCGCGACCTCATCCAGGGCGACGCGCGCGACATGTCCGACAT
>JAEMQS010000229.1 GCA_016463765.1 Solirubrobacteraceae bacterium | reverse complement strand
GGACGACCTCGGTGTCGGCGAGGCGCAGCATCCGCACGTGGTCGACGTCGGCGTCATCGCGGACGTCGGTGCGCTCGGCGGCGGTCAGCCCCGACTCGCGGATGACGATGATGTCGCGCACGCCCTGGCGCTCGAGCTCGTCGGGCGTCGCGGCCGACGCCACGGACCCGGGGAGGGCCAGCGCGGCGGTGAGTGCGGCGAGCAGCAGACGGGGCACAGGGTTCGCGTCGGCGCGCCTCGACGCGGCCTCGCCTGGATCGATTCCCAACGGACGGGTTTTCGATCGATCGGTCCCCGGTTACCCTGACGCCATGTGCCGGAACATCCGAACGCTCTACAACTTCGAGCCGCCGGCGACGGACGACGAGGTCCAGGCCGCGGCCCTGCAGTACGTCCGCAAGATCAGCGGGTCGACGAAGCCGTCGCAGGCCAACGCCGAGGCGTTCGCCCGGGCGGTGGAGGCCGTCGCGGCGGCGTCGCGGGAGCTGCTCGACAGCATGACGACGACCGCGCCGCCGAAGAACCGCGAGATCGAGGCGGCCAAGATGCGCGCCCGCGCGGCGAAGCGCTACCAGGCCGCCTGAGCCCGTAGTCCCCCGCAGCACGGCGGGGGGACTCACCGGTCGCGGACGGCGACCTGGCGCGCGTACGCTCCGGCGCATGCCTGCACCCGGCGTCCCCGACCCGCCGCCCCGGGGCTCCATCACGCTCGAGGGCGTCGCCCGCCGCTACGTCGTCGGAGAGACCACCGTCACGGCGATCGAAGCCGTGGACCTCGTCGTCGAGCCCGGCGAGTTCGTCGTCATCCTGGGCCCGTCGGGCTCGGGCAAGACCACGTTGCTGAACCTCATCGGCGCCCTGGACTCCCCCACCGACGGGCGGGTGGTCGTCGGCGGGCGCGACATCACGAGCGCCTCGCGCCGCGAGCTGTACGCGTTCCGCCGCCACACGGTCGGCTTCATCTTCCAGACGTTCAACCTCTTCCCCGGGCTCACCGCCCTGGAGAACGTCGAGTTCGGCGCAGACATCGCGGGCCGAGAGGACCCGCGGGAGGCGGCGCAGCGCACGCTGGACCGGGTGGGGCTCGGCGACCGGCTGGAGCACTTCCCGCACGAGCTGTCCGGCGGCGAGCAGCAGCGCGTCGCCATCGCCCGCGCCGTCGCCACCGGCGCTCCGGTCCTGCTCGCGGACGAGCCGACCGGCGAGCTGGACTTCCGCACCGGCGTGCAGATCCTGGAGCTCCTGCGCGAGCAGGCCGCCGACGGACGGACGGTGCTCGTCGTCACGCACAACCGCGAGATCGCGCGCGTCGCCGACCGCGTGATCGAGCTCTCGAGCGGGCGCCTCGTCGGCGACGGGCCTCCCGCGGGCGGGCCGGCGGCCATCGACGACCTGCACTGGTAGGCGGCGATGCGCGGGATCTGGCTGCGGTGGACCTGGCGTGATCTGCGCGCCCGCTGGCTGCAGGTGCTGAGCACGGCGATCGTGCTCGGGGTGGGCGTCGGAGCGTTCGCCGGGCTCGGCGGGCTGACGACGTGGCGCGAGCGCAGCGCGGACGTCAGCCGCGACGCGCTGCGCGCGCACGACGTCCGCGTCGACCTCGCCGACGGCGCCTTCGTCGCCCGCGGGGCGCTTGAGGGAGCGGTGGCGGCCCTCCCCGCCGGGAAAGTCGCTGCCACGCAGGAGCGTCTGGTCACCGCCTCGCAGGCCGACGCGTCGACGCCGGGCAGCCCGGTCGTCGTCCCCGCGCGGATCGTCGGGATCCCGGGCCTGGGCCGTGCCGGGGTGGAGCAGGTCGCCGTCAAGGAGGGGCGTCGTCCCGACGACGGGGCGCCGGGTGTCGTGCTGGACTGGCACGTCGCGCAGTACTACGACCTGCCGACGCCGGGGCGGCTGCGCCTCGCCGGCATCGGCACGGTGCCGTACACCGGTCTCGGGGTCTCCCCGCAGCACTTCCTCGTCGTCGACGAGGCCGGCATCTCCGGCGCCGAGAGCGGGCTGGCGATCGTGTACGCGCCGCTCGCGCTCGCCCAGCGCGCAGCGGGGAGGCCGGGCGAGGTCAACCAGCTGCTCGTCCGGGGAACCGGCGCGACGGGCGAGCAGCAGCTCGAGCGCGACGTGCGCGCCGCATTGGCGCGCGAGCTGCCGGGCGTCGGGATCACGACGACGGTCGGCTCGGACGAGCCGGTCACGCGCATCATGTACCGCGACGCGCGCAACGACCAGAAGATCTACACCGCGTTCGCGATCCTGCTGCTCGCCGGCGCCGGGCTCGCCGCGTTCAACCTCGTCAGCCGCGTCGTCGAGGCGCAGCGCCGGGAGATCGGCGTCGGGATGGCGCTCGGCGCCGAGCCGCGGACCCTCGCCGGCCGTCCCCTGGCGTTCGGCCTGCAGATCGGCCTGCTCGGGGCGCTGCTCGCGATCCCGCTGGGCATCGGCCTGGCGGAGCTCATCAAGGACCTGTTCCGCACCTACCTGCCGCTGCCCGCCTACGCCTCGGTCTTCCCGTGGAGCCGCTTCGCGGTGGGCTGGGGCATCGGCGTCGCGATCCCGCTCGC
>JAEMQS010000101.1 GCA_016463765.1 Solirubrobacteraceae bacterium | reverse complement strand
TCGGCCCGACCTCGGCGGGGGAGAACCGGCCGAGCCCGCCGCCCTCGATCATCGCCGGGCCGCCCATGCCGAGCGAGGCGTCGGGCGTCGCGATCAGCACGTCGCACGACCCGGCGAGCGCCGCGTTGCCCGCGAAGCAGTTGCCGGAGACGATGCCGATGCGCGGCACCAGCCCGGACAGGCGGGCGAACGTCGCGAACGTCGGGACCGTGAGCTGGAAGAGCTCGGCGAAGTCGGTGTCACCGGGCCGGCCGCCGCCGCCCTCGGCGAACAGCACGACGGGCAGGCGCCGGCGCTCAGCGAGCTCGAGCATCCGATCGGTCTTCTGGTGGTTGCGGTACCCCTGGGTGCCCGCCATGACCGTGTAGTCGTAGGACAGCACCGCCGCGGACCGCCCGTCGATCTCCGCGGTGCCCAGGACGATGCCGTCCGCGGGCGTGTTCGCGATGAGGTCGTCCTCGGGCCGGCGGGCCTTCTGCGCGGCGATCGCCAGGCCGCCGTACTCGGCGAACGTGCCGTCGTCGACGAGGTCGGCGATGTTCTCGCGCGCGGTGCGGCGGCCGCGGTCGCGGCGCTTGTCGACGGCGGCGGGACGGGCGTCGTCGAGCAGCCCGGCGCGGCGGTCCAGCACGGCGGCGAGGTCGTCGCGCGGCGCGTCGAGGTCGGTGGCCGTGTCGTCGGCGGCGGTCGTCGCGGTCACCGCGCCCGCGGTCATGGTGAAGACCGGGTCGCCGTGGTGGAGCTGGTTGCCCGGATGGACGGCGACCGACGTCACCTCGCCGCCGACCGGGGCGACGATCTCGTGGTGCATCTTCATCGCCTCGACGACGAGCACCGGCGCGCCCGCGGGGACCCGCGTCCCGACGGGGGCGGCGATGTCGACGACCACGCCGGCCAGCGGCGCGTCGACCGTCACGACGTCGCCTACGGGGGCCGTCTCGGCGATCCCGCGGATCTGGCCTTCGAGCAGGTCGGTGCTCAGCCGTCCCGCGCGGACGTCCTCGTCGGCGGCCATCGCGGCGAGCGCGTCGAGGTTGGTCTCGACCCCGTGGATGACGAAGGCGGTGAGCGCACCGTGGAGGATGTCCAGCGCGGCGGGCAGCGTCGCGCCGGTGGCGATGACCTTCGCGAGCATCGGGTCGTAGGCCGTGTTGACCTGCGTGCGCGCCCGCGCTGCCGTGTCCACGCGGACGTCCGCCGGCAGGTCGAAGCGCGACAGCGTCGCGCCGGCCGGGATGTGGTCGGCGTTGACGCGCGCCTGGACCGCGGTTCCGTGCGGCGTCAGGCCGGTCAGCCCGACCTCGGCCAACGGTGCGCCGAGCGCGAGGCGCAGCTGCGCGACGACGAGGTCGCAGCCGAACACCTCCTCGGTGACGGTGTGCTCGACCTGCAGCCGCGGGTTGGCCTCGATGAAGACGAAGCGGTCAGGGTGGTCGAGGTCGACGAGGAACTCGCACGTCGCTAGCCCGGCGAGCCGCAGCTCGCGTCCGATGCGCAGCGCGGCATCCTCGAGCCCGGCGCGCAGGTCGTCGGACAGCGCGGGCGCCGGCGCGATCTCCAGGATCTTCTGGTGACGGCGCTGCAGGCTGCAGTCACGGTCACCGAGCGCGACGACCTCGCCGGTGCCGTCGCCCGCGAGCTGCACCTCGACGTGGCGGGCGCGCGCGACGAGCTCCTCCGCGTAGAGCGCGCCGGACCCGGCGGCCAGCTCGGCCTCGGCGACGCAGCGGTCCCAGGCGTCGTCGAGCAGCGCCGGGTCGCTGACCTCGCGCATCCCGCGCCCGCCCCCGCCGGACACCGCCTTGAGCATGATCGGCCCGCCGAGCTCGGTCAGGAACGCGCGGGCGGCGTCGGGTCCGTCGGTGGACACTGCGCGAGGGACCGGCACGCCGAGCTGCTGCGCCAGCGCCCGCGCCGCGACCTTGTCTCCCAGCCGGTCGAGCACGGCGGGGGAGGGGCCGACGAAGACGAGACCCGCGTCCGCGCACGCGCGCGCGAAGTCCGCGCGCTCTGAGAGGAAGCCCCAGCCGGGGTGCACGTGGGTGCAGCCGGTCTCGCGCGCGGCCGCGATGACCGCGTCGATGTCGAGATACGCGGCCGGGCCCTCGGCGCCGAGCGTGACGGCTGTCTCGGCGGCCTCCACATGCGGGGACAGCGCGTCGTCGGCGGCGAACACCGCGACGCACGGCAGCTCGAGGTCGTCGGCCGCGCGGGCCACCCGCACCGCGACCTCGCCGCGGTTGGCGATGAGCAGCCGGTGCGTCATGCGGCGTCCAGCGCCTGCTCGATCGCCCGCACCAGCGCGGCCGGATCGCCATCGCAGGCTTCCAGCTCCTCCGGTCCGAGCAGCACCTCGACCCCGTCAGTGGTGTGGGCGAGCACGCACGGCGTGCGTCCCTCACTGGCGGCGCGCTCCTCCTCGGTGCGCTCGTCGAGGTGCACTACCCGGAACGGCACGGGCAGCTCTTCGCGGCACGCGCGCCACGACGCCTTCTCCCGGACCGACCCGTGCGTGATGTCGCACAGCGAGCAGTGGGCGCGGCCCAGCCGGGCGCCGACCCAGTAGCGCAGCTTGCCGATCAGCGTGCCGTCGGCGTGGTAGACGCCGGTCAGCGCGGTGACGGTCACCAGGTGAGCTCGATCTCCATCTCGGTCTCGCCGTCCTCGATCTCGAACTCGATCTTCATGTCGATCTCGTCCGGGACCCGGGTCTTGATCGAGATGCCGTTGCGCTCGAACTCGAGGTCGTTGTGACGCTCGAGCTGGTCGGCGATCTCGCGCAGCTTCTTGGCCGCATCCTCGCGGCGCACGCGCTGCTTGTCCTTGATCTCGAAGAAGTCGCTCATGGTGCGCAGCCTACGCCTCGAACTGGGCGCGCAGGCTCGGGTCCACGAACGACGCGAGTTCGGGGTTGCGCTTGATGTACGCGGCGGCGAAAGGACAGGTCGGCAGGACGGTCTTTCCGTCGGCGGCGACGGCCTTCAGCGTCGCGCGGACGATGCGCCCGCCGAGGCCCTCTCCCTCGTGGCCCTCGAGGACCTCGGTGTGGGCGAGGATGACGCTCTGGCCGGCGGGCAGGTACTCGGCCCAGCCTTGGAGTTCGCCGTCCACGTGGAGTTCGAAGCGGCGCTGCTCGGTGTTGTCGGTGAAGGTGTCGGCCACGGCGGGAGGGTAGCCGCGGCCACCACAATCCACGAGTCAGCGAGCGCGCGGCGGGGGTGGAGCTGGGTCGTCGAGGAGGCCGTGCTCGGCGGCGGCGCGGATGGCGCCTGCACGGTTGCGTGCCCCGAGCTTGCGGTATGCGGTGCTGAGGTGCGCCTTCGCGGTGCTTTCGGCCACATGCATCCGGGCGCCGATCTCCCGAGCGGTATGCCCGTCGGCGGCCAGCTCCAGGGCCCGCTGCTCGCGCGCGCTGAGGTTGGGGCCGGGGCGGCCGGCGCGGGCAAATCGCGTGCGTAGCGCCGGGGTGAGGACGGCCGCGCCCCGCGCGGCTCCCACGATGGCGTCGGCGATCTGCCCGGCTGTCGCCGTCTTGCCGAGCGCACCGGCCGCTCCCGCGCGGACGGCACGCAGCACTCGTGCGGGCTGGAGGCGGTCGCCGAAGAAGAGCACCTTGGGTTCCGCCGGCTGGGATTGCAGCGCGGCGACGGTGTCGACAGGGTCCTGATCGAGGGTGGCGGTGTCGGCAAGGACGACATCGGCTCGGCGTAGGCGCGGGGCGGTGTTCTCGTCGATCGCGGTCTCGCTGGCGGCGAGCTCGAGCCGGTCATCGTCATTGACGATCGCTTCGATGCCGAGTCCGACCACGGGGTGAGCGTCGGCGACGGCGACTTTGATGGGGTCGGGTTGCGCGGTCATTGCGGTGTGAACCATGCCCCGAAACTGGTGATGGAAAACCTCCTGTCCGGCCCCCCGTTGTTCGGTCCATTCCGAGTGTTAGTGCTCGCTCGTGTGTAAGTGCCGGATGAGAGGATCGGGGGCAAGGTGGCGGCAGCGAAGAGGTACACGCCGGAGCAGATCGTGGCCAAGCTGCGGGAGCACGAAAAGCTCCAGGGGCAGGGGCTGACGATCCCGCAGGCGTGCAAGCGGATCGGGATCAGCGATCAGACCTTCTACCGGTGGCGGTCGAAGTACGGCGCGCTGAAGGAGGACGAGGCGCATCGCTTGAAGGCCCTTGAGCAAGAGAACGCGCGGCTCAAACGGATCGTGGCCGACCAGGCGTTGGACATCTCGATGCTGAAGGATCTGCAGAAGGGAAAATGGTGAGCCCGTCGCGCCGCCGAGACGCGATCAAGTATCTGCTCGGGCGCCATCCGGTGTCGGAGCGGCGGGCGTGTCAGCTTGTTGGTCAGCACCGTTCGACGCAACGCTACGCGGCGGTGCCGGCGACGCTTGAGCTGCAGCTCGTGGCGCGGATGAACGAGCTCGCCGCGCAGTATCCGCGCTACGGGTATCGCAGGATCTGGGCGCTGCTCAGAGCCGAGGGGTTCGCGGTGAACAAGAAGCGCGTCGAACGCTTGTGGCGGCTGGAGGGCCACAGAGTCCCGCCGACCAAGGGCAAACACGGCCAGAAGGCGATCGGCGGCCGCGCGGGGTCGACGTGGAATCTGCAGGCCACCAGGCCGAACGAGATCTGGTCCTACGACTTCGTCGCCGCAAGGACCGACGACGGGCTGCCGCTGCGGATCCTGAACGTCGTCGACGAGTTCACCCGACGCTGCTTGGGCTGTCACGTCGATCGCAACGTCGGCGCGGGGCAGATCGCCGAGGTCCTGGCCGGCCTGTTCGAGCGCCACGGCCGCCCGCGGTTGATCCGCTCAGACAACGGCCGCGAGTTCATCGCCGCGAGCCTGAAAGCCTGGCTCGAGGTCCAGGGCGTCGGGCAGGTGTTCATCGAGAAGGGCAGCCCGCAGCAGAACGCGTACGTCGAGCGGTTCAACGGCTCGATGCGCGACGAGAAACTCAACGGCGAGATCTTCCGGTCGGTCCTTGAAGCACGCGTCGTGCTCGCCGAATGGGTCGACGAGTACAACACTCGGCGCCCGCATCGCGGCCTGCAGATGAAGACGCCGCAGCAGTTCTATGACAGTGTCCGTGAGGGCAGCCGGTGAGAGGAACTTCCCTCACCGGCCATGGACCAGTTCAACGCCGTCCGCGAGGACTCTGAGAACACCGGTCCAAGACCAATCCCACAACAAGAAGACGACAGAGAACCTGGACCAAACCCAGGGGGCCGGTCAACCCCCTGAACCAGATCAGCGACCTCGCCGAAGCCAACCGGTACGTGTACGTCGGCGGAGATCCGATCAACGGCACCGATCCTACAGGGCTAGAGACCTTCGGTAAGGGCCCCTTTATTGGTAACTATATCTCTACGAACGACTCGAAGCGTACTGTCAAGAAGTGTGCTAGCGGAGTCGTCACCGGGGCGGTCACGGGGAAGCTCGCAGAGAAGATCGTCGGTAAGGACGCCCCGGACCCGGTGAAGCAGGGCGCTCGCCGAGGCGGCGCTGCGGTGGGAGCGCTCGGCGATTGCATCGGCGGAGTCGGCGGCTGATGCCGAACTCGCGACGCGTCCCTTTGTGGCTCCGTGGATTCTTGGCCATACTTGTCTGCGGAGCCCTCTGGGGGTTGCTTATTGCCGTGCTCGAGGGGGTCATCCAAGGCGTGATCGTAGGAGGCCTCGCGACAACCGCCGGCCTCGCTATATGCGCGCTTACGCTGAGGTCCTACACGCGCAAGCGGCGCGACTCGGAGGCGACCCTAGATCAGCCCGAGCGCCCGGAGACTCTCCCTGACCGCTAGATGATCGATTCCGCACGCCCCGGTTGACCACGACCGGTAAGCAGTTCTTCCTCTCCGACCGCCTCGGATCAACCACTGGCCTCACGGAGGTTTCGGGCGCGATCGTCCGAAGATACGTCGACAACCCCGACGGCAACGCCACCAGTCCCGGCAGCGGCGCGAGCACCGACCTGCGGTACGCCGGCGGACACACCGTTGGGGGTTACTACGACTACGCCGCGAGGTACTACGACCCCGAGACTATGCGCTGGACCCAACAATACCCCCTCAACCAGATCGCCGACCTCGCCGAAGCCAACCGCTACGCCTACGTAGGTAGCGACCCCGTCAACCATGTCGATCCGGAAGGACTGGCGCAGCTGCCTGCCCGCGGAAGCCGAGCTGCTCGAAGGAGCGTCGGAGGCTGCGCCAAGTATGGCGGCGATGGTGCGTGCGCCAAGGCGGTGGCCGGGACCGCGCTCGGTGCGGCTGGCGTCGGCCTTATCGTGGGTGGTGGTGGACCTGTCGGTGCGGCGGGCGCCGCAGTGAGCGCTGCCGGCGGGGCCCTGTCGGCATCAGATCTCGACGCCTGCTGATGCACGACTGGAGGATCACTCCGCTGCGCGCTGCGGCGATGGTGGTGGCGCTTGCATCGCTTCTCTGGGGTCTTGTCGTGGTGAAGCCCTCGTCGGTTCTACTGACAACCGCTGGCTGGGGACTGGTCGTCGTTTGGGTCGGTGTGATAGTGCTCGCCGCGTCCAGGTCCGTTCGGTGACTCTTCGATGCCCGAGAAGAGGTACTACAACCCCGACACCATGCGCTGGACCCAACAAGACTGAGCCGGGCTGATGTCCACGGAGACCGGGTTTAGTGGTTCCCGCTCGTCATTGAGTGGGAGGGATTCGAAACGTACTTCTTCTCGTAGAGGGTCTCGACTTCGACGGGCGGGCGGTCGTCGAGGGCTTCGTGCAGGCGCTCGTGGTTGAACCAGGAAACCCATTCGACGATCGCAAGCTCGAGCTGTGATTTGGTGCGCCAGACGCGGTCGGCGATCAGTTCGGTCTTGAAGCTGTCGACGAACGATTCGGCCATCGCGTTGTCATAGGCGTCGCCGACCGACCCGATGCTCTGCAGCACCTGGTGGTCGTCGAGGACCTGCCCGAAGGCATAGGACGTGTATTGCGCTCCGGCGTCTGAATGATGAATGAGTTCGACGTCTGCGCCGGCCTGTCGGCGCGTGAGCGGCATGCGCAGCGCGTCGAGGACGAGGTCGGTGCGCATGTGGTCGGCGAACTGCCAGCCGACGATCCGACGCGAATAGGCGTCGATGACGAAGCTGAAGAACACCAGGCCCTGCCAGCAGCGGACGTAGGTGAAGTCGGCCAGCCACAACGCATCTGGTCGATCGGCGGTGAAGTCACGGTCGACCAAGTCGGCCGGCCTCGTCGCCTTCGGGTCGGGAACCGTCGTCCGCCAGGGCCGGCCGCGGCGCTTGGCGCCTTGGATGCCGTGCGCTCGCATGAGGCGCTTGACGCGATCGCGGCCGACCGTCTCGCCATCGCGCAGCAGCCGCTTCCACGTGCGCCGGTAGCCGTAGGCGCAGTAGTTGCTCGCGTGGACCTGCTCGATCCGCGCGAGCAGCCGCGCGTCCTCGACCGCCCTCGCCGACGGCGCGCTGGTCTTGCGGTGGTAGTAGGCGGACGCCGACACGCCCAGGGTCCTGCAGATCGGCTCGACCCCGAAGCGCTCGCGATGCTCGTCGATGAACGCGGTCACTTCGTCCGGTCTTGGTCGAGCTCGGTCGCGAAAAACACGCTCGCGGCCTTCAAGATCTCGTTCGCGCGCCGCAGCTCGTAGTTCTCCTTGCGCAACTGCTTGATCTCCTCGCGCTCAGCCGCCGACGGCAGATCAGGCCGCAGCCCCTCGTTGGCCTCGACCTGACGCACGTACTTGCGCAGCGTCTCCGACGGGACCCCGAGATCGCGGGCGACATGCGCGATCGGACGACCGGACTCGAACACCAACCGGACGCCGCGATCTAACACCTCGGGCGGGTACTTCCTTGGACGTGCCATGACCTCGGAGATTCTCCTCACTCCGGGACAGAACCCGGAAATCAAGGTCTCCGTGAAGGCCAGCCTGGCTCAGGATACAGCAACTCGGGCAACGACCCGACGGCACGGCTTCTGTCGCGTGGCTGGTGCTCACCGTCCTGCTTGCAGTCCTATCCATCCTCTTCGGGATCTTCGTGCTATGGAACGCCTGATCATGCACGCGGCTGTCCGCGCGGAGGTATCGCCATTCGTTGCCTTCGCCATCGCGTGCGTAGGCGCTTCGCTGATCTTGGGACGACAGCGTGTGAGCACAGTCGCGCTGACCAGTTTGCCCGAGAGCGTCGCGGCGAACGCGGGCGTCCGCAGCTTTGTGATGCTGGTGGTGACCGGTTTGGGCGGGCTGGTCCTGCTTACCGGCCTCGCGACCCTAGCCATCAGGTTCGTTGACTGAGTAGGTACCCTCACGCCGAACTGCGGCAAGACTCGGAAGGGGGCTACCCGCGTGGCTTGGGTAGGACCTCAAGGGCGAGCACGCAGCTATCGGGTCTCGGAGCGACGGGCGTGCCGGCTTGTTGGTCAGTACCGTTCGACGCAACGCTGTGCGGGATGCCTGCGGCGCTCGCGCTAGGCGTACGGATTCCATGCCCCCAGGAGCGCGGCAACGCCCCCACCGAGCAGGCCGATACCGACGATCGCGACCATCGTGTGCCGATACCAACCAAATGGCCAATCGTCCGGGTCGACCTCTTCGGCGGCGCGGCGCACGCGGGGGCCTTGGCTCGGATCCGCGCCCTGGACCATCTCCTCGCGCTCTATCTGGGTGAGTGCGCGAGTGATCGGGCGAATGCCGACGAGCAGCATGAGACCCGCGAGGGCGGGCACGAGACCTATCCAGTACGTCTGCGCGACGATCACGTACTCCGTCCTGCGACCCGCGAGAACGAGGCGGCCGGCCGTTCCTCGCCACGACACTCAATGCTTGGGATCCACACAGACGGGAGGGTAGGCCGCACGCGGTCTCGTCGGGCTGAGGTCGCCCACTGCCACGGACATGTGGTTGGGGTTACGACCACGAGCCCGCGAGGTACAACCACCCCGACGCCATGCGCTGGACCCACCAAGACCCCTTGAACCGGATCTACGACCTCAACCGGTACCTCCATGCCGGGGCGGACTCCGGCGGGCTCGGCGGCAGCGATGGCGCCGGCTGAGCGGTGGAGTCACCGCACACGTCGCATCGGACACTGGGCGATCGTGGCCTGGTTCTTCGCCATCGTGCCCAATACCGTGCGTGCGTTCGTCGAGCCTGACCCCGACGGACAGCTCTGGACATCGGCCGTGTTCATCGTCCAAGGAATCGCCGGCATCCTGCTGGTGAGCGCGCTCGCGAGTGGGACGGCCGATCTGGTTCTGGCCCGGCGGCTGCGTCACCGAGCCTCAGAGAAAGTCCCCCGTGAACGTCCCTGACTTGCGTTCCGCGCCGGCATCAGGCAATGCGCCCGACTGGGACGAGGATCAGCCCAGGCCGCTCGGTATCCGCCGAGTGCTTGCATTGCTCCTCGGCAGCGCTCTGGGTTTCGCGCTCGGTACCCTCATCGCCGATCTGCGGTTCGGGCTCATCTTCGGGAGCGCTTGGCTCGTTTCACGTTCCGCTTTTGCTGTGCATGAGCACTATCAATGGCGCCGCCGTACGAAGGATGCTGCGGGTGTATTCGGCCAAGACTGATGCTTCGGGAGATCCTGCGGTCGACTGCGCTGCGCATGCGGTCGTCGGCGCTGGCCGCGCGCACCATGACGCGGCAGAATCACCGTGGGGGTCGGCGGCGTCTGCGTGTTGAGCGCTCTCCTCTCGACGAAAGGTGGCCCGAAGCGCCATGGCTGACATGCTCGCTCGGGTCTGGCTCTGGATCGCAAGCGCCTGGGAAGACCGCCCCTGGGTGTCTCTCGGGGTGTTCCTGCTCTTCGCGGCGCTGGTTGTGGCGTCGGTGGTGGTCTTCGGATACTGAGCGTGGGGTCGGGCTGCTCGCGCGTGTCACGCGGCGGGAGCTTTCCCGCCGCCCTCGCGCAGATCCTCAGTGGTCCGTCAGGCGCGGGCGGCGGCCTCAGCCGGCGCCGCCGCATCCACCCGCGACGTGAACTCCAGAATCGTCTTGCTCACAAGCGCCGGGTCATCCCAGTGCGGCAGGTGCCCGAGCTTCGGCAGGTCCACGAACTCGGCCTCCGGCAGCAGCCGGTGCAGTCGTGCCGAGTACCGCGCGGGCGGGAGCACCCGGTCCCGCGTGCCCCACGCGATGCGCACGGGCGCGTCAAACGGGTCGAGCTCGTCGAAGTGCTTGGTCTTCGCCGCCTCGAGCACCTCAAGCG
>JAEMQS010000100.1 GCA_016463765.1 Solirubrobacteraceae bacterium | reverse complement strand
GCAGTGATCTGGGTGACGGTCCCGGTTCCGGCCGGCACGGTGGTCTGCCCGGAGCTGTTGTCGCCCCAGCAGGTGGGGGTGCCGTCGGTCTTGATCGCGCAGGTGTGCCGGTCTCCGGCGGTGATCTGGGTGACGGTCCCGGTTCCGGCCGGCACGGTGGTCTGCCCGGAGCCGTTGACGCCCCAGCAGGTGGGGGTGCCGTCGGTCTTGATCGCGCAGGCGTGGCTGTCCCCGGCGGTGATGGTCAGCGTGCTCGCCGTCGTGAGGGTGCTGGGGACGGAGCGCTGTCCGTCCGTGTTGTCGCCCCAGCAGACGGGTGCCCCGCTGGTCTTGATCGCGCAGGTGTGGATCTGGCCGGCGGTGATCTGGGTGACCGTGCCGGTCCCGCCGGGGACTGTCGCTTGCCCGCCGTCGTCGGCGCCCCAGCAGACCGGGGTGCCGCTCGTCTTGATCGCACACGTATGACGGTCGCCGGCCGTGATCTGCGTGACGGTCCCGATGTCGCCCGGGATCGTGCGCTGGCCGTCGCTGTCGTCACCCCAGCAGACCGGTGCGCCGTTCGTCTTGATCGCGCACGTGTGGGCCAAGCCGGTGGTGATCTGGGTGACGGTCCCGACGCCCGGGTCCGGCGGGGCCTGCCCGCTCGCGTTGCCGCCCCAGCAGGCCGGGGTGCCGTTCGTCCTGATCGCACACGTGTGCTCGCCTCCGGCGGCGATCTGGGTGACCGTGTTGACGCCGGCCGGGATCGTCGACCGCCCGCCGGTGTTGCTGCCCCAGCAGGCCGGTGCGCCGTTCGTCCTGATCGCGCACGTGTGGAAGTCGCCGGCGGTGATCTGCGTGACGGTCCCCGTCCCGAGGGGGACGGTGGCCTTGCTCGACGCGTTCGAGCCCCAGCAGACCGGGGTGCCGTTCGTCCTGACCGCGCACGTGTGGTCAACGCCGGCCGTGACCTGACGGACCGTCCCGACCCCGCCGGGGATCGCGCGCTGCCCGTCGGTGTTCTTGCCCCAGCAGACCGGTGCGCCCTCCGCGGCGATCGCACACGAGTGCGACCCACCCGCGGCGATCCGCTCGCCCGAGCCCACGCCGGGACCGCTGAAGCGCGGGCCGTCACCGATGGGCGACAGCGCCTGCGCGTGGGCGGCACCCAGCAGCAGCCCCGCGAGCGCGAGGAGCAAGACCAGCAGGGCGCGCGGCGGCGCGGTCATCCGGCGGTGGGACACGGCAGGTCTCACTCAGCAGTGGGGTTCAGGCAGGAACCGCCCCGGTCCGGAAGACGGTCGATTGCGATCCTATCGAGATTCCCGCACCGGTCCAAGGCCCGCGGCGTCGGTGCCGGGGGACCGCCGGATAGCATGCGGCCGACGATGTCCGACCCCTCCGCCGCGACCCCGAACAGCTCCGCGACCCCGGGCGTCGACGCCGCCGTCGAGCTCGGGCTCACCCCCGCCGAGTACGCCCTCATCGTCGAGAAGATGGGCCGCGAGCCCAACGAGGTCGAGCTCGCCGTCTTCAGCCTGCTCTGGAGCGAGCACTGCTCCTACAAGCACTCCAAGAAGCTGCTCGGCACGCTGCCGACGACCGGGCCGAAGGTCGTCATGGGGCCGGGCGAGAACGCGGGCGCGGTCGACGTGGGCCACGGCCTGGCGATCGCGTTCAAGGTCGAGTCGCACAACCACCCGAGCGCGGTCGAGCCGTTCCAGGGCGCGGCCACGGGCGTCGGCGGCATCCTGCGCGACATCTTCGCCATCGGCGCGCGGCCCATCGCGGTCCTCGACAGCCTGCGCTTCGGCGAGCCGACGAGCGAGCGCTCGCGCTACCTCCTCGACGGCGCGGTCCAGGGCATCGGCCACTACGGCAACTCGATCGGTGTGCCGAACATCGGCGGCGAGGTCTACTTCGAGCACCCGTACGAGCAGAACTGCCTCGTCAACGCGATGGCGCTCGGCATGGCCGAGACGGACCGGATGATCCGCAGCGCGGCAGCGGGCATCGGCAACGTCGTCGTGCTCTTCGGCGCGTCGACCGGGCGCGACGGGATCGGCGGCGCGTCGGTCCTGGCCTCCGCCGAGTTCGGTGAGGACGACCCGGACAAGCGGCCGACCGTGCAGGTGGGCGACCCGTTCGAGGAGTCCAAGCTCCTGGAGTGCTCGCTGGAGCTGCTCGAGCGTGAGCTGCTCGTGTCGCTGCAGGACCTCGGCGCTGCGGGCCTGACGTCGTCATCGGCCGAGATGGCCAGCAAGGGCGAGGTCGGCGTGGACCTCGACATGAGCAAGGTGCCGCTGCGCGAGCCGGGCATGGCGCCGTGGGAGATCATGATCAGCGAGTCGCAGGAGCGCATGCTCTGCGTGGTCGAGCCTGCACAGGTCGACGCGGTGCTCGCGGTCTGCGAGAAGTGGGAGGTCCACGGCACCGCGATCGGGTCGGTGACCGACACCGGTCACCTGCGCGTGTTCGACGGTGACGAGCTGGTCGGCGACATGCCGGTCCCCGCGCTCGTCGACGACTGCCCGCTCTACGACCTCGAGCCGGCCAAGCCCGAGGGCGGTGCGCCGACGATCTACGACGCGCCCGCCGCCACGCTGGACCACGACGTCAGCGACCCGGGTGTCACGCTGCTCGCGCTGCTGGGCTCGCCGAACATCGCGTCGCGCAAGCCGCTCTTCCAGCAGTACGACTGCCTGGTGCAGTCGCGCACCGTCCGTCGCCCCGAGCAGGCCGACGCTGCCGTGCTCATGCTCCCGCGCGGGGGCGCCATCGCCGTGTCGATCGACGGCAACGGCCGCCGCGTCGCGGCCGACCCGTACCGCGGCACGATGGAGAACGTCCTGGAGTGCGCGGCCAACCTCGCGTGCGCGGGCGCCGAGCCGCTGGGCCTGACGAACTGCCTGAACTTCGGCAACCCCGAGAAGCCGCACATCGCCTGGCAGCTCACGGAGTCCATCCGCGGGCTCGGCGAGGCGTGCCGGGCGCTCGACGCGCCGGTGGTCGGCGGCAACGTGTCGCTCTACAACGAGAGCGCGGGCGGCCCGATCTACCCCACACCCGTCGTCGGCCTCGTCGGCGAGCTGCCCGACCCGGCGCACGCGGGCCGGTCCGGCTTCGCGCGCGAGGGGGACGCCATCGCGCTCGTGGGCCCGTTCGCGCCGTTCCTGCCCGGGAGCGAGCTGAGCAAGCTGCGCGGCGAGCCGCTGCCCGACGGGCTGGAGCACGTCGACCTCGAGGGCGCGAAGGCCGCGCACGCCGCGGTGCGCGACGCGGTGCGGGCGGGCACGATCGCCAGCGCGCACGACATCGCCGAGGGCGGGCTGCTTGTCGCCGTCGCCGAGGCGGCGCTGTTCGGTGGCCTGGGCGCCACCCTCCAGCTTCCGCTCGACGATTTCGCCGATCCCGTCCGCCTGCTGTTCGGCGAGTCGCCGGGGCGCGGGTTCATCGTCTCCGGGGACGCCACGGCGCTGGAGACGCTGCGCGAGCGCACGCCGGTGACCCTGATCGGCACGGTGGGCGGCGGCGCGCTGTCGGTCGACACGGGGGCGACGAGCTTCGTCGTCACGCTGGCGGAGCTACGCCACGCACACGCGGCGCTCGCGCCACTGTTCCCTTAGGCCTTTCTCGAATCCCCGGAAGTCGGTACCTTGAAATGATGTCTCGACGACCGGCCCTGTTCGCCTTCGTCGCCCTCGTGGTCGCCGCGGTCTCGCCCGCGATCGCCTCGGCGCAGATCTCCGGCCAGGGCAGTCCGCTCACGGCGCCCGCGAACTACCCGTACCACTGCGAGACCCGCTGGATGCCCGGCGTCCCGGGCAACCCCGGCGGGTTCGGCCCGGGCGGCTACCAGGACTACGTCGAGCAGCCGATCGGCCCGTCGACGTGCACGGTGTTCCAGACGGGCGCGACACCCGGGACGAGCCATATCGTCCCCAACTCGGGCAAGGTCACGGTCGCGCGCGTGAAGTCGGGACCCAATCCGGCGCCGGTCAGCATCGCCACCGTCCGGCAGTTCACCGGCAAGCGCCCCTCCGACGGGCAGCTCGTCACGACGTGCTGCCAGGGCGTCTCCGAGACGGAGACCGTGAACCTCACGCCGAACGGGATCACGGAGATCCCGGTGAACTTCCTCGTCGAGAGCAAGCCGTACGACCCGAACAACCCGGGCGTGGCCGGCTACCGCGACTGGGTCGTGGTCAACGTCCACGGGACGACCGGGACGCTGCCGATCTCCGATGCCGGGCTCCCGCGGCCGATCATCGCGCCGGCCGGTGACCCCGGCGCGGCGTGGTACTTCCCGCAGATCGATCCGAGCCAGACGAACCAGAACGCGTGGTTCGCGAGCCGGTTCGAGGTGCTCATGAACTACGACTGGGTCCCGACCTCTGCGACCACGCCGGCCACCGAGACGTGCACGCGCGGGCTCGCGCTGCGGACCTGCGCGCCGCAGCCGCCGACGGCTGTGGCCGGGCTCGCCGAGGTCCGCAGCACGACGCTCCGGCTCCGACGCGGCAAGATCGGCGTCGCGGTCAAGTGCGCACGCACGGACAACCAGGCGTGCAAGGGCAAGGTGCGCCTGCGCACCGTGGCGAAGAAGCCGGTGCTGCTCGCGAGCAAGACGCTGAACATCAAGGCGGGCAAGTCCAAGACCGTCTCGGTCTCGCTGACCAGCAAGGCCCGCAAGCGCTTGAAGGGCAAGAAGAAGATCCGGGTCGAGATCGCGCTCAGCGGTCAGGCCGCGATCACGAAGGACATGACCCTGCGGCGGTAGTCTTGGGTGCGTGGCCGACGTCTGCACGCATCTCGATCACGTCCTCGTCACCGAGGCCCCCGATGCGGTCGAGGGCTGCGTCGACTGCCTGCGCGAGGGGACCCGGTGGGTGCACCTGCGCATGTGTCACGAGTGCGGCGAGGTGCGCTGTTGTGACAACAGCCCCGAGCAGCACGCGACCAAGCATTTCCGGGCATCGGCGCACCCGGTGATGCGGTCCGTCGAACCGGGCGAGGCCTGGAGCTGGTGCTTCATCGACGAGGTCGCGTTCCGCATCGCCACCGAGTGATCGGCGGACGTCCCGCATCCTCCGGCGAAAACCGGGGATGGCACCCACCGCTCCCATCGCTACCATCAGACCAGTGAGCGCACCGGACGAGCGCGAGTGGGAGGGCCCCCGCGAAGAGTGCGGTGTCTTCGGCATCTACGCGCCTGACCCGCAGCACGAGGTCTCCAAGCTGTCGTACTACGCCCTGTTCTCCCTCCAGCACCGGGGGCAGGAGTCGGCGGGCATCGCGGCCGCCAACGTGGGCGGGCACATCATGACCCTGCGCGAGCTGGGGCTCGTCAGCCAGGTCTTCGACGAGCAGAAGCTCCGGGCCCTGGGCGGCGAGATGGCGCTCGGCCACGTGCGCTACTCGACCACCGGCTCGAACGCGTGGGAGAACGCGCAGCCGGTGCATCGCTCCGATCGCCGCGAGCTCGCGCTGGCCCACAACGGCAATCTCATCAACGCCGTCGAGCTGCACTCCAAGCTGCGCGAGCAGGGCCTGTCGTTCCGCTCGACGTCGGACTCGGAGATCATCGCGGCGCTCATCGCGAGCCACCCCGCGGACACGGTCGAGGACGCCGTCGCCGCGGTCATGCACGACCTCGAAGGCGCGTACTCGACGGTGATCATGACCAAGGACCGCGTGGTCGCCTTCCGCGATCCGGCGGGTCTGCGTCCGCTGTGCATCGGCATGCTCGGCGACCGCTACTGCGTCGCGAGCGAGTCGTGCGCGTTCGACATCATCGGCGCGACGTACCTGCGCGACGTCGCCCCCGGCGAGCTGGTGAGCATCTCCGAGAAGGGCCTGCAGGTCCGGCAGGCCGTCACCTCGGACCGCGAGGCGTTCTGCGTCTTCGAGCACATCTACTTCGCGCGGCCCGACAGCATCATGAACGGCCAGCGCCTGCAGGCCAGCCGCGGCCGGATGGGCGAGATCCTCGCCCGCGAGTCGCCCGCCGACCGCGCGGAGCTCGTCATCGCCGTCCCCGACTCCGGCAACGCCGCCGCGCGCGGGTTCGCCCGGGCGTCGGGCCTGCCCCACGACGACGCGCTCATCAAGAACCGCTACGTCGCCCGCACGTTCATCCAGCCGGGCCAGGAGCTGCGCAAGCACGGCCTGCGGCTGAAGTTCAACCCGCTGCCGGAGATCGTCGCCGGCAAATCGCTCGTCGTGGTCGACGACTCGATCGTGCGCGGCAACACCACGCGGCAGATCGTCCAGATGCTCCGCGACGCGGGCGCGCGCGAGGTGCACATGCGCATCAGCGCGCCGCCGCTGCGCCACCCGTGCCACTACGGCGTGGACATGTCGACGCGCGAGGAGATGGTCGCGCACGAGCGCACCGTCGACGAGATCTCCGCCGAGCTCGGCTGCGACTCACTCGCGTACCTCTCGCTCGAGGGCGTCTACGAGGCGATCAAGGGCGAGCGCGCCAAGCATTGCGACGCCTGCTTCACCGGCGACTATCCGCTCGCCGGCACGGACGGCCACGAGGGCAAGTACGCCCTGGAGCTTCCGGTCGTCACCCAGGCGTGACGGCGGTCCCGGACGCCGAGCTCGAGCGTCGCCGCCAGGCCGGTGCCGGCGCGTTCTGGACCAAGCTGACCGCGGAGGCGGCCGACGCCCGCGTGCTGCAGCGCGACGGCGGCGTCGTCGCCGCGGTGCTGCCGCGCAGCCCCAACCGGTCGGTGTTCAACTGCGCCTTCTACGAGGACGGCGCGGCGCTCCTGGCGGTCCGTGACGAACTCGAGCGCGTGTACCGCGACGCGGGGATCGCCGCCTGGACGGTGTGGGTGCTCGATGGCGACACCGCGACCGCGGAGGCGCTCGCCGCCGCCGGGCACGTCCTGGATGCGAACCCCGCGGCGATGGGCGGCGTCCTCGCCGAGATGGACCTGGAGCCGCGAGGTGGCGTCGGGGTCGTGCGCAGCGACGACTGGGCGGCGATGGCCCGCCTGAACGCCGCCGCGTACGGCACCCCGGCGGAGGACTGGCTGGCCGCGCTCGGCGACCAGACCGCGGCGCTGGGGGCGCTGTACGTCGTCGGAGAGCCCGCCGACCCCGACTGCTGTGCGTTCATCAGCACCCATGAGGGCAACGCCGAGGTCTGCTTCGTCGCGACGCGCGAGGCCGCGCGCGGGCGCGGATACGCCTCGGAGCTGCTGCGCCAGGCCTTGCGCGACGCGACCGCGGCCGGCTGCGACACCACGACACTCGAGGCGACGAAGCTCGGGCAGCCGGTCTACGAGCGCATGGGCTTCCGGGTGCTGGGCGAGCTGCAGATGTGGGAGCGCCGGCTTTAGCGGGCCGTGAGCCGATCCTCAGCGTGGCCTCAGGGACGAGGCGCATCCTGGGGGCATGGAGCTCACGTTTCCCGATCGCGCGGTGGTGGTCGTCGCCGGTCTGCCCGGCGCCGGCAAGTCGACGCTGATCCGCCGCGCGGTGGATCGGGACAGCGTCAGCGTCGTGGACACCGATGACGCCCGGGCCCACGGCCGTGGCGGGCGCGGGCTCTACCTCCGCCACTACGCCCGCATCGCCGGCGCGGTCCTGGGCGGGCGACCGGCGGTCATTCACACCCGCGGAACCCGCGCCCCGGCGCGGCGACTCATCCGGCTCCTCGCCGCGCTCCGCGGCCGCCCCGCGTTCCTCGTCCTCGTCGACGCGCCGCGTGCGGTCGCCGAGGAGGGACAGCGTGAGCGGGGCCGGACCGTGTCCCAGAAGACGATGGACGCCGAGTGGCGCCGGTGGCGCCGACTGCTGGTCCGGGGTGTGGGCGGCGAACGGTGGCACGGGGTCGACGTGCTCGACCGTGCCGAGGCGGCGACCGTTTCTGCGGTCGCGTTCGTGCCCGCGACGGCCGCGGCGCTCGCGGTCGCCTGAGCGCTCGCACGCGCCGACTCATGGTTCGGTCCGGCCGAATCCGGGGAGTCTGAGGACAGGACATTCCTCACGACCAAGGAGTCACCGAGATGCCGAACACAGACGAGAGCAAGGGCCGCGTCAAGGAAGCCGCCGGCGCACTGACGGGCGACGACGACCTCAAGCGCGAGGGCAAGGTCGACCAGGGCTCCGGCAAGGTCAAGGAGACGCTGGACAAGGCCACGGACAAGGTCAAGGACGTCCTGGGCAAGTAGGGCACCCGCGACTTCACGGAGTCTTTGCAGCACCTTTGTGACGGGTCCCGGCGCGCGCCGGGACCCGCGCTAGCGTTCGGCCCCTGATGGATCCCCGCGTCGCCCTTCGGGCGCATTTCGGTTTCGACGAGTTCCGCCCCGGTCAGGAGGCTGCCGTCACCGCGGCCCTCGACGGCCGCGACGTGCTGGTCGTCATGCCCACCGGCGCGGGCAAGTCGCTCTGCTACCAGCTCCCCGCGCTGTGTCGCGACGACCTCACGCTGGTGGTCTCACCGCTCGTGGCGCTCATGCAGGACCAAGTCGAGGCGCTCGAGCGCATCGCGCCGGGGAAGGTCGGGCTCGTCAACGCGCAGGCCGACGCCGCGACGAACCGCGCGACGCTCGAGGCGGCCACGCGGGGCGACCTGCGCATGCTCTACGTCGCGCCCGAGCGGTTCTCGTCCCGGCCGTTCCTCGACGCGATGAAGGAGACGAAGGTCGGGCTGTTCGTCGTCGACGAGGCGCACTGCGTCTCGCAGTGGGGGCACGACTTCCGCCCCGACTACTTCCGCCTGGCCGACGCCGCCCGCTGGCTCGAGGCCGACGCGATCGTGGCATCGACCGCCACGGCGACGCCCGAGGTGGCGAAGGACATCCAGGAGCGGCTGGGGCTGCAGGACCCGGCGCTGGTCTCGACCGGGTTCGACCGGCCGAACCTGTCGTTCGGCATCGTGCGGTGCGGAACGACGAAGGACAAGGAGCGGCGGATCCTCGCGGCGCTGTCCGGCGACGGGGCGACGCCCGCCATCGTCTACGCCGGCACGCGCAAGAACACCGACCAGCTCGCGGCGTCGCTCGACGCGGCGCTCGGGGTGCGGGTCGAGCCGTACCACGCGGGGCTGGACCGCGACACGCGCGCGGAGGTTCAGCGCCGGTTCATGTCGGGCGAGACCGACGTGGTCGTGGCGACGAACGCGTTCGGGATGGGCGTGGACAAGGCCGACGTGCGCACGGTCTGCCACGCCTCGGTCCCCGCGTCCGTCGAGGCCTGGTACCAGGAGGCCGGCCGCGCCGGGCGCGACGGCGCGCCGGGCAGGGCGCTGCTCTTCGCCGAGGCGAAGGACAAGAGCCTGCACGTGTTCTTCATCGGGCGCGCCGAGGTCGAGGACGCGCAGATCGACGCCGTCGCCCACCGGCTGTTCGCCCGGGCCGACGGCAACCGCTACGACCTCGGGGTCGACGAGCTCGGCTATCTCGTGAGCGAGGACACCGGCAAGGACGACGGCGCGGATCGCGTGCGGGCGATCGTCGGGCACCTCGCCCGCGCCGGGGTTCTGCGCCCCGCGCCGTCGACGCCGGACCGGCTGCGCGGGCGGCTGGAAGCGCCGTACGACGGGCGCGCGCGGGCGCTGTGCCGGCGGTCGGCCGGGGAGGCGCAGAAGGCGCGGTGGGCGCAGTACCGGGCGGTGTGGGCGCTGGTCGAGGACCAGGCCTGCCGTCGGGCCGCGCTGCTCAAGCACTTCGGGGACCCCGCCGCGCCCGCCCCGAACCCCGGGGTCCCCTGTTGCGACGTGTGCGACCCCTCGTGGCTGCCGATGCCCGCGGGCGGGGCGAGCAACGGCGCGGGCGCGGTGCGCGGCAGTGGCGTCCCGGGCGACCTCGACGACGCGATCATCTCGCTCGTGCGCCGGGCGGACCCGGCGGTGGGCCGCACGCGCGCCGTCGAGATCCTGCGCGGCGGCCGGTCGAAGGTCGTGCAGAAGTACTCCTACGACGGCCTGCCCGAGTACGGCACGTACGACTTCCTCCGCAACGAGGAGGTCCTCGCGCGCGTGGACGCGCTGCTCGAGGGCGGCACGCTGCGGTCGACCGGCGGTGCCTATCCCAAGCTGCAGGCCGCGCAGGCGGAGGGGCTGCTGTGACGGACCTGCCGCGGATCGTCGTCCTGGCTTCCGGGAGCGGCACGAACCTCCAGGCGCTCATCGACACCCTGCACGGCCGCGAGGTCCAGATCGTCGGCGTGGGCAGCGACAAGCCGGGCTGCCGCGCGCTCGCACGCGCCGAGGAGGCGTCGATCCCGACGGCGACGTTTCCCATCGACGACTTCCCCGATCGCCCGGCGCGCGACGCCGCGATGGCGGCCTGGGCCCAGGAGGTCGGCGCCCAGGTCGTCGTGCTCGCGGGCTACATGGCGCTGCTGACCCCCGAGTTCCTCGACC
>JAEMQS010000099.1:3270-10415 GCA_016463765.1 Solirubrobacteraceae bacterium | reverse complement strand
TCCTCGCCGAACGTCGCGCCGAGCATCTGCTTGATCGCGGCCTGCGCCGTCGGCGGGCCGGCGGCGATGCGCTCGGCGAGCCGCTGGGCGTGGTCGGCCAGCTCGGCGCCGGGCACGACGTCGTTGACGAGCCCCCAGGCCAGCGCCTTGTCGGCCGGGACGCGCTCGCCGAGCAGCATCATCTCCGCGGCTCGCGCGTGGCCCGCGCGCGCGGGGATAAGGGCCGTCGCGCCGCCGTCGGGCACCAGGCCGATGCTCACGAACGACATGAGGAAGTACGCGTCCTCGCTCGCGACGACCAGGTCGGCGGCCAGCGCCATCGCGACCGCGACACCGACCGCCGCGCCGTTGACCGCCGCGACGACCGGCTGCGGGATCGTGCGCAGGCCGCGCACGATCGGGTTGTAGATGTCGCGCAGCACCCACTCGAGGTCGGGGCGGCCGGTCTCGCTGAGCTTGCTCACTGGGGTCTTGAGGTCCGCGCCGACGCTGAAGGCCTGGCCGGCCCCGGTCAGCAGGACCGCGCGGGCACTGCGGTCCTCGCCGATGCGTCCGATGGCGTCGACGAGCTCCAGGCCCATGTCCTGCGTCAGGCCGTTGCGGGCGTCGGGACGGTTCAGGGTCAGGTGGGCGATCCCGTCCTCGATCCGCAGATCGATCGACGTGTAGGCCGGTGGGGAGGCGGTGGTCATGTCCCCCACGCTAGGAACTGACATCACCCCTTGTCAACTGATCGGGTGCGGTGTGTCAGGATGTGGCGATGAGCACTGTCCCTGCGCGCCCGTATCGCGGCCGCAGCGCCGAGGAACGCCGGACCGAGCGCCGCGAGCGCCTGATCGAGGCCGCGCTGGAGGTCGTCGCGGAGAAGGGCTGGCACAACACGACGGTCCGGGACGTCTGCTCGCGGGCCAAGCTCACCGAGCGTTACTTCTACGAGGCCTTCGGCGACCGGCAGGGCGTGCTGCTCGCGCTCTTCGACCACGTGTCGCAGGAGGTCGCCGGGATGCTGCTCGCGGCCGTCGCCGACGCGCCCAAGGACGATGCCGCCGAGAGCGCCCGGGCCGCGATCTCGGCCTTCGTCGACGCCCTGGCCGACGACCCGCGGCGCATGCGCATCCTCATCACCGAGGCGCCGGACGACACCGAGCTGCAGGCCCGCCGTCAGGCGGCGGTGCTCGCGTTCGCCCACCTCGTGCGCGACCAGGCCGCCGATTTCTACGGCGTCTCAGGTCGCGGGAAGAAGGATGCGGAGCTGACGAGCCATGTCCTCGTCGGCGGGCTCGGCCAGCTGCTCATGGCCTGGCACCTCGGCGATGTGAAGGTCAGCCGGACCCGGCTGATCGAGCACGTGACGAAGCTGTTCGTCGCGGTCGCGCCGGTGCGGTCGGGCGGCAGGGAGTAGTTCCCGCATCGGTCGGGGAACCCGCCGCAGGAAACGGTCGGTGGGCGCCCCTTTCCTGCGGCGCGTCGGTGTCGCGCTGCCTCAGTCGTCGAGGACCGCGCGGAGGTAGCGCTCGGGCGCCTCGAGAAACGCGCGCGTGAGCGCCACCGCGCTCAGCGCGTCGTAGTCGCGCTCGGTGAACCCGTCGTCATCGATCTCGTAGATGCGTGCCTCGGGGCAGGCGAGCAGGATCGGCGAGTGGGTGGCGATGACGAATTGCGCGCCGTCCTGGGCGGCGCGCACGACGATCGCGAGCAGCGCCAGGAGGCTCGTGACCGACAGCGCGGCTTCCGGCTCGTCCAGGAGGTAGAGGCCGTTGCCGGCGAACCGGTTCGCTGCGAGGGCGAGGAACGACTGGCCGTGGGACTGCTCGTGCAGGCCGACGCCGCCGTAGAGGGAGACGTCGGGTGCGTGGATCGAACCGCCGTCGACGAACGAGGCGACGTTGAAGAAGCTCTCCGCGCGGAGGAAGTAGCCGTTGCGCGGGCGGGTCCTGGAGACCAGCGGCGCGAACACCGGGATCAGCTGCCCTTCGAAGACCGGCCCGATGGCGCGGGGAACAGGCGGCAGTTCACCCGAGCGCTCGAGCTCCCCGCCCTGGTCGGCAAAGCCCATGGCCGTTGCCAGGCTCTCGATGACCGTCGACTTCCCGACGCCGTTCTCGCCCGCGAGCAGCGTCACGGGCGTGCTGAGCTCGAGCTCTGCGACCCGCTCCATCGTCGGGAGGTTCCAGGGGAACTCGTCGTACGTCCCGACCCGTTCGAGTCCGAGCACGTAGGGGCCCGGCCCGAAGTGGCGGTCGTCGCGGCGGCGCGGCATGCGGGTCCATTCTGACCCAACCAGAACCTGCCGCAGGAAACGGTCGGTGGGCGCCCGGTTCTTGCGGCAGGTCGCGGTCGCGCGTGAGGCCAGGGTCACGGTCAGCGAGATCGCCGGAAAGAAGCTCGCGCTGGGCGGGAGTTTCTCTCCGCGCGTTCTCGCGGATGGTCAGGCGCTCCCGTACGACTGAACGCCGCTACCGCTCAGCCGCCGGACACGCGATCCGGTAGTCACACATCGAGCACGCCGCGAACGACGGCGTCGGCTCAAAACCCTGCCCGAGGATTCCCTCGGCGACCTCGAAGACCGTGTCCCGGATCCACTCCGGGTCGATCTCCTCGGTCGGAACCCGCACCTTCTCGTCGTCGAGCACGTACAGGTACGCCTGGTCGGAGGCCTCCAGGTGCCACGCCTCGCGCGCGCCGATCGCGTACAGCGAGAGCTGCACGTCCTCGCGCAGCTGGTGCGCGCTCCGCGGCCGGCCGGTCTTGTAGTCGATGAGTTCGTACGCGCCGTCGGGCAGCCGGTCGACGCGGTCGACCCGGCCGCGCAGCGTGTGCGGGCCCATCTGGAAGCTGAACGACTTCTCGATCCAGACCGGTTCGACGCCCTCGTCGCGCTGGCGTTCCCAGTACCGCCGCAGCGCCGCCTCGGCCTTGCCGCGCAGCTGCTTGGCCTGCTCGCCGTCGTCCATCCCTCCGCGCCGCCAGCCCGCGTCCAGCAGGCCGAGCAGCTCCTCCAGGGACGTCATGCCGGTCCCGTGGTACCGCTCCAGGACCTGGTGGACGATGATGCCGAACCGCTGGTTGACCGTCGGCTCCTGCGGGATCCGGAAGACCCGCGCGAACTTGTACTTCAGCGGGCACATCCGGTAGGTCTCGATGTCCGACGCGCTGAGCGCCAGGCCGTCGCCGCGGCGGGGCAGGAACGGCTCCAGCGACGGCTCGGGACGGGCCGCGCGCGCAGCCGCCCGCGCGCGGTCTTCGCGCTCGGCGTCGAGGAGGAGCGCGTCGAGCTCGGACGACTCGAGGATCTCGCGCTGCAGCGGCGAGAGGTCCGCGCCCAGACGCTGGTTGATGAGCGGCAGCGCGTCGCTGACCGCCTGCCCCGTCGGTCGCTCCAGCAGTGCCGCGACCTTCACCATCTCCAGGTAGCGCACGACCGCGTGGGTGACGTCGAGGTCGGTCTCCAGCCGCAGCTCGCCGAGGCCCTTGCCGACCTTCGCCGCGTCGTGCAGCAGCGTGTCGCGCAGCGCCTGGAACGTCGCGTGCAGCGTCTCCTCGGGGCCGAACAGCTCCTCCGCTCGCGGCTCTTCCGGAAGATCCAGCGCGGCGCGCACGTCCTCGAGGAACGGTGACGCGGGCTGGGCGGCGCCCCGCTCGGAGTGCGCGGGGTAGGCCAGGACGAGGGTGCGCCGGGCGCGCGTCATCGCCAGTGCGAGCAGGCGGCGCATCTCGCCGACGTGGTTCGCGCGGGTGTCGTCGGGGACGTCCTCGGCGAGCAGCGCGTCGGGGATCGGCTCGTACTGCGGGCGCCGCGCGCCGGGCATCCGCGACCCGTGCAGGCCGAGGATGAAGACGTGGTCGACCTCGATGGTCTTGGCCTGGCGCATCCCGACCACCCGGACTCCCGGCTGCGTCGGGCCGGTGATCTCCTCGTCCTGGGGCAGCCCAGCGTCGGCGACGGCGGCGATATAGCGGGCGAAGTCCCGGGTCGTCGCCTGCGGGTCCCGGCGGACGTGCGCCGCGGCCAGGTCGCCGAAGCGCGCAAGGTTGCGCAACCGTTCCACGACGTCGGCCTGCGCGGCGAAGAGCTGCTGGCGGCGCAGTCCCAGCCGGTCGATGAGCCGGTGGACGAAGAGGTCCGGGCGCGTCGTGTCGAGCGCGGCGCCGGCGCTGCGGTGGAGCTTCAGGAAGGCGAGGATCCGCTCGCGTGACTCAGGCGGGATCTGCGGGGACTCCGTCGACGCGGCGAGCGCGCCGACCATGTCCAGCTTGCGCCGCCGCGCGATCTGGATGACCCGCGCGAGGTCGGCCGCGCGCAGCTCGATGGGCGACCGCGACAGCGCGCGCACGACCGCACCGGCGTCGTGCGGGTCGTTGAGCAGGCGCAGCCAGGCCAGTAGATCACGGACCTCGGCGCGCTGGAAGAACGTGGCCGCGCCGACGATGCGGTGCGGCACCGCGCGCTCGGACAGCGCCGAGGCGATCGCCTGTCCCTCGTTGCGCACGTTGCGCACGAGCACAGCGATCTCCGTCGGCGGCGTGCCCTCGCGCACCATGCGCTCGATCTCGGCGGCGGCGTTCTGCGCCTGGGCGCGCTCGTTGTCGGCCCGCCAGACCTGGAGTGTCCCCCCGGGCCTGCCGGTGACCGTCTTGTCGATCCGGTCGGGCGCGTGGACGAGCACCGCGGTCGCCGCGTCGAGGATGCGCTGAGAGCAGCGGAACGACTCCTCCAGCCGCACCACCGGCGCGTACGGGTGCGCCCGCCGCACGTCGGCGACGTTCTTCGCCGCGGCGTTGCGCAGACGCTGGGTGCACTGGTCGTCGTCACCGAAGACGACGAGGTTCGGTCCCTCGGTGTTCCCCGCCGCGAGCAGCCCGACGAGCTGCACCGCGCCCGGGCCGAGGTCCTGCAGCTCGTCGACCAGCACATGCCGGTAGCGGCCGCCGAGGCCCTCGCGCACGTGCGGGCGCTCGCGCAGCAACGCGATGGCGCGCAGCAGGAGGTCCCCCTCGTCGATCGCGCCCTGCTGGGCAAGCATCCGGTCGTGAGCGAGGTAGAGCTGGGCGAACTCGCGCTCGCGGGCGGTGCGCGCCAACGCGTCAGGTTCCTCGGAGAGCCCGCCGGCCCACGCGGCGTAGTCGGCGGCGGTGACCAGCGCCTCCTTCAGGCGGTCGATCCGCGCCACCACTCCGGAGAGCAGTGCGGCGGGCTGACCGCCGAGGTCGTGCTCCTGGAGGGTGAGCTCATCGACACGCTCGAGGAGCATCGCCAGGCGGTCGGCGGCGGTGACCGGCAGGACGAACGGTTCGATGCCCGCATCCAGCGCCTGGTCGTGCAGAAGCCGCACACACAGGCTTCCGACCGTGTGGACGGCGAGTTCCTCGTACGCGCACGTCAAGCGGTCCTCCAGCCGGCGCCGCAGATCGTCGGCGCACGCCAGCGTGGACGTCAGGGCGACGACGGCGTCCGGCGGTGTGCCGTCGTCGGCCAGGCGCGCGACGCGCTCCACCAGCGCGGTCGTCTTGCCCGTGCCGGCCCCGCCGAGGACCACCAGCGGGCCGCGTTCGTGGTCCACGACCCGTGCCTGGGCGGCGGACATATGGGGGGTACCCGGCGTCACCACGCCTAGTATGGCCCGCATGGCCACCAGGTCCGCAACCCTGTCCGCAGACTGGCTCGGCGCGTGCCACCGAGCGGCGGATGGCCTGCGCTCGGTGCTCGTCGACCATCCGACGAGCCACGAGCGCGTGCGCCAGACCGGCACGCGGGGCGAGGGCGGCGACGACACGCTCATCATCGACGCCGCCGCCGAGGACGCGGTGTTCGTCGAACTGGACAGACTGCACAGCGACGGCGCGCGGTTCACCGCGGTCAGCGAGGAACGCGGCGTCGTCGACTACGGCGACCCCGACGTGCTCGTCGTCATCGATCCGATCGACGGGTCGATGAACGCCAAGCGCGGGCTCACGCACCACGCGATCTCCATCGCGGTGGCGGATGGGCCGACGATGGCCGACGTCGTCTTCGGCTTCGTCGCGGACATCGGCGCCGGCGAGGAATGGTCGGCGTGGCGCGGCGAGGGCGCGCAGCACGACGGGGTGGCGATCAGCGAGGCGCCGCCCGAGCGCCGCGACATCCACGACCGCCTGGAGCTGGTCGCGATCGAGTCGGCCGACCCGCGGTGGATCCACCAGGCGCTGCCGGGACTCGAGAAGCATGTGCACCGTGTGCGCGCGATGGGATCGATCGCGATCTCGCTCTGCCAGGTCGCGACCACGCGCGTCGACGGGATGGTGTCGCTCTGGCGCTGCCGGGCGGTCGACGTCGCGGCGGCGCAGCTCATCGTCCGCGAGAGCGGCGGGCTCGTGGCGTTCGTCGGCCTGGAGGACGGCCCGCTGACCGCGCCGCTGGATCTCGCGCCGCACGCGCCGGTGGTCGCGGCGCGGACCGAGCTCGCGCTCGAGCAACTCGCGGAGATCCCCGCGGTCGGCGCGCACTGACGATGTCGCGAGCGCAACGCATCGGCGTGGCGCTCGCGGTCCTCGGCGTGTCATTCAGCGGGACGGCCTCGGCGGCGTCCACGGCGAAGGTCGGCTGCGGGCAGAAGTCCGGCGGGCAGTTCCCCGGGGCATTCGAGGCGCCGGCGAATCTCGTGGTCGGCCCGTTCGTGCTCGTCGGCTGGCATCAGGGAACGTCCTCGGTCTTCGCGGCCAACCCGGGTCGTCCGCTGCGGTGGAAGATGCCCGCATTCGTACGCGACGGCCGCCGGGTGACCGTTCGGATCGCGCGCGAGGCTCGTGACCGAGCTCGACTGGCCTACGCCACCCGCGACGCTGTCGCGCTCTCGGACCATCCGTGGCAGATCACGTTCACCGCGTGCAGCCGAAAGAAGGGCGAGCGGTCGCACAGCAGCGTCGACGGCAAGCCCGTCACCTTCTGGTCGGGCGGCGTGGTCTTCCAGACCGCCCCCGCCTGCGTTCCGATCGAGTTCCGCCACGACTGGTCGCGGGTATGGCGGACCCGCACGCTCAAGCTCGCAACCACGGACTGCTGATGCTCGACCCGAACTTCGCGGCCAAGATGGCGATCACCCTCGCGGGCGGAGCGGGCGAACCCGGCCTGCCGCCGGTCGACCTCATCACCGTGTGCGACACCGCGC
>JAEMQS010000099.1:0-3170 GCA_016463765.1 Solirubrobacteraceae bacterium | reverse complement strand
GCGGGCGAACCCGGCCTGCCGCCGGTCGACCTCATCACCGTGTGCGACACCGCGCACGAGCGCATCGCCGACGCGACGGGCCTGGTCCCCGCGCAGGCCCTGCCGCCGCCCGAGTGGGTCGACCGCGAGGCGTGGGCGAAGGCGAACGCCGTCAGCCTGTCCCGGCTGCTCGAGCCCCTCGGGGAACGCGCGGGTGCAGATCTCGGGCCGCTCTCCGGACCGCTGCGCGCCGCAACCGGCGGCATCGCAACCGCGGAGGCCGGTGCGCTGCTCGGACTCGTCGCCAAGCGGGTCATGGGCCAGTACGACCTGACGCTGACCGACCCCGACGTCCCCGCGCGGTTGCTGTTCGTCGGGCCGAACATCCTCGAGGCCGCGGAGAAGCTCGACGCGGACCCGGGCGAGTTGCTGACCTGGATCGCGCTGCACGAGGTCACGCATGCGGTCCAGTTCTCGGCCGTGACGTGGCTGCGCCCGCACCTCGCTGAGCTGCTCGGCGAACTGCTCGCGTCGCTCGACGTCCAGGTGGACTGGAGCAACCTGCTGCGCCTGCCGTCGACGACGGAGCTGCGCGAGGCCGTCGATGCGGTCCGCGACCGCGGCCTCGCGTCGTTCCTCGGGCCGGCGCGCAGCGACCTGCTCGATCGCGTACAGGCGACGATGGCGCTCGTCGAGGGCCACGCGGAATGGAGCATGGACGCGGTCGCGGGTGGCCTCGTCCCGAACCTCGAGGACCTGCGCGCCGCGCTGGACCGCCGCCGCGCCGAGCGCACCGGGCTGTTGCGCTTCGCCGACCGCCTGCTCGGACTCGACCTGAAGATGCGCCAGTACGAAGAGGGCCGCGCGTTCTGCGACGCCGTCGTCTCCCTGGGCGGACCCGAGCTGCTGACCCGCGCGTGGGCCGAGCCCGAGACCGTGCCCACCGCCGCCGAGCTCGCCGCCCCGGCGGCCTGGCGGGCACGCGTGGCCTGACTGCCGCCGCCCTCCGCGGGGGCTACAGCCGCCGGTGGGCGAGCACCGTCGTCGGCCCCTTCTTCGACGTGCCCCGCGCCACCGCGGCGATGCGGGTCAGCCCGGCCGCACGAAGGCGGCGCAGCCCGGCCCGCGAGACCGCGAGCCGCACCGTCCGGGTCCGGCCGGCGGGCACGCGGTAGGCCGCCCGGGCGACGAGCGGTGTCGATGCCGCGCCAGGGCTCAGCCGGAGCGACCCGCTGCAGGTGCGGCCCTTCGGGCAGGTCACGGCGACCCGGACGACGCCGCGGGCGGCCCGCACCCGCCCGAGGGTGACGTAGCCGATGCGCTCGTCGACGGGCTTGCGGGTGATGGTCAGCGTCGGCAGCAGCGTGCGCTGGGGCGGGCTCAGCAGCGTGCTTGAGGGCGGCGGGGGGTTCGGCGGACCCGACACGCCGGGCGTGCAGCGCGTGACGGCGGGATCGACGAGGTCGAGGTCCACCGTGTCACGCTCGTCGAGGGCCGGGCACAGGTCGGCCATGCCGTCGCGCAGCCGGTAGGTGTCGGCGCCGAGTTGCCCATTGAGGCTGTCGACGCCGAGGCCTCCCGTCAGGACGTTCGGCCGCGCATTGCCCGTGAGCGTGTCGTCACGGATCGTCCCGATGAGCGATTCGACCTCGGGACTGATCGTGTCGCCCTCACCTGGGACGCCGGAGATGCTGCCGCCTCCCATCCGCGCCGTCACGCCGGGGCCGGCACCGGCGAACACGCGGCTGGCGTAGCTGACGGTGTCGCCGCGCCCGCCGACCTCGCCTCCTCCGGGAACGACGATGCTGAAGTTCTGCTCGTCAGGGCCCGGGGCTTCGATCATGGCGTCCGGGCCGGGTGTCGCGCCCGCGTCGTAGAAGTCGCCGAAGGAGCCGCCGATCAGCGTGTTCCCCGGGTCGCTCGCGCCCGGCGTGCCGTTGCCGTTGAGGTAATCCGGATGGAGGTCGCCGTGCAGCGTGTCGCGACCGCCGCCTCCGAACAGGTAGTCGCCGGCGAGCTCGCTCGTGAGTTCCTGCCCGGAAATCGGCGTGCCGAGCCCGGTCCGGCTGTCTCCGCGGAGCGTCTCGCCCATCGGGCCGCCGCGCAGGGTGTCGCGGCCGGCGCCGCCGGCCACGTCGATCGCGATGATGCCCGTGCGGTTGCTCTCAGCCAGGCTGAGCGTCACCTCGTCGTCGCCGCGCCCGGTCGAGACCATCAGCGTCGCGTCCGCCGACGGCCGGGGCGGGCACGCGACGACCCGCTCACCGGCGATGGCGCACGGGGCGGTGGTGGCGACGGCCGCGGTCGACGCGATGTACAGGTTGCCGGAGGGGTCGTCGGACACCGTGATGGTCTGCCGCTCCGCGGGTCCACCCCCGGTCTCGTCGACCTGGGTGACGGTGATCGTCTCGCCGTAGCCGACGGTGGTGACGCTCGCCTGCGCCGCGCACGGGGCGGCGGCGAGGACGAGCAGGCCCAGCAGGGGACGGGCGGCGGTGCGGATGGGCATGGGGGCTCCGGGGTCGGGGGACGTCCTCACCCCTGCGGACGCCGGGCACGTACGCGGTATTCCCGCGTTGCGCATCGCGGCAGCATTGCGCCCGAGCCCTGCCGTCGCGCGCAACCCGCGCGGCGGCGTTGGCCCGGGCGTCGAACCATCCGCCCCGGATGTCCGACCGGCCGGACGTTCCGGGCACATCGCGCGTGCGCGACGGTGGACCCAGGTCCCACACCTCAGGAGTCCCTGCCCGCCATGAACCCGCTCACCGCCAGCCCCGTCGGCACGCACCCGCTCGACTCGCTCACCGCCGAGGAGGTCAGCGCCGCGGCGCGCATCCTCAAGGAGCAGCAGGGTCTCGGCGACGAGGCGCGCTTCGTCTCGGTCGTCCTGCACGAGGACAAGTCGATCCTGCGCGGCTGGGGGGAGGGCGAGACCGTCCCGCGCGCCGCGTTCATCGTCCTGCGCAACCGGCTCGACCGCGGGACGTACGAGGCGGTCGTCGACCTCACCAACGAGACCGTCCTGCGCTACGAGCTGATGGAGGGCGTCCAGGCGTCGATCACCGCCGAGGAGTTCATGGCGACCGAGGACGCCGTGCGCGCGAGCCCGGAGTGGCGGGAGGCGATGGCCAAGCGCGGGGTCGAGGACGTCGAGATGTGCATGCTCGACCCGTGGTCGTCGGGCTACTTCG
>JAEMQS010000228.1 GCA_016463765.1 Solirubrobacteraceae bacterium | reverse complement strand
GCGACGATCGACATCGTGCCGATCGCCAGCGCGCGGTAGAACGCGCCGAGCCCCATGATGCCGGCCAGTCCCGCCGCCGCCCCGTACGCCGCGGAGCCCGCCGACGGGAACGATTCGCCGATCGCGATCACGGCGATCGTCATGAGGACCAGGCCCGTGGTGTAGGACCCGGCCAGCACCACGGGCACAGCGATGCTGCGGCTCTTCAGGCCGCCGAGGAAGTCCGACGCCCCCCAGCACAGTGACGAGCCGAGGGCGAGAGCGATGGCGATCAGTCGCGCTTCCCGCGCCCGTAGATCACGTTCGTCATACGGCGAAGCATGCCGGTCTTGCGCTTGCCGTGCGGGAACATGTACAGGTCCTTCTTCAGCGGGTACTTGTTGACGACGATCGCCTGCTGGCGCGCGTACTTACGGATGCCGCCCGCGCCGTGGCGCGAACCGACGCCCGAGGTCTTCCAGCCGCCCATGGGCAGCTCGAGGGCGTAGTAGTTCACGAGCGCGTCGTTGACGCACACCGCGCCGGCCTCGATGCGCCGCGCGATCTGCTCGCCGCGCACCGTGTCGCCGCTGAACACCGACGCGCCGAGGCCGTACGGCGAGTCGTTGACCAGCCGGATCGCCTCCTCGGCGTCGGCGACCTTCATGATCGGCAGCGTCGGGCCGAAGGTCTCCTCGGTCATCGCCGCCATCGTGTGGTCGACGTCGACGAGGATCGTCGGCTCGAAGAAGTCGCCCGGGCCCGTGCCGCGGCGGCCGCCGGTCAGCGCGCGGGCGCCCTTGTCGATGGCGTCGCGGACGTGGCGCTCGATGATCCCCAGCTGGTTGGGGAACGTGATCGCGCCGACGTCGACGGAACCCGGCCCGCCGGACGGGTCGCCCTGGCGCAGCTTCTTCGTCTTCTCGACGACCTTCGCGACGAACTCGTCGTAGACCGCCGCCTCGACGTAGACGCGCTCGATGCTGATGCAGGTCTGCCCGCCGTTGAACATCGAGAAGAAGACCGCGGCGTTCGCGGCGCGCTCGATGTTCGCGTCGGCGAGGACGATCATCGGGTCCTTGCCGCCGAGCTCCAGCGAGACCGGGGTGAGCGTCTCGGCGGCCTTGGCCATGACCTTCTTGCCGGTGGCCGTCGAGCCGGTGAACATGATCATGTCCACCTGGTCGATGAGGGCCGCGCCGGTGTCGCCGCGGCCGGTGGCGACGATGAGGACGTCCTCGGGCATGCCGCACTCGCGCATGCCCTTCTGGATGAGCAGCGACGTCAGCGGCGTGACCTCGCTGGGCTTCAGGACGACGGTGTTGCCCGCCATGAGCGCGGGGATCGCGTCGCCGAGCGAGTTCGTGAACGGGTAGTTCCACGGCCCGATGACGCCGATGACGCCGAGCGGCCGGTAGCGCAGCTCCATGCGCCGCCCCATGAGCATCGGCGAGCTGGGCTTCATCTTCTCGGACGCGAGGTACTTCTCGGCCTCGTCGGCCCAGAAGCCGAACGCCGCGGCGCCGTAGCTGATCTCCGCGGAGAAGGCGTCCTCGTAGGTCTTGCCGGTCTCCGACTGGATGGTGTTGATGACCTCTTCGAGGTGATCGAGCATCCACTTCTGCATCCGGCGCATGACCTGGCCGCGGCCGGTGTAGCCGATGGCCTCCCAGCCGGGCTGGGCCGCGCGGGCGCGCGCGACCATCTCGCGGACCTCGTCGGGCGAGCGGTCGGGAACGTGCGCGACGACCTCGCCGGTCGCGGGGTTCTGCACGGCGATGCCGGGGCGGTCCGCGCCGTTCGCGGTCGCACTCCCGTTCGCGCTCGAGGTGATGGTCGTATCGGCGCTGGCCATGCTCGTTCTCCTCCGGATCGTGACGCCCGCGTCAACTCTACTGGCCAGCCAGCCAAACGGTGACGGCGGCCAGACGCGGCCTTGACACGCTGTGGCAGAATCGCCGCGGTGAACGCGCGGCCCCTGGTGTCTGTCTGCATGCCCGCGCACCGGGACTCCGAGCAGTTGCGCGCCGCGGCCCGCAGCGTGCTGGACCAGGACCTCACCGATCTGGAGCTCATCATCTCCGACGATTCCGGCGGCGGCCTGCGCACCGCGGCCGAGGAGCTCGACGATCCGCGCATCCGGTACTTCGCCAACGAGCGCCAGCTCGGGCTCGGCGGGAACCACACGATCGCCGTCGAGCGCGCGCAGGGCGAGCTCATCGCCTTCCTGCACGACGACGACGAGTGGCTGCCGGGCTACCTCTCCACCTACGTCGAGGTCCTGCGCGACGACCCGGGCGTCGGCATCGTCTGCGGCGACGTGTGGATCGACAAGGGCGGGGCCTGGGAGCGGCGCCGCCGTCCGGAGCCCGGCCGGTACGACGACTGGATGACCGTGCTCATGCAGTACGCGACGTTCATCCCGTCGTCGACCGTCATGCGCCGCGAGGTCTGGGACGCCGCCGAGCGCGAGCTGCCCGACCTGCCCGTCGGCGACGTGATCCTCTACATCGAGGCGGCGCGCACCGACTGGGCGATGGTGTGGATCGACGAGCCGCTCGTGCGGTACCGGATGCACGCGGGCAACCAGAGCGAGGCGCACGCCAAGCGCTTCCGCGACGGACTCGTGCAGGTCTTCGACGTCTACGACTTCGACGACCC
>JAEMQS010000227.1 GCA_016463765.1 Solirubrobacteraceae bacterium | reverse complement strand
TGGGCGGCGGCTCCTCGTACGGCGGCGACCAGGGCGGCGGGCGCTTCCCCGCGTCGTCGGACCTCCCGCCGGACACGAGCGACTTCGGTCCGCAGCCGTCCCCCGAACCGGTCGGCGCCGGCGGCGGCAGCGCGGCGGACGACGACATTCCGTTCTAGGCCGGCACCGCCGGTCGCAGCATCAGCACGGGCCTCCGCATCGCGGGGGCCCGTCGTCGTTCCGGGGTCAGGCCCGGGTGTAGGCGAACTCCACGGCGAGCGCGGCCTGACCGTCGGGCGTGACGTTCCAGTGCCGTACGCGCAGGGCGTCGTCGGCGGCCGGTGCGATCTCGGTCCGCCAGCCCCAGGCAACGCCGTCGCCGTCGGGGTAGGAACCGAGGACGTCGATCGGCCCGTCACGCACGATCGGTCCCTCGGACAGCATCGCGCCCGATCCGCTGGTGTGAAACGAGTCGATCCAGGCGATCTGCCAGATCGCCCGCGGCGCAACCGTCCCGATGAGGGCGGTACCGCTGTGGGCGGCCCCGTCGATGGTCGTCTCGTACTCGTGCCGCAGCCAGCGGCCGCCGAGCACCGGGGCGATCGTGCCGGTGACGGGCTCCTCGAACGCCGGCGGGTCCGGCGGTCCGTTCCACCAGAGCCGTCCCGTGCCCTCCCACCGGCCGACGAGCTGCGGCGCGATGTCGACGAGCGGGTCGGCGGCCATGCCCGCACGGTACCGGGCACCCGCGCGGTACGGTCACGCGCGGTGCTCTTCGCCAAGCGCTTCTGGCCCGGCCTGCGTGACGGGTCGATCACGGTGACGTTCCGGAGCTGGGACCGCCCGCGCGTGATCGCCGGACGCAGGTACCGGACTGCTGCGGGCGTGCTGGAGGTCGATGGGGTCGACCGCGTCGCGAGCGCCTCGATCACCGAAGCCGAGATCCGGCGGGCCGGCTACGAGGATCGCGCGGCGCTCATGCGGGCGCTGCGAGGAGCCGAGGCGGTCTGGCGCGTCACGCTGCACCACGTGGGAGAGGACGGCCGCGTGGCGCTGCGCGCAGCGGTCCCGGAGGCCGACGAACTCGCCGAGCTCATCGGCACCCTCGACGGGATCGACGCTCGCGCGCGCGGCGGGCCGTGGACCGCCGCCACGCTCACCGCGATCGCCGAGAACCCCGGCGTGCTCGCGGCAGACCTCGCCGCCGGGCTCGGCCGCGAGAAGCTCCCGTTCAAGCGTGACGTGCGCCGCCTGAAGGAGCTCGGGCTGACCGAGAGCCTGCCCGTCGGGTACCGTCTCTCCCCGCGTGGGGAGGCCGTGCTGGCCGCCCGCGCGCGGCGGTGACGCAGGTGACGCAGCCCCGAACAGCGCGGGGCGGCTACACTGCTCCGTCCGCGCGCTGTGCATACGCGCGCCTGTTCTCAAGCTTTCTTTCGATCGAGGGTTCATCCGTGGCCAAGCAGCGCAGCCGCAAGCCAGCGCGGCGTCGTGACAAGAAGGGCGGACCGGGTTCCGGCCGCCGCAAGCCTTGCGTGCACTGCAAGGACAAGATCCAGGACGTCGACTACCGCGACACGGCGACCCTCCGGAAGTTCATCTCGGAGAAGGGCAAGATTCGCTCGCGCCGCATCACGGGCGCCTGCCGTCGTCACCAGAGCCAGATCGCGACCGCTGTCAAGCGGGCCCGCGAGCTGTCGCTGCTGCCCTACGTCAACGAGTCCGCTCGCGAAGACGGCCCCCGTGGCCGCGGTCGCGACCGCGATCGGGACTAGCCGCCATGCCTGAGGCCATCCTGCTCCAGGACGTCGAGGCGCTGGGCGAGAAGGGCGCCGTCGTCGATGTCTCCAAGGGCTACCTGCGCAACTTCCTCATCCCGCGCAAGCTGGCGCAGCCGGCGACGAAGGGCGCGCTGGCCGAGGCGCAGACCCGCATGGAGCGCGCGGACCGCGAGGCCCGCGAGGCCGTCGAGCGCGCGCAGGAGAACGCCAACCTCCTGAACAAGACCGTCCTGACCATCGAGCAGCAGGCCGGCGACGACGGCCGCCTGTTCGGCTCGGTCACCAACCAGGACATCGCCGACGCGATCAAGGATGCCCGCGGCATCAAGATCGACAAGCGCAAGGTCAACCTCGAGGACCCGATCAAGAACGTCGGGACCCACATGGTCGAGGTCGAGGTCGCCGATGGCGTGACCGCGACCGTCAAGACCATGGTCGTCGAGCTCACCTGAGTCTTCACACCCCTCCCCGGCAGGCGACCGAGCGTCGCCTGCCGGGGTGTGGGTCAGCTCACCGCTTGCCCGTTCCGCGCGGCTTGCTCTCCTTCGGGAGCGGCCCGAACGCCGGGGGCGGCTTGCGCTCACGGCTCGCGGCCTCGTAGGCCGCACCGATCTCGAGCAGCTTCTGCTCGGTGAACGGGAGGCCCAGGAACTCCAGGCCGACCGGCATCGCGACGGGCTTCGGCGGCAGCAGCTCACCGTTGGCGTCGCGGTCGTACACCTTGGTCGTGAACCCGGCCGGGATCGTCATGGCCGGGAAGCCACGACTGCTCATCTGCGTCCAGCTCGAGCCGCGGTCGTTCACGCTCGGCTCCTCCGGCGACGTCAGGATGCCCGGCGTCGTGCTGCCCGACGGGTAGACGACGGCGTCCAGCTTCTGCTCCGCGAAGCA
>JAEMQS010000098.1 GCA_016463765.1 Solirubrobacteraceae bacterium | reverse complement strand
ACGGCATGTTGCGCTTGCCGTCGCTGTTGACCCAGGTGCGGCCCTTGACCTTCATCGTGATGTCGGTGCCGTCGCTCTCGATGCGGATCTCGCGGGCCTTCGCGAGCCGCCCGATCAGGCGCTCGTGGAAGTCGTGCAGCTCGCCCCACGAGCGGACGGGGTCGACCTGGTTGATGAACAGCGCGCGTGCGACGAACTCCTCGTAGTCGGGCAGCGACATACCGGCCTGCTCGGCGAGGGCCTCTGTCGGCCACAGCGTGCTGCACCACCGCTTGCGCAGCGTGATCTCGCGGATCGGCTGGCGGCCGAGCGCGGCGCGCTGGATGACCTCCGGGTCGATGTCGGCCAGCGCGCGGGTGTCCTCGGGCGCCTGGATCCCGAGGTGCGCCTGGGCCTTGCGGGACTCGTAGTACGAGACGTCCGGCGGCTCGTCGAGCTGCCGGTCGCGGGCGTACTCGTAGTAGACCCGGCCCGAGCCGGGCAGCTCCGGGCGCAGGAGCGGCCATGCGTCGCGCTGGAGGATGGCCCGCTGCAGCTCGAGCAGCAGCGGCGCCGCGAGGGTCGTCGACCGGACGAGGACCTGCTGGCCCGGCTGCACGTCCAGGCAGTAGCCGGTCAGGAGATCGGCGAACTTCGCGGGATCGAGCATCAGGCCGCGTATCCGGCTTGGAGGGCGGCCAGCGCGTCATCCGCGCCCTGCCCGAGCTCTGCGGCGACCGCCGTGATGAGCGCCTCCTGCGGCTCGCGCTGCGCGCCGACGCCCATGACCCCGATCCGCCAGATCTTCCCGGCGAGAGGGCCGAGGCCGCCCGAGATCTCGATGTCGTGCTCGAGCAGCAGCGTGCGGCGGACGGCCGCCTCGTCGATCCCGTCGGGGACGCGGACCGCGAGCAGCGGGTGCAGCGCCTCGTCGGCGGGGGCCAGACGCGGCATGCCGAGGACCTCGAAGGCGTCGCGCAGCGCCTCGTGGGCGCGCCGGTGGCGCTCCCAGCGCGTGGCGAGCCACTCGTCCTGCACCGCGATCCGCAGCGCCTCGCGCAGCGCGACGATCATGTTCGTCGGCGCGGTGTGGTGGTAGGTGCGCCCGCCCTCGCCGTCGACGTAGGCGAGGATGAGGTTGAGGTCGAAGTACCAGGACGGCACGCGCGTCCGGCGCGCGGCGAGCTTTTCCAGCGCGCGCGGGCCGACGGTCAGCGGGGCCAGGCCGGGCGGCGCGTTCAGGCACTTCTGTGAGCCGCTGAAGGCGGCGTCGACGCCCGCCTCGTCGAGGCGGAGCGGGTGCCCGGTCAGCGACGTGACGCAGTCGATGAGCAGCAGGCCGCCGCGGTCGTGGATCGCGTCGGCGAGGCCGTCGAGCGGCTGCGCGACGCCGGTGGAGGTCTCGCCGTGGACGACGAACAGCGCGGCCGGGGCGGCGTCCGCCTGCACCGCGTCGATGAGCGCCTGAGGGTCGATCGCGCGACCCCACTCGGCCTCGACCCGCACGACCTCGGCCCCGTGGCGGGCCAGCTCGTCGGCCATCCGCTCGCCAAAGAGCCCGTGCACGCCGCAGACCACGCGCTCGCCGGGCTCGACGAGGTTGGCGACCATCGCCTCCATCCCGGCGCTGCCGGTGCCGGAGATGGGAAACGCGACGCGGTTCTCGGTGACGAACGCGGCACGCAGCAGGTCGCCGACCTCGTCCATGACCTCGCCGAACGCCGGGTCGAGATGGCCGAGCGTGGGCAGCGCGAGCGCGGCGAGGACCTGCTCGGGGACCGGGCTGGGGCCGGAGCCGAGGAGCAGGCGCTGGGGCAGGGTGTCGGTGGTCGTGTTCACGGAGTTTCGAGGTCGGGGAAGTGCTCGGTCAAGTGCTCGCGCAGCGCCGTGCGGATGAAGGCGCGCTCGTCCTGCGTGGCCATGCGGAAGCGCATGAGCAGCGCCTTCTGGCCGGTGGTCGGGACGTCGTTGATCGTCCAGGTCACGGCCAGCCGCTCGTAGAGGAACTCGACGGCGCGGTGCCACGAGTCCTCCGTCTGCCGACCCAGGTCGTGCAGGACGGCGTTGTACTGCTGGCGCGTGGCGGGGGTCATGCTGCCGCGCAGCTCGAGCACGCCGGCCTCGCCGCCGTCGTAGGTCGAGTTCGGCGCCTTCAGCTTGCCCCGCTGGCGGTTGCGCTTGCCCACGGGCAAGAGATTACGGCGCGTCAGCGGCAGCGTGCAGCTGGCTCGCGACATCGCCGGTGACCGGGTCGGCGTGCCCCGGCCACGCGGCGGAGGGCTCCAGCGCGGCGAGCTTGTGCAATGACGCGCGCGCCTGCGCGGTGTCGAGGTTGTACCCGTCCAGCGGCACGTACGGCGGGCAGTCCCGGCTCCAGAAGTTCAGCGTGTAGAACGCGTCCGTCGTCAGCGCCAGCCGGTCGGACGGGCGGAACAGGGCGATCTGCCCGGGCGCGTGGCCCGGGAGGTGCACGACGCGGAAGCCCGCGACCTCGTCGCCCTCGGCCACCGTTCCCGCTATCGGCACCGGCCCACCGTCCCAGGCGACCTTGTGGAGCACCCGGTGGATCCAGCGGTGCGGTGCGGGGACGTCGCGGAGCTTGGCGTCCCAGTAGCGCCAGCCGCCCGAGCCCTCGGCGTCGTCGCGCTCGTCGGGGTGGCAGTAGACGGGAACGCCGAGCGCGGGCGCGGTTCCGCGGTGGTCGGTGTGGCCGTGGCCGAGCACGATCCGGGTCAGGCCACCGAGCCGGGCGCTCGCCGCGCGCACCGCGGGGAGCATCGTGCGGGCGCCGGCGTCGAACATGAGCACGCCGTCGCCGTCGCGCACGAAGTAGACGTTGCAGCGCCCCGGCTCGCCCTGCAGGCGCCACACGCCGTCGGCGACGTCGTCGACATCGGCGCTGCCCGCGACGTGGCGGGCGACCGTGACGCGGGTGTTGAACGCGCGCTTGGCCGCCGCCTCGGCCTTTGATCCCTCCGGCGGCAGCGCGCCGATCTGCCGCGCCAGCGCCCCGCTGTCGCTGTAGGCGTCGTTGCGGATGAGCTTGCCGCCGCGCATGCGCACGACGTCGACGCCCTCGAGCTCCAGCGGGGCGCCGTTGGGCTGCAGGCCCTGGAGGGTGCCCGGCCCGGCGAACGTCCCGCTGGCGCGCCAGCGCACGACGGCGGTGTCGCCCGAGCTGACGAAGTCCTGGATCTCGAAGCTGAAGTCCGGGACGGCGCCCCAGAGCTCGTCGAAGAACGCGACGACCTCCGCCTTGCCGCCCGGCGGCATGGCGCCACGGATCTCGACCTCGGCGTCCTCGGCGTAGAACCGGCGCTGCGCGTCGCGTTCGCCGCGCTCGATCGCCTCGAAGTACGCCCGCGCGGACGCTCCCTCACCCATGCGCCCGACCCTAACGGGTCAGCGCCGCTCGTCGGGCCAGTGGCCGTGCTCGTCGAAGTACCGGCGCGCGTCCCGCTCCTCGTCGCGGTCACGGTCGCCGGAGACGCCCATGCGGTGCAGAAAGTTCAGGAGGTAGACCGACAGCCCGGCGCCGATGATGGCGGCGGCACCGTCGGCCGTGTCGATGCTCGGGTTGATCGCGAACAGCACGACCCCCGTCAGGCAGATGAGCGCCGGGAGCACGTACCGGACGAAGTACACGAGCCGACCCTTGCGGGTGGTGGGGAGGCGGGACATCACCTCCAGTATGCGCCATGCGGCTCAGGTCACGTCGGTGCTGAGGACAAGGGCCACCACGGGGTAGCCATCGGCGACGAGGTCTTCCAGCGGCGCGCGCAGGCGGTCGCTGAACGCGTCATCGTCGAGTTCGACGTCGCCCGTCGTCAGCGAGACGAACGCGTCGTGTTCGGCGGACCGCGCGGCGGCACGGTCGGGGCTCACCGCCGCGGTGGCCCGCCAGCCGTCGGCGCGCAGCCCGCGCAGGACCTCCGCCCGCACGTCGCCGGCGCTGCGGACCTCCCTCGGCGCCTCCAGCGCGGGACCGACGAGCAGGTACCGGCGGCAGCCGGACTCCGGGCACTCGTACGAGTGGCCCACGACGCGGACGGACTCGGGAAGCGCCAGGACCTCGGTCGGCGGGGCGCCGTCCTCGCTGGCGCAGCCGGCGACGGCGAGCGCTGCGGCGGCCGCCAGCACGGTTCGTCTCCTCACGTGCACCGCCCACAGTGTGGCGCGCCGGGTCCGCGTGCTGCAGGCCGGTCAGTCGAGGGGGAGCGCGAGCCGGATGCGCGTGCCGTCCGCGGAGCTCTGCAGCTCGGCGCGCCCGCCGCTGCCCTCGACCCGCGCGAAGAGCCCTGCCAGCCCGACGTGTCCATCGATCGTCGCGGCGTCGAATCCGGGGCCGTCGTCGGCCACCTCGATCACGAGATCCCCACCGACCGGTGCGACCAGCACGCCCACCTCGGCGCCCGGGGCGTGCTTGGCGACGTTGCCCAGCAGCTCGCGGAGCGCCGACAGGACGAAGAGGTCATGGCCGCTGCGCAGGTCGTCGTGCAGCTGCACCTGCACCGAGAACGGCCCGCGGGCGGCGTAGTCGTGCGCCAGTGCGTGGATGGCGGAGTGGATGGACGTCGACGCGAGGGTCACGGGGTGGAGGTCGTCGACGACGGCGCGCAGCCGGTGGGTGACGTCCTCTATCGCGTCGATCGCGCGGCGGAGGGCCGGGTCGGTCCGCGCGTCTGGGAGCGACGCGCACTCCTGGTGGGCGAAGAGCAGGCGCTGGAGGACGTCGTCGTGCAGGTCGTCGGCGACGCGCCCGCGCTCGCGCTCGGCGGCTTCCAGCGACGCCTTGACGAGCTGCCGTCGCTGCAGGGCCAGCCGCTCGAGCGCCTCGGCGGCGGCCTCGCGCTCGGTGATGTCCCGTGCGATGACCCCGACGGTGCGGCCCGAGCCGTCGTCCATCGGGACGTAGCGCACGTCCCAGGCGCGGCCGTCGCCGGTGCTTGCGGCGACGTGGAAGGGTGCGCCTTCGCGTGCGGCGCGTGCCACGGCGTCCGAGGTGATGAGGGAGGGGACGTCCTCGAGCGCGCGCCCGGCGACCTCGTCGGGCGCGACACCGTGCAGCGCGGCCATCGCGTCGTTGGCGTAGAGGAACCGCGCGCCGGCATCGAGCAGGGCGACGCCGATGTCCGTCTCGCGCGAGAGGCGTTCGAGCAACCCGCCGATGTCCGCCGTCTCGGGCGTCTGCACGGTCATTCCAGGAGGCCGGTGCGCATCGCGGTTGCGACGGCGGCGGCGCGGTCGTTGACGCCGAGCTTGTCGTACAGGGTCTGCAGATGGCTCTTCACGGTCGCCGGGCTGAGCGTGAGGCGCTCGGCGATGTCCGGCGCGGACAGGCCCTCGGCGATCATGCCGAGCACCTCGCGCTCGCGGCTCGTGAGCCGCGGGGTGTCGCTCGCGGCGCGCAGCTGGATCTGCCGGACGAGCTGGCCCTGGACCTCGGGCGGCAGCCGGACCTCGCCGCGGGCGGCGGCGGCGACGGTGTCGCAGATCTCGTCCCGGTCGGCCTGCTTGCCGAGGAACGCGGAGGCTCCGCCGGCGATGCACTGGTACACGAGGTCCTCGGCGGCGTGCGCCGAGACGAGGACGACGGCGGTCGGGAGCTCGTCCCGCGTGATGGCCTGCAGGACCTGGAGGCCGTCCAGGCCGGGCATCTTGACGTCCAGCAGCGCGACCGCGGGCCGCAGCTCGCGGATGGTCTCCAGTGCCGCATGGCCGTCCGCGGCTTCACCCACGAGTTCGAGGTCGGCGCGATGGCCGATCGCCCGGGTGAGGCCCTCGCGGTAGACGGGGTGGTCGTCGGCGACGACGACGGTGGCGCGCGCGGGTGGCATGGTCACGCAGCATCCTCTTCCCGCCGGAGGTCTCCGGGAATCCACCGATCGGTGGAACGGAGGGATGAGAGGAGGCGGTGCTCGAGGGCGGTGAAGAGATTCCACGCCGCCATGACCTCGCGTCGCGTGTCGGTCCCGCGGCGCAGCGCGCGGGTGACGACCAGCCGCAGGCTCGTCACGAAGAGGTGCTGCTCCAGGGGCGTCGCGCCCGCCGCGGACGCCTGGCGGAACAGCGTGTCGGTGACGCGGGCCGTGGCGTCGTAGTCGCCGCTGCGGCTGTCGCGCAGGAGCGCGCGGACCCAGCGTTCGCGCGCGCGCTCGAAGTCCGGGGTCGCGAACCGCTCGGGGATCGACGAGGTGTAGATCCGCCGCGCGGCTTCGGCGAAGAGCGCCTCGCTCTCGGTCTCGAGCAGGCGGGCCAGCTCCGGCGCGGGAGCGTCGGGGAGCCTGCCGATGTTCAGCTGCGGGGTCGCGTCATCAGCCGGGACGGCCGACCGCTCGGGCCGCCGCAGCCAGCCGGCGCGCCAGCGGGCGAGCTCGTGCGCCGGCATCGGGCGGGCGAAGAGGTAGCCCTGGGCGACGTCGGTGCCGCAATCGGCGACGGCGGCGAGTTGGGCGTCCGTCTCGACGCCCTCGGCGACCAGGGAGACGCCCAGCGCGTGGGCCATGTCGGTGACCGCGCGCACGATCGGGCGGATGGAACCGTCGGTGGTGATCTCGGCGGTGAACGACCGGTCGAGCTTCAGGCCGTCGATCGGCAGATGCCGCAGGTAGCTCAGGGACGAGTACCCCGTGCCGAAGTCGTCGAGCACGATCCTGATCCCCATGGCCCGGAGCTCGGCCATCACGGCCAGCGACGTCTGGCTGCGCACGTCGACGAGCGTGCTCTCGGTCACCTCCAGGCAGAGGCCGGTGCCGTCGACGCCGGCCTCCCGCAGGATCGTGGCGACCCGCCCGGGGAACCCCACGTCGGCAAGCTGGAGGGCGGAGATGTTGACCCACAGGGTCACGTCATCCCACTCGGCCTGGCCCTTCCAGCTGCGCAGCTGGTCACAGGCCTGCCCGAGGACCCAGTCGCCGAGTTCGAAGATCAGACCGGTCCGCTCCGCCACCGGGATGACCGCGTGCGGGGGGACCGCGCCGAGGTCCGGGTCCTCCCAGCGCAGGAGGACCTCGCAGCCCACGAGCGCGTCCTGGGACGTGGTGACGATCGGCTGGTAGGCGAGCGAGAAGCGGTTGGCGGTCAGCGCCTCCTCGATCTGCGGCGCGCTCACGGCGGGGAGGCCGGCGTTGCCGGGGCCGTGCGCGAGGGTGTCGGGGCTCGTGACCACGAACCCATCATCGGTACGCCGGGGCGTGGGGACATCATGCAAGGGGAGGAACCGCGGCCCGCCCCCGGCCCGTCGATCGGATGAGGGCGGTCCACCGATCGGTGGACTGTCAGCTCGCCGGGACCCGCAGGCAGGCGCGCGTGCCTCCGTCCGGTCGGGCCGCCAGCTCGAGCGCACCACCCACACCCACCGCGCGGCTGGTCAGCGACGCCAGGCCGATGTGGCCGCCCTTCACGGCCGCGGCGAGGTCCGGGGTGAAGCCGGTCCCGTCGTCCTCCACGCACAGCTCGACCTCGTCACCCGCGCGGTGGAGGCCCACCCGGACCGAGGACGCGCGTGCATGCTTGACGATGTTCGTGAGCAGCTCGCCGGCGGCGCGCACCACGAGCCGGTCGTGGGGCGTCGAGACCGTGACGTCGAGATCGAGTTCCAGCCGGACCTCCGGGTCGACGAGCTTGCGCCGCGCGATGTCGCGGACCGTGTCGCTGAGGGTGGAGAACTCGTAGACGACCGGCGAGAGGTCGGTCAGCAGCTCGCGCAGTGACGTCTGCGCATACTCCACGTGCGCGAGGGCGCGTCCGAGTCCCTCCTCGTCCCCGCCCGTCGCCGCGCGGAGCTCCTGCTGGGCGGCGAGGAGCACCTGGAGCGTGTCGTCGTGCAGCCGCTCGGACAGCCGGGTGCGCTCGCGGTCCTCGGCGTCGAGTGCCTCACTCACGAGGAGCCGCCGCTCTTCGGCCAGGGCCTCCGCCCGCGCCTCCGCCCGGACGCGCTCGGTGACGTCCTGCGCCGTGCCGACGACGCGCACGAGCCGTCCGGCGTCGTCCTGGACGCGACGGGCCGCGAAGTGGAACACCCGGTCCTCCGCCTCGACGTCGACTCGCAGCTCGGTCGGGCCCTCGCTGGCGAGCACCGCCTCGGCGAGGTGACCGTCGCCCCGGCGCAGGCGCGAGAGCGCGTCGGCCCCGAGGGCCTGGCCGAGGGCGTCCCACCCGCTGCGCACCTCCGTGTCGAGCCCGAGGAGCGTGCTCATGCCCGGCGACCACGTGATCGTGTCGGGCCCGACCTCCCACTCCCACGAGCCGAAACCCGCCACGGCCTCGCCGTCGGCCAGCAGCGCGGCCGTGCGGGTCAGCTCCTGCTCGGCGGCGCGCCTGCGCGCATCTCGGTCGAAGGCGTCCAGCGCGAAGGAGACGTCGGCGGCGAGCTGGTCGAGGAGGGCGATCTCCTGCTCATCGAAGAAGCGGGGGACGGCCGCGTAGAGGGCCATCGTCGCGACCACATGCCCGCCGCAGCGAAACGGCAGCGCCGCAGATGACTGGAACCCGTGGGCAAGCGCGCGGTCGCGCCACGGGGCCATGGCGTCGTCAGTCGCGATGTCGGGCGAGAGGACGTGCCTGCCCTCGCGCAGCGCCACGCCTGTCGGGCCCTGGCCGGTCTCGTCGTCGCGCGCCGAGATCCGCACGCCGTCGAGATAGCGCGTGCCCTCCCCGGCGATCGCGACGAACGACACGTCGCCGGTCTCCGGGTCGGGTTCACCGATCCACGCCATCCTGATCCCGCCGTGCGTGACGGCGGCCTCGCACACCCGCTGAAAGAGGGACTGGCGGTCGGGGGCCGCGACGATCGCCTCGTTGACGCTCGAGAGCGTTGCGTACAGGCGGGTCACCAGAGCCGCGCGCTCGCGGACCTCGTGGCGTTCGGAGGAGTCCCGGAAGCCGAGCACGATGCCGTCGTTGTGCCGGACGACGCGGAGGTCCACGAAGACCCTGTGGGTCGTGCCCCCGAGCCACGTGACGAGGTCGACCTCGTCCAGACCCAGCGGCTCGCCGGTCTCGATGACCGCGACGTACCGCGCGAACGTGGCCTCGTCGATGAGCGGTGGCGTGTGCTCCAGGACGCCGCACGCGTACAGCTCGTCCCTGGGTACCCCCAGGAAGTCGCAGACGGCCTGGTTGACGAACTCGACCGCCAGGTCCACCACCACGCCTTCGTCGTCTCGGACGGCCGACAGGATCGCGAAGGGGTCGAGGTGGTGCTCGATCGCGAGCCGTAGCTCGACGTCTCGTAGTCGCTGTCGCTCCGGCACGCAGGCCGGTTCTACCAGCCGGGCCGGGCGAGTGGGCCGGTTTCGCCGAGGGGCGTACCGAACGGTGGGAGGCGACCTGATTGGCCGCCCGGCCAGTAGCCTGCTCCGCCGTGAGCCAGACCGCGCGCAAGCGAGAGCTCGGCCGCGGCGAGCGCGTCCTTCCCGGCGTGTGGCGCCTGCGACTGCCACTGCCCTGGCCGGGGGTCCCGCACGGCAACGCGTGGGCGCTGGCCGCCGGCGACGGGGTGATCCTCGTCGACACGGGCATCCACGAGCCCGGCTCGATGGACCAGCTCGTCCGCGCGCTCGACCAGGTCAACCTCAAGCTCGAGCACATCAAGCTGCTCGTCTGCACCCACGCGCACTCCGACCACTACGGGCAGGCGGCGACGATCGTCGACGAGACCGGGTGCGAGCTGTGGATGCACCCGCGCTACGAGGACATGGTCAAGCACGCCGACGATCCCGAGGGCGCGCTGAACCGCCGCATGGAGATCGCGCTGCAGAGCGGGGTGCCCGAGGCGCCGCTGCGCAAGTTCATGGCCGAGCGCAAGGACGACAACCCGGGCATCGCGCGGGTCATCGCGCCCGACCAGGAGCTCGTGCCCGGAGTCGAGATCGAGACGGACCTCGGGACCTGGACGGTCCACGAGACGCCCGGCCACGCCCCGAATCACGTCTGCCTCTACCAGGCCGACCACCGGCTGCTCATCAGCGGCGACCATCTGCTCGGGCGGGTGAGCCTCTACTTCGACGGCTTCGACCCCGACCCGGTGGGCGACTTCCTGCGATCGCTCGACGTCGTGGAGGGCCTGGACGCGCGCCTGTGTCTCGCCGGCCATGGGCGCTCCTTCAGCGACCTCCAGGCGCACATCGAGGCGAACCGCGCGCTGGTGCTCGAGCGGCTCGCGAACCTCGTGAAGGTCGTCGGCGAGCAGGGCCCGGTGTCCCCGTTCGACGCGGCATACGGCGTCTACGGCGACGCGATCAAGCACATCCCGCCGTACTGGTGGACGTCGAAGATGATCCTGTACATGCGCCACCTCGAGGCCGCCGGCCGGGTGCGCAACGTGAGCGAGGACGGCGAACCGGACCGGTTCGAACTGGCCTGAGCCTCTACCCTTCGCAGGGCGATGCGCATCGATCAGATCATCGAGAACACGGACCGCCCGGTGTTCTCCTTCGAGTTCTTCCCGCCCAAGACGCCCGAGGGCGAGGCGAACCTCCAGCGCGCCCTGGCCGAGCTCCAGGAGCTCAAGCCCGATTACGTCTCCGTGACGTACGGCG
>JAEMQS010000226.1 GCA_016463765.1 Solirubrobacteraceae bacterium | reverse complement strand
GCGACGACCCGGGCTACCAGGAGATCGAGGGCACCGACCTCGCGGCCGTGGCGGCGGGGTACGTCGCCGTGACCCCACTGCACCTGGACCTCACGTACGAGGCGGGCCTGCAGGACCTCTCCGAACACGACTTCCAGCGGCTGCTCGCCCCCGCCGCGCGGGAGGTCGAATGACGCCCGATCCGGCGACGCGGGCTGAGGAGCTCCGCCGCCACATCGGACATCACAACCAGCGCTACTACGTCTTCGACGACCCGGAGATCGCCGACGACGAGTACGACGCGCTGCTGGACGAGCTGCGCGCGATCGAGCGTGAGCATCCTGAGCTCGTCACGCCCGAGTCCCCGACGCAGCGGGTGGGCGCCGAGCCGGTCAGCGCGCTGACGAAGGTCACCCACGCGCTGCCGATGCTGTCGCTGGCCAACGCGCGCTCGGCCGACGAGTTGCGGGCCTGGGTCGACCGGATGCGCAACCACCTGGCGCGCGAGGGCATCGAGGACCCCGACTTCACGTACGTCTGCGAACCGAAGGTCGACGGGCTGGCCATCTCGCTGCGCTACGAGGACGGCGTCTTCGTGCGGGGCGCCACGCGCGGGAACGGCGAGGTCGGCGAAGACGTCACCCACAACCTGCGGACGATTCCGTCGATCCCGCTGCGGATCGACGACGCGCCGCCGGTGCTCGAGGTCCGGGGCGAGGTCTACATGTCGCTCCCGGACTTCCAGGCGCTCAACGAGCGGCGCGCCGAGCAGGGCCTTTCGACGTTCATGAATCCCCGCAACAGCGCGGCGGGCACCATCCGCCAGCTCGATCCCAAGCTCGCGGCCGAGCGGCCGTTGTCGCTGTGGGCCTACGGGCTCGGGGTCATCGACGGCCTGCGCTTCGAGCGCCACAGCGAGGGGCTGGACTGGCTGCGCGAGCACGGGTTCCCGGTGAACAGGGACATCGTGCGGCTGGCCAGCGAGGACGAGGTCGTCGCGCAGTGCCTGGACTGGCAGGAGCGCCGCGGCTCGCTCGATTTCGAGATCGACGGCGTGGTCGTCAAGGTCGACGACCTCGAGCTTCAGCGTCGCCTGGGCGTTGTCGGGCGCGACCCGCGGTGGGCGATCGCGTGGAAGTTCCCGCCCACGACGAAGGTCACGACGCTGCTCAGCGTCGAGTGGAACGTCGGGAAGTTCGGCGACCTGCGCCCGTTCGCCGTCCTTGAGCCGGTGCAGGTCGGTGGGGTGACGGTGAAACTCGCGACGCTGCACAACGAGGAGGACATCGAGCGCAAGGACCTGCGCGTCGGGGAGGAGGTCATCGTGCTGCGCGCGGGCGACGTGATCCCGCAGGTGGTCTCACCCGCCCCGCACGTCGCCGAGCGGGCCGACCGCCCGCCGATCCCGCGCCCGCCGGACCTGTGTCCGCGCTGCGGGACGCAGACCGTCAAGCGCGAGGGGCACATCTTCACCATGTGCCCGAACCGCGTCTGCCCGGGCCGGTCGTGGCAGCTGCTCAAGCACTTCGTCTCGCGCGGGGCGATGGACATCGACGGGCTGGGGGAGAAGCAGGTCGCCCAGCTCATGGAGGCCGGCCTCGTGCGCACGGCCGCGGACTTCTACCGGCTGACCGCCGACCAGCTCGTCGAGCTCGAGGGCTACGCGCAGATCAGCGCGCAGCGGGTCATCGACGCCATCGCCGCGTCGAAGGACCGGCCGTTCGGGCGCGTGCTGTTCGCGATCGGGATCGAGGAGGTCGGTGAGGTCACCGGCCGCAACCTCGCCCAGCAGTTCCGCACCATCGACGCGCTGGTGTCCGCGACGCCCGAGCAGGTCGCCGCGACGCCCGGTGTGGGCGAGAAGATGTCGCACACGATCCTCGCCCAGCTCACCGACGAGCACATGGCCGCGCTGATCGAGGACCTGCGTGGCCAGGGCCTGCAGTTCGAGCTCGAGGGGCCGCCGCCGGGTGAAGGGCACCTGGCGGGCAAGGCGTTCGTCCTGACGGGGACGCTGCCCGACCTGACCCGCGAGGAGGCGACCGAGCGGATCCTGGCCGCGGGCGGCCGGGTGACGTCGAGCGTCTCGAAGAAGACCGACTACGTCGTCGCGGGCGATTCCCCGGGGTCCAAGCTCGCGAAGGCCGAGCGGCTCGAGGTCCCGGTCCTCGATGAACCGGGACTGCTCGAGCTGCTCGACGGCGACGGCTAGCGGGAGATCGTGAAGCGCGCGGTCTTCGGCGCGGCGCGGTTGCCCGCGGCGTCGATCGCGGACACCGTGACGACGTAGGGGCCGGGCTTCAGCGTCTTGCGGCCGATCTTGCCGGTGATGCGGATCGTGTTCACGCCGGCCTTGCCGCTGGCCCGCAGCGTGGTGCGGACGTTCGCGATCCTGCACTTCGCCTGTCCGCGGGTGGCTTTCGTGACGCGCTGGCAGCGCCCGCTGACGCGGCGACCGGTGGCCGGCTGACTGATGGTCACCGTCGTCCGCGCGGCCTCCGAGAGACGGAAGCGGAGCGTCGCGCCCGTGGCCAGCCGGCCCCGCTTCGCGGGCGTGAGCTTCGCGCCGACCCGCCAGCGGCGGCCGATCGCGACGGCGCTGATGGTCGGAGCGAGCGTGTCGCCCGCGGCGACGACGGGCGGGTTCACCGGCGCGGGTGCCGCAGGCGGAGCGGTGGGGGCCTCGGGGGCGGTG
>JAEMQS010000097.1 GCA_016463765.1 Solirubrobacteraceae bacterium | reverse complement strand
TTTCGGCCAACGAGTACGGGCGTTATCACCGGAGGATCGGCTCACATGGCCAGCGGCACCGTGAAGTGGTTCAGCGACGACAAGGGCTTCGGGTTCATCACCCCTGACGAGGGCTCGCGCGACCTCTTCGTTCATCACACCGGCATCATCGCCGAGGGCTACCGGACCCTCGCGGAGGGGGCGCGGGTCAGTTACGAAGAGGAGAGCGGTGACAAGGGTCCGAAGGCGGTGAACGTCCAGAAGATCTGAGCGGGCGCCACGCGAGCCGCGTGACCCATCGAAAGGCCCGCTGTGCGGGCCTTTCGTCGTCTTCGGGGGTGTTGGGACGTCCGCCACCCGTCCAGGTTGACGCGGGGCGCTCATGGCCCATGCGTCCAACCCTTCGGCCAAAGCGACGGCCGATTGAGTCGTGCACCGACAACGCCACGGAATGGCCGAGTCACGCACCATCCTTCACCGCCCGCTCACGCTCCTCGTGATGCTCCTGCTCGTGCTCGCCGCCGCGTGGGCGACGGCGCCCGCCGCGCAGGCGTGCACGTTCGAGATTCCGATCGAGGAGGAGACCGGCGAGGACCTGGAGGCGGGCCCCGACGACGAGGTCATCGAGATCCCGCTGGGCGCCAAGCGCTCGCGCGGCGTCAGGACCTGGTCGGGCTGCGACGACGACGCCGCGCCCAAGAAGCCGAAGGCCAACCCGAACCCCGGGTTCGGCGTGTTCCCCGGCAGCGGCTCGGTGCCGCGCCGCGTCTTCGACGAGCGCCGCGGCCAGGCCGGCCGTGACGCCGAGCAGCTCGCCGCCTCGCGCAAGAGCAAGCGCGGGAAGCGGACCAGCAAGCGCTGATCAGTGCTGCGCGACGTCGCCCTCGAAGGGCAGCTGCGCGTCGCGCCAGGCGATCGCGCCGCCCGCCAGCGACCGTGCCTTCAGGCCTGACGCCTGGAACGCCTGCGCGGCCATCAGCGAGCGGGCCCCGGACAGGCACGAGAAGATGACCTCGCGGTCGGTCGGGAGTTCCGCGGCCCGCGCGCTGAGCTCGGACAGCGGGATGTGCGACGAGCCCGGGATGCGGCCCGCGTCCCATTCATCCTGAGCGCGGACGTCGACGATGACGGCGTCGCCCGCCTCGACGGCGGCGCTGGTGTCCTGCGGGGTGATCTCGAGGTCGGACATGGGCCGAGGGTAGCCACCTACCCGAACGACCGCCCCTCGCCCCGGTACGTGGCTGCCGCGCCGGTCAGCGCGGTCCCGGCGAGCAGGTGGACGTCGGTGAACCGCTCGCACAGCTCGCCGGCCTTCGCGTGGCGCAGCCAGACCCGGTCGCCCACACGCAGCCCGCGTGCCGCCCGACCGCGCACGGGCGTCTGCACCTCGCCCGCGCCCTCGGCGCTGAGGAGCTTCAGGCCCGCAGGCAGGTGCACCGCCGGCACGCGGTCCCAGCCGGGAGGGCCGGACGCGATGTAGCCGCCGGAAAACAGCGTCGCGATGCGGCGTGTCGGCCGTCGGACCACCGGCAGGGCGAAAAGGGCCGCGGGGCGGGGGCGCCACGCGGCGTAGGCGTCGAACAGCGTCGGCCCGAAGAGCCCCGAGCCCGCCGCGACCTCCGTGACCGCCGCTTCGGTCGCGGTGAGGTGGACGGAGCCGGTCCCGCCCCCGTTGACGAACCGCAGCGGCGCGACCGCTGCGACCGCGGCGACGGCGGCGGCCCGGCGCTCGGCAAGCTCCTCGGCCGAACGGCGCTGCATGGTGCGGATCATCGCCCCGCGCACGCGGGCTCCCGGAGGACGGTCGCCCAGTCCCGCGATCTGGCCCTCGTAGGCCATGACCCCGTCGAGGATGAATCCCTGGCGGCCTGCCACGAGCTGCGCGAGCTCGCCCAGCGCCGCGGCGCCGTGGACGGGCGACCGGCGCGTCCCGATGTGGATCGCGCGGCCGGCGGGCCGGTACGCCGCGTCGAGTTCCAGGCAGACGCGGATCGGCGCGCGGGCGGCCGGCGGTCGGACGCTGTCGATGAGATCGAGCTGCGCGAGGTCGTCGACCATCAGCGTGACCGCGGCGGCGGCGGCCTCGTCGGTCGCGAGCCGCTCGATCGCACCGCGGTCGGCGGTCGGGTAGCCGATGACGATGTCGTCGCTGACGCCCTCGGCGTGGAGCCACAGTGCCTCCTCCAGGGCGTACGCCAGGACCCCGTCCCACCCGGGGCGCTCGAGGACCCGCGTGAGGAGGTCGTGCACGCGGACGGACTTGCTCGCGACGCGCAGCGGCGTGCCGCCCGCGCGGCGCTCGAGGTCGGCCGCGTTGGCGTCGAACGCGTCGAGGTCCACGAGCGCCAGGGGCGGGTCGAGGTGGGCGGTGGCGGTATCGAGACGGGTCCGGGCGTCCATGCGCCGCGGACGCTATCGCCGATGCGGATGGACGGCTGCACTACGCTCTGATCATGCGCCCGTCCGATCTGAGCCGGCGGATCGCCGTCGCCGCCGGTGTCGCCTTTGCCCTCGGTCTGACGGCCGTGACGATCCTGAACGGGTTCAGCACGGTCACCCCGATCCGCCTGCTGCAGGGCACCGCGATCGTCGTGCTGGCGATTTTCGCGCTCGGCAGCGTGCTCGCCTCGATCGGCCTGCGGATCGCGGGGTGGGAGGAGCCCGAGAGCGAGGCGGAGTTCGAGCAGATCGTCAGGCGCTCGGAGCGGCTGGCGCGCAGCGGCACGGCTGCGGAGCCCGACGAGATGGAGTTCGCCGAGCTCGACCCGTACGACGACGAGGACTTCGAGGAGCTCGTCAGCGACGCGCTGGACGAACTGCCCGACCTGCTGCAGCGCGCCCTCGAGCGCAATGTCGCGGTGGTCATCAGCGACGGGGGACGCAAGGCCGGCGCGTACGGCCTCTACCACGGCGACACGGTCGCGCGGGACAACTACCCCGACCGCATCATCATCTACCGCGACACCCTGCGTCGCGACTTCGGCCACGACCCTGATCTGCTGCGGTTCGAGGTCACGAAGACCGTCCGCCATGAGCTCGCGCACCACCTCGGCGCCGACGAGCTGGGCGTGCGCGAGCTGGGTCTGTAGCCGGCGCGGCTGAAGACCGTTCGGGCCACGCACGGTCCGCGGTGGTACCGTCCGCGGCGTGCGCACCGCACTGACCCTCGCCCTGGGGGCGCTCGCGGTGGTGCCGGTGGGGGCCTCGGCCGACGTCCGCACCGTCCGCTTCGGCGGGGAGCTCGGGAATCGCTACGAGCCCGCGGAGCTGACCGTGCAGGCTGGTGACGTCGTCGAATGGACCGGGGACTTCGCGGTCCACCCGCTGCGCTACCGCCCGTCGCCGTCGGAGCCCTACAGCGCCCCGTACACCGGGCCGACGCCCCTGCGCAGGACGCTCAGCGCGGTCGGGGACCGGCTGGAGTACGTGTGCGCGATCCACGGGGACGCCGGCATGCGCGGGGTCGTCTCCGCGGTGGCCGCGGGCGATCCGCGTCCGCTGACCCGCCCGCCGCTGCTGTCGCTGCGCACCGAGCCGCGCGAGCCCGTGGCGGGGCGGCGCGTGACGTTCATCGTCTCCTACGTCGAGGGCACCGGCGAGGGCAGATTCACGCAGTTCGCGTGGGACCTCGACGGGGACGGCCGCGTCCGCCCGAACGACGGGCCCGACCGGATCACGAAGGTGCCGCGGGTCAGCACGACCTTCGGGCGGGCGGGGAAGCGCAAGATCGGCGTGACCGGCTCGACCACCGAGCCCGGCGCGGCGGGGACCAGCACGACGACGTTCCGGTTCGTCGTGGCGGCAAAGGCCGACAGCACCCCTCCGCGGCTGACGGTCGCCGGGCTGACCCCGACGGCGCTCCCGGCCATCCTGCGGTCAGGGCTGCTGGTGACGCTGCGCGCGGGCGAGCCGGTGCGGGCGCAGATCGACATCCTCCACGACGGGCGTGTCCTGGCCCGGAGCACCCGGCGGCTCGGGACCAATGCGACGGCGGTGAGACTGCGATTCTCGCGCGCGTCGATCGAGTCGCTGCGCAAGCGCGAGAGCGTGCGCCTGAAGCTGCGGGTCGTCGCGCGCGACGACGCGGGCAACCGCACGACGCTGCGCAAGACGATCATCGCGCGCTGACCACCGCCCGTCCGTTGCGTGACGCAATGGACTATCCTGTGAGACAGCCCTCGTGGAGTGCGACCGCCGAGGGGAATTGCCCCGTGGAGTGAGACCGCCGGGGCCGTACATAGGAGTGCACCATGCCCGAAGCAGTCATCGTTGACGCGGTCAGGACCCCGATCGGCCGCGCAGTGAAGGGCTCGCTGAAGACCGTCAGGACGGACGACCTCGCGTCGATCCCGCTCCAGGCGCTGATGGAGCGCAACCCCGACGTCGATCTCAACGAGACCGTCGACGTCCTCATGGGCTGCGCCGTGGCGGAGGGTGAGGCCGGCGGCAACGTCGCCCGCAGCGCCGTCCTGCTCGCCGGCTACGACCACCGGGTGCCGGCGGCGACCGTGAACCGCTGGTGCGCGTCGTCGCTGCAGACCATCCGCAACGCCGCCCACGCCATCAAGGCGGGGGAGGGCGACCAGTACATCGCGGCGGGCGTCGAGGCCGTCTCGCGCGCCACCGGCTCGTCGATCCCGCCGCACCCGGAGCTGGACGGCTCGAACGGGTCGGCGTACGACGTCTACATCCCGATGGGCCTCACGGCCGAGAACGTGGCCAAGCGCTACGCGGTCAGCCGCGAGGACCAGGACGCGTGGGCGGTCATCTCCCAGGAGCGGGCCGTCGCGGCGTGGGAGGCCGGCCACTTCGACTCCGAGATCGTGGCCGTCACGACCCCGGAGGGCGACGTGGTGACCCGGGACGACGGGCCGCGGCCCGGCACCACCGCCGAGAAGCTCGCGGCGCTGAAGCCGGCGTTCGTCGAGGACGGCACGGTCACGGCCGGCAACGCGTGTCCGCTCAACGACGGCGCGGCTGCCGTGCTCATGATGAGCGACGAGCGGGCGGCGGCGCTGGGTGTCAAGCCCCGCGCGCGGGTCATCGCGTCATCCGTCGCGGCGATCCGTCCCGAGGTCATGGGCGTCGGACCGATCCCGGCCATCCAGCAGCTGCTGGCGTCGACCGGGATGACCATGGACGACATCGACGTCGTCGAGATCAACGAGGCGTTCGCCGCGCAGATCGTGCCGTGCATGTCGGAGCTGGGCATCCCCGCGGAGAAGCTCAACCCGTTCGGCGGCGCGATCGCGCTCGGTCACCCGTTCGGGATGACCGGCGCGCGCATCATGACGACGCTGCTCAACGACCTCGAGACGCTCGACGGCACCTACGGCATCGAGTCAATGTGCGTCGCCGGCGGCATGGGCATGGCCATGCTCGTCGAACGGCTCTGAGTCCTGCGGCGCGGGCCCGTTGATCCCGGTGAGCTCGGCCAGTTCGGCGAGCGCATCCTGATCGGCGGGCTCGTCCGTCCCGTCGTTCGCGGTGAGCGCATCCAGTTCGGCGGCGAGCTCGCGCAGCCGCTGGGCCAGGGTGGAGACCTCGTCGGCCGCGGTGGTGACCTGGGCGATCGACGCGGTGGCCTGCTCGACGTCGACGCCGATCTGCTGGCCCGCGGTGCGGCTGCTCCCGGCGGCGGCCGAGATGCTCTCGGCACTGCCGTGAACGGCTTCGCCCGCCTGGGCGATGGCCCGCAGCGCGACCTCGGTCTTCCCGGCGGTCTGCTTGCTGTGCTCGACGGACTCGACACCCGACCGCGCGGCGGTGATCGCCTGCTGCGCGGCGGCCTCGACGTCGGCGAGCAGCTCGTCGACCGATGCGGTCGCGGCGTTGGACTCCTCGGCGAGCTTGCGGACCTCTTCGGCGACGACGGCGAAGCCGCGGCCGTGTTCGCCGGCGCGCGCGGCCTCGATCGACGCGTTGAGCGCGAGCAGGCGCGACTGGTCGGCGAGCTGCCGGACGGTGTCGACGATGGTGGCGACCTTCCGCGTGCGCTCGGTCAGCGACTCGACGCCCTCGGCGATGCCGGTCACGCGCGTGCCCACCTCGTCCATGTCGCCGACGAGCTGCGCCATCGCGGCGCTGCCCTCGGTCGTGGCCTGCGTGGTCGCAAGCGTCTCCTGGACGACCCGCGCGGCCTCGCGGGCGGTCGAGTCGGCGACCTCGTCGAGCGCCTCGGCGGAGAGCCGGACGGCCTCGAGCGCCTCGGCGCTGCGCTGCGCGGCCTCGTGGGTGCCGCCGGCCTCCGACGCGAGCTGCTCGCCGGTGATGGCGACCTGCTCGGCGTGGGCGCCGACGCGCTCGGACAGGCGGCGCATCTCGGTGACGGTGCGGTCCAGGCGGGAGATCGTCCCGTCGAGCTCGGCGTTCTTGGCCTCGAGCTCCTCCTTGCGGCGGTCCATCTCGGCGTTGCGCCGGTCGAGCACCGCCTCCTGGTTCTCGGCGAGCTTCCAGGACGCGAGCAGCGCCGCGACCTGGACGACGACGAACGCGGCGTGGACGAGCGTCTGCTTGACGATGTCGCCCGTGCCGTCGTGGTTCATGTAGACCGACTCGGGCTGGATGAGCGCGAAGACGAGGTGGTGCACCACGATCAGGCCGACCGCGACGGCGAACGGGCGCCAGTCGAGGTACAGGCCGATGATCGGGAGGACGACGAAGAAGTGGAAGTGCGCGGGGATCGCGCCGCCCGAGGCGTGCACGAACAGCGCGCTGCACATGATGAGGCCGGCGGCTGCGGCGCACGAGCGGGCCGACTGGCTGAGCTTGGGCCAGCAGGCGAGGCCCGCGAGGATGCCGAGCGGCAGGACGACGTCGAGGGCAAGGTGGCCCAGTGCCATCCCGCGCGCGGCGCCGTAGGCGAGCACCGAGGGGATGTGCAGCAGGATGATGCTGACGATGACGGTGTGGCGGGGCGCCCACTCGTCGTGGGACAGCCCGCGCAGGCGGGGGAAGGCGGCCAGCACCTTCTGCGCCAGTCCGGGAGTGGCAGAGTTCATGATCCGGGTGATCGGCACAACCGAGCCGACCTGAACCGGATTCAGGCGCGAAGCGACGCCAGCGACAGCGCGTACCAGGCGTTCGGGTCCTGGTACCACCCGCGGAGCTGCAGGCCGGCCTGCGCGTAGGCGCGCTCCAGGCCGCCGCGCCGGAACTTCCGGCTGATCTCGGTGAGGATCGACTCGCCCGCCTGGAACGTCACCTCGAGGCCGAGCCCGCGGATCCGGACGACCTGGTCGCGCAGGCTGCGCAGCCGGATCTCGATGCGCTCGAGCACCGGGTTCCACGTCGCCTCGTGGGCGAACGCGTCGAGGTCGAAATCCGCGAGCAGCTCGCGGTTGATGACCGCGAGCACGTTGCGGTTGAAGGCCGCGGTGACGCCCGCGGCGTCGTCGTAGGCCGGCTCCAGGACGCCGATGTCCTTGACGAGGTCGGTGCCGAGCAGCAGCGCGTCGTCGGGGCCGAGCAGCGGCCGCACCTGCGCCAGGAACGCCTGGACCTCGACGGGCTGGAGGTTGCCGATGGTGCTCCCGAGGAACGCGACGATCCGCGGGTCCCCGTTCGGGCGCGGCAGGGCGTGCAGGTCGGCGGTGAAGTCGCAGATCCGCGCGTCGATCTCGAGGTCGGGGTAGCGGGCGACGAGCCCGGGGATCGCCCCCTCGATCGCGGCCGCGCTCACGTCGACCGGGACGTAGCGGCGCAGGGCGCCGGCCTCGTGCAGCGGGTCGAGCAGCAGCGGCGACTTCGTCGACGAGCCCGAGCCGAGCTCGATGACCTCCGCGGCAGGGACCTCGGCCGCGATGCGGGCCCCGACATCCTCGAGCAGCGCTGCCTCGGTGCGGGTCGGGTAGTACTCGGGCTGCTCGCAGATCGCGTCGAACAGCTCGCTGCCGCGCGCGTCGTAGAACCACTTCGGCGGCAGGGTCTTCGGGTTCGTCGAGAGCCCGTCCAGCACGTCGGCTGCGAGGGCGGTCCAGCTCTCGGGGAAGGCGTGGACCTCGACGCCGTGCTCGGCGAGGGCCTGGAGGCGGTCGCTGTCGCTCATGACCGCTCCACGCAGCGCAGGCCGGCGAAGATCTGCCGGCGCTCCGGTCGGTCCCAGTTGCGGGAGGTCCGGCGCGCCACGCAGGGCGCCGTCGCCCAGGAGCCGCCGCGCAGCGCGCGGTAGCCGCGGTCGAAGAAGACCTCGCTGTACTCGGGATAGGGGTAGGGCGCAAAGCCGGGGTAGCCGGTGAACGTGCTGCTCGTCCACTCCCAGGCGTCGCCGGTGAGGCCGCGCACGTCCGTCCCGTCGCCGACGCCGACCGGCGCGGGGCCGAACGTCGTGCCGCCGAGGACAGGCGCCTCGGTCGGGTGCAGCGAGGCGGCGTGCTCCCACTCGGCCTCGGTGGGCAGGCGGGCGCCGCGCCAGGACGCGAACGCGTCGGCCTCGTGCGCGCTGACATGGACGACGGGCTCATCGTCGCGCAGCGGTTCCATCCGGTCGTACCGCCGGACGTGCTCACCCTCGGCGTCCCAGAACAGCGGTCGGGTGACGGCGTGCTCGGCCCGCCAGGTCCAGCCCTCGTCGGTCCACAGGCTGCGGCGCGCGTACCCGCCGTCGCCCATGAAGGCGCGCCAGTCGCCGACGGTCACAGGTCCGCGGTCGATCCGGAAGGGCGCCAGCTCGACGGTGTGGACGGGGAGCTCGTTGTCGTAGGCGAAGCCCGACCGCGCGCCGATCGTCGCCTCGCCGCCCGGGATCTCCGCCATCCCTGCGGCGCTCCCGGCACGCTCGGGCAGCGGGGACCGATCGGGCGTGATCCAGCCGGCCGGCGCGAGGGCGAGCGCCTGGAGCATCGTCTCGCGGTGCTGCTCCTCGTGCTCGAGCAGGAGGTTCCACACGAAGCCCCGGGCCTGCAGGCGCGGGGCTTCGGGGTCGAGGTCGGCGCCGGCGGCGCTCTCACACGCGCGCAGGAGCGTGACGTCGAGGTAGTCGCGGGCCTGCGCCGGGTCGAGCAGCGGCAGGTCGCCGCGCACCGCGCGTGGCTGTTCGAACGCGTCGTACAGCGCGAAGACGTCGGGCCGCAGCGGCGCGGGCGCCCCGTCGAGCCGGGACAGCCACAGGTCCGCGTACGCCGCGATGTGGGCGAGATCCCACACGAGCGGGCTCATGAGCGCGTCGTGCTGGCGCTGCAGGCGGTCGTCGTCCAGGCCGGCCACGAGGGCGAGGGTGCGCCGACGGGTCTCCTGCAGCCGCTCGGCAAGGCGAGCGCCCGTCGCGACCTCCTGGAACGTCGTGGCAGACGGCACTGGGAACCGACCCTACCCAATGGAAGGTGCGGCTACCCGCACCTCGCGACACCTGCTGACCGTATCGGCGCACCCGCGTTCTGCGACGAGGCTTGCGGCATGTCACGTACACCCAGCACATCCACCCCAGGGCGGCCCGCGCCGCGGCGCTCGATCGCCGGCCGCGCCGGCCGCTGGAGCGCCCACCACAAGAAGACCGCGGTCTTCGGCTGGCTGGCGTTCGTCGCCCTCGCCTTCGTCCTCGGCGGGATGCTCGGCACCAAGCAGCTGGAGGACGCCGACACCGGCGCCGGCGAGTCCGGCCGGGCCGACCAGGTTCTCGAGCGGGCCTTCCCCGAAGATGTGGCCGAGGAGAACATCCTCGTCCAGGCTCCAGCCGGCGCTTCTGCACGTGATCCCGACGTGCGGCGGGCCGTCGACGACCTCACGGCGACGGTGCGCGACCTGCCCGGCGTGAGCGAGGTCGTCTCGCCCTACGAGCAGGGCGGTGCGGTCTCCGAGGACGGCCGGTCCGTGCTGATCGGCTACGAGCTGCGCGACACCGAGGACGAGCCCGCGGTCGACGAGATCTCGGCCATCAACGCGCAGATCGCCAAGGCGGCGAAGGAGTACCCGACCCTGCGCGTCGAGCCCTTCGGCGACGCGACGGCCGAGGAGCAGATCGAAGGCCAGTTCGAAGAGGACTTCCAGCGGGCCGAGCTGCTCTCCCTGCCCATCACGCTGTTCATCCTGGTCATCGCGTTCGGCGCGCTGGTCGCGGCGGGCCTCCCGCTGCTGCTGGGCATCACGGCGGTCATCGCCTCGCTCGGCCTGGTGGCGCTGCCGAGCCAGATCCTGCCGGTCGACGAGGCCATCAGCTCGGTGATCCTGCTGATCGGCATGGCGGTGGGCGTGGACTACTCGCTGTTCTACCTGCGGCGGGAACGCGAGGAACGCGCGAAGGGCCGCACGACCGAGCAGGCGATCGACATCGCCGCGGCGACGTCGGGCAAGGCGATCCTCATCAGCGGCCTGACGGTCATCATCGCGATGTCGGGCATGTTCCTCACGGGGGACAAGACGTTCATGTCCTTCGGCGTGGGCACGATCATCGTGGTCGCCGCCGCCATGATCGGCTCGATCACGGTCGTCCCGGCGATGCTGTCGTGGCTCGGCCCGAAGGTCGACAAGGGCCGCGTGCCGTTCCTCGGCCGCCGCTCGTCGGGCGACAGCAAGGTGTGGGGCGCGATCCTCACGCCCGTCCTGCGCTTCCCGCTGCCCGCCGCGCTGCTCGCCGCCGCGCTGCTGGTCGGCATGGCGCTGCCCGCGCTGCAGATGAAGACCGCCACGAGCGGGCTCGACACGCTGCCGCGCTC
>JAEMQS010000225.1 GCA_016463765.1 Solirubrobacteraceae bacterium | reverse complement strand
GCCCGCAGAGAGGAACAACCGCATATGAGTCTCAACAACCCGACGACGGTTTCCGTCGAGATCGCCGGAGAGACGATCTCGTTCGAGACCGGTCGCATCGCCAAGCAGGCGGGCGGCGCCGTCGTCGTCTCACAGGGCGACACCATGGTCCTGTGCACCGCCACCCGTGGCGGCATCCGCGACGTCCCGTTTCTTCCGCTGACGGTCGACGTCGAGGAGCGCATGTACGCCGCGGGCAAGATCCCCGGCAGCTTCTTCAAGCGTGAGGGTCGTGCCGGCGAGAAGGGCACCCTGACCGCCCGCATGATCGACCGTCCTATCCGCCCGCTCTTCCCCAAGAGCTGGCGCTACGAGACGCAGCTGGTCGCCATCCCGCTGTCGATCGACCACGTGCACCCGTACGACATCCTCGCGATGAACGGCGCGTCCGCGGCGATCCAGCTCAGCGACATCCCCGTCCAGCAGGCCGTCGGCGCGGTGCGCATCGGCAAGGTCGAGGGCAACTTCGTCGTCAACCCCAAGGAAGAGGACCTCGAGGGCGCCAGCGACCTCGACCTCATCGTGGCGGGCACCTCCGAGGCCATCCTCATGGTCGAGGCGGGCGCGAACGAAGTGAGCGAGGCGGAGATCCTCGACGCCCTCGACATCGCGCACGACGTCATCAAGAAGCTCTGCGCCGCCCAGATGGAGCTCCGCGAGAAGCTCGGCAAGCCGAAGCTCGAGGTCGAGGCCCCCTCGATCGACGAGGCGCTGCTCCAGTCGATCAGCGGCGAGTACTTCGACAAGATCGACGCCGCCACGTCCGTGCAGGACAAGCTCGAGCGCCAGGACGCCACGGCCGCCGTCGAGGAGGAGATCCTCGCGAAGTTCGCGCCGGACGCCGACGACTCGGCCAAGCGCGACGAGGTCCAGGCGATCTTCAACAAGCTCGAGAAGCAGATCATCCGCGAGCGGATCGCCATCAAGAAGCTGCGGCCCGACGGTCGCGGCACGCAGGAGATCCGCGAGATCGAGATCGAGGTCGGCGTCGCCCCGCGCACGCACGGCTCCGCGCTCTTCACGCGCGGCCAGACGCAGGCCCTCTCGGCCGCCGCGCTCGGCACGCTGAAGGAAGAGATGCGGCTCGACACGCTCGGCCTGCAGACCAACAAGTACTACTGGCACCACTACAACTTCCCGCCCTTCTCGGTCGGGGAGGCGGGCCGCTTGGGCGGTCCCAAGCGCCGTGACATCGGCCACGGCGCGCTCGCCGAGCGCGCACTGACCCCGGTGGTGCCGTCCATCGAGGAGTTCCCGTACACGATTCGCGTCGTGTCGGACATCTTCGAGTCCAACGGGTCGTCGTCGATGGCGTCGGTCTGCGGCTCGTCGCTCTCGCTGATGGACGCGGGCGTGCCGCTCAAGCGGCCGGTCGCGGGCATCGCGATGGGCCTCATCAAGGAGGGCGACGACTACGTCGTGCTCACCGACATCGCCGGCGTCGAGGATCACCTCGGCGACATGGACTTCAAGGTCGCCGGCACGTCGGAGGGCATCACCGCCCTGCAGATGGACATCAAGATCACGGGTGTCACGTTCGACATCCTCCGCGATGCGCTCACGCAGGCCCTCGAGGCCCGCACGCACATCCTGGGTGAGATGGCCAAGGTCATCGACGCGCCGCGCACGGAGCTCAAGCCGCACGCGCCGCGCATCATCCAGCTGAAGATCGACCCGTCGCAGATCGGCATGCTGATCGGCAAGGGCGGCGAGACGATCCGCGGCCTCCAGGAGGAGTTCGAGTCGCAGATCGACGTCAACGACGAGGGCAACGTGCTCGTCTACTCCTCCAACGGGGAGCTGGGCGACGCGCTGGCCGAGCGCATCACGACGATGATGAAGGAGGTCGAGGTCGGCGACGACTTCCCGAACGCGAAGGTCGTCAAGACGACGACGTTCGGCGCCTTCATCGAGCTCGCGAAGGGCACCGACGGCCTGCTGCACATCTCCAACGTGTCGCCGGGCAACCGCGTCGGCACCGTCGAAGAGGTGCTGAACAAGGGCGACGAGATCCACGTCCGCGTGTTCGAGGTCGACCGCGAGCGCGGCCGCATCGGCCTGCGCCTGGCGACGGACCCGTCGGTCGCCGGCAAGACCGCCGAGGAGATCACCGCGAGCGCCGCGAGCGGCGGCAACGGCGGCGGCGGCCGCGATCGCGACCGCGGCGGCGACCGCGGCGGGCGTGGCGGCGGCGGCGACCGCGAGAGCCGCGGGTCGGGCCGGCCGCGCCACCGCGGTGGGCGGGACCCTGAGCGCTCCTAGCGTCACCACCCTGCCCTCGGGCGTCCGGGTCGTCACCGAGTCCATGGACTCGGTGCGATCCGTGGCGCTCGGGTTCTGGGTGGGCGTCGGTTCGGCCTCCGAGCAGCGCTCGGAGGCCGGGCTGTCGCATCTGCTCGAGCACATGCTGTTCCGCGGCACGCGCCGCTATGCGTCGCTCGAGATCGACCAGATGTTCGACGCCATGGGCGCCGAGCTGAACGCCGGCACCGGCAAGGAGTCGACGTCCGTGTACTCGCGGATCGTGGACAACCACCTGCCGCGCGCGTTCGACGTCATGCAGGAGATGGTCTTCACCCCGCGGCTGCTCGAGGAGGACCTCGCCAACGAGCGCGAGATCGTCTGCGAGGAGATCGCGATGTACGAGGACGA
>JAEMQS010000224.1 GCA_016463765.1 Solirubrobacteraceae bacterium | reverse complement strand
GAGCACCGGGTAGGGTCGGGCGCGATGGCGCTCCTCGGCTCCAAGCCCTCCGACGACTCCCTGCTGCTCCTGCTCGAGGAGGCGGGCGCCAACGCCGAGCGCACGTGCCTGCTGCTCCGCGATCTCCTGCGGGACTTCCCGGAACACGCCGAGCTCGCGGAGGAGATCCTGCGGTGCGAGAACGAGGGTGACCGGATCACCCACGACATCATCCACCGCCTGACCCTGGACGGCGCGCCGAAGCCGTTCGAGTTCGGTGACGGCCACGCGCTCGCCACGGCGATCGACGACATCGTCGACGATGCCGAGCAGGCCGCCGATCAGCTCGTGATCTACAAGGTCGAGGCGCCGATGGAGCAGGCGGTGCTCCTGGCCGACGTCCTGGTCGGGGCGTCCGAGCAGGTCGCGCGGTCGCTGGCGGCGCTGCGCGAGCAGCGCGACCTCTCCCCCCACCTCGTCGAGATCCACCGCCTGGAGAACGAGGGTGACCGCCTCGCGCGTGACGGGATCGCGTCGCTGTTCGCGGGCGGCATCGATCCGATGGTCGTCATCCGCTGGAAGGACATCTTCGAGACCATCGAGTCGGCCATCGACGCGTGCGAGACCGTCGCGCACGCGCTCGAGGGCATCGCGCTCAAGCGCCGTCGCTGAGCGGCCACGACTTCTTCACGATCAGGGGCGGCCCGGCGCTTACGCTCGGCCGCATGACGCCCCGGTTCGACCTGCAGTCCCACTCGGTGCACAGCGACGGCGCGCTCGCGCCCGCGGCCGTGGTCGAGCGCGCGGCCGACGCCGGCGTCGAGGTGCTGGCGCTGACCGACCACGACACGGTCGACGGCGTCGCGGAGGCCGCTCGTGCGGCACGCGCGCGCGGCCTCCGGCTGGTCCCCGGCGTCGAGCTCTCGACGATCGACGAGGCCGGCGAGGATCTGCACCTCCTCGGCTACGAGATCGATCCCGACGACCAGACCCTCGCCGAGGCGTTGCACCGCTACCGGGCGGACCGCGCCGGGCGCATCGGCAGGATGGCCGACGCGATGCGCGAGCTGGGCTGGGAGGTCGACGAGTCCGTGTTCGCGGGGCGGACCAGCCCGGGCCGCCCGCATCTGGCCGCCGCGGTGTTCGATCACCCCGCCAACGCCGCGCGCCTGGCGGAGGAGGAGCTCAGCGACAGCACAGCGCTCCTCGTCGCCTATCTCATCCCGGGCGCGCCGGCCTTCCGGGGCCGCACGACGCCCACGGTCGCCGAGGCGATCGACGTCGTCCATGCCGCCGGAGGGGTCGCGGTGTGGGCCCACCCGTACTGGGACATCTCCGACGACGACACCGTCGCCGCCTGCCTGCGCCGGTTCGCCGCGGCCGGGCTCGACGGCGTCGAGGCGTTCTACATCACCCACACACCGGCACAGACCTCCCGGCTGGTCGCGCTCGCCGACGAGCTCGGCCTGCTCACCACCGGGTCGGCCGACTTCCACGGCCCCGAGCACCCGACCTTCTCGCGGTTTCTCGCGTACGACACCGGCGGCGCGACGCCTCGGCTGGGCGCGATCGGCGCCTGAGCGCACCATGGATCCCGTCATCGCCGTGTTCGGCCTCGGGGTCGGGGTCCTGATCGGACTGACCGGGATCGGCGGCGGCTCGCTCATGACCCCGCTGCTCCTGCTGTTCGTGGGCACCCCGCCGGTGACCGCGATCGGCACCGACCTCGCCTACGGCGCGGTGACGAAGACCCTCGGCGGCGTGGCTCACCTGCGCCAGCGCACGGTCGACCTGTCGTTGTGCTGGTGGCTCGCCGCGGGGTCCGCCCCCGGCTCGCTGGTCGGGGTCTGGCTGATCGAACGGCTCCACGCGGCGTACGGGGACGACTTCGACGACGTGCTGCTCATCTGCGTCGCCGTCGCCCTCCTGGTGACGGCGGTCACGACGCTCGGGCGCGCGATGTTCGTCCCGGCGGCGGCCGCCCGCGAGCGGGAGCGGGTCGAGCTCACGGCCCGTCGCAAGGTCGAGGCGGTCGGGATCGGCGCGGTTCTCGGCCTCGTGCTCGGGCTCACGTCGGTGGGCAGCGGCGCGCTCATCGGCCTCGCGCTCATCCTCGTCTTCCGTCTGACGCCGCATCGCGTCGTCGGCACCGACGTCTTCCATGCCGCGATCCTGCTGTGGGTGGCCGGGCTCGCGCACTTCGCCGCCGGCAACGTGGACCTCGTGCTGATGGCCAACATCCTCGTGGGCTCGGTCCCCGGCGTCCTGATCGGCGCGCGGCTCATCACGCGGGTCCCGTCGCACGTCCTGCGGCCCACGCTCGGCTGCGTGCTCCTGGCCGCGGGCCTCGGTGTCCTGAGCAAGGGCGGCGTGGCGGTGCCGCCGCCGGCCGTCGTCCTGCTCCCCGTCGCGGTGGGCGTCGCAATCTGGGCCGTCGAGCGGCGCCGTCCCGCCCCCACCTCGCGGCCGGCGCCGTCAGCGGCCGGCGTCGAGCAGCTCGTACGAGAAGCGGTAGCCCACGCCGAAGTGCGTGTGGATGGCGATCCGGTCCGGCGCGACCGCCCCCAGCTTGCGGCGCACCTTGCGGACGAAGACGTCCACTGACCGGTCGCGGTGCGGCATCGCGCCGCCCCACACCTGGTCGTAGACGTCCTGCCGCGTCAGCACGCGGTCGGGCTGCGCGGCCAGGCAGTGCAGCACCTGGAACTCCCGGCGGGTCAGGCCGGCGCGGCGGCCGG
>JAEMQS010000223.1 GCA_016463765.1 Solirubrobacteraceae bacterium | reverse complement strand
CGGCGATCGTGTCGCGCCGCAACCCGTACGTGCTGGCCCTGCGCGACGCCGTCAGCGGCGCGAACGGCGGTGACGTGCTGAGCGTCGGCCGTGACGGCGCCTCCGACGCGTTCGCGTTCCTGGAGGCCGGCATCCCGGCCGTGGAGTTCGGGCCCGTCGGCGCCGGGCACCACGGGCCCGAGGAGTGGGTGTCCGTGAGCTCGCTGCGCCGCTACCGCGAGGCGCTGCGCGACTTCGTGCTCACACTGCCCGACCATTTGGCGCAGGGCGCGCCGGAGCAGGTCGTCGAGGGAGGTCTGTCGTGACGAATCCCGGCAAGGGCCCCAGCGCAAGCTGGAGTGTCCTCAAGCGCTTCCTGCTCGGCGGGTTCGTCATCGTCGCGGTGACGTCCGGCGCCGTGGCCAGCGCGGTGCTGCTGGAGGTCAAGGACGCGGCGAACGCCTTCGAGCGCTTCCAGACGCCGCTGACCGGCGATGTCGAGGGCGCGCTGGACGACGTCGATCCCGGCAAGCCGCAGACGATCATGCTGCTGGGCTCCGATCAGCGGTTCGCCGACATCAAGCAGAAGAACCCGAGCCGCTCGGACACGATCATCCTCGTGCGGCTCGATCCCGAGAAGGACGCCACCGCGGTCATGTCGCTGCCGCGTGACCTGAAGGTCGAGATCCCCACGAAGAACGGGATCGTCAGCGACAAGATCAACGCGGCCTACAGCATCGGCGGGCCGAGCATGACGGTGAAGACCGTCCGGCGCCTGCTGGGCATCCCGATCCATCACGTCGTCAACGTGAACTTCGGCGGCTTCCGCCGGATCGTCAACCGCCTGGGCTGCTTCTACCAGGACGTCGACCGCACCTACTTCAACGACAACCAGCCGCCGAACGGCAGCGCGTACCCGTACGCGACGATCGACGTCAAGGCGGGCTACCAGCTCATGTGCGGGCAGGACTCGCTGGACTGGGCTCGCTACCGGCACTTCGACGACGACTTCGTGCGCGCCGCGCGCCAGCAGGAGTTCATCCGCCAGGCCAAGGAGCAGGTCAGCGTGTCGTCGATCTTCGGCGACCGCGACGAGCTGCTGGAGATCTTCGGCCGCTACACCCAGACGGACATCAAGGGCCAGAACGCCATCCTGCGCCTGCTCAAGCTCGCCTACGAGTCCTCGAAGAGCCCGATCCGTGAGGTGCGCTTCCGCGCCGGGCAGAACGACGGGGACACGTTCGTCACGATCACGCCCGACAACCTGCAGAAGACCGTCCGCGAGTTCGAGGCCGTCAAGGCCTCGACGGGTGGCCGCCAGACCCGCGAGGGCGGCTCCACCGGCGGCGGCACGCGCAAGCAGTCGCGCCAGAAGAAGAAGGGCCTGGCGCCCGGCCTGATCCAGGACAAGGTCGGTGGCGAGAACCACGCGCTGGACCTCGCCGTCAAGGCCGGGTTCCCCGTCTACTACCCCAAGGCGCGCCTGAACCGCGGCGGCTACGTCAGCGACAGTCCGCGCAGGTACACCCTGAAGACCCGCAACGGCCGCAAGTACGCGGCCTACCGGATCACGCTGAAGTACGGCAACGACATCGGCCAGTACTACGGCGTGCAGGGTCTGAAGTGGCGCAACCCGCCGATCCTCGACGAGGCCCACGACAAGCAGAAGCTGCGGGGTCGCACGTACCGGGTCTACTACGACGGCAACCGCATCCGGATGGTGGCGTGGAAGACGCCGACGGGGTCGTATTGGGTGTCGAACACGCTGTCGCAGCGGTTGACGAATCGGCAGATGCTGGACATCGCGAAGTACTTGACCCGCGTGGGCCTGTAGCCTTCCGCGCCGCATGAACGCATCCCGTGAACCGATCGGCGTGATCGGTACCGGGTACGTCGGGCTCGTCACTGCGACGGGGTTCGCCGAACTCGGTTCCGAGGTCATCTGTGTCGACATCGACGCAGAGAAGATCGAGCGCCTCAAGCAGGGGGAGATCCCCATCTACGAGCCCGGTCTGGCCGAGCTCGTCGCCAAGAACCGTGAGCGCATGACGTTCACGACCGATCTGTCGGAGGCGCTGGAGCGCGCGCGGCTGCTGTTCGTCGCCGTCGGCACGCCGCCGACGTACTCCGGAGACGCCGATCTGTCGGCGGTCCAGGCGGTCGTCAACGCGATGCCGCCGTCGGACCGTCACGCGCTGATCATGAAGTCGACGGTGCCGGTGGGCACCGGGGCGAACATCAAGCGTGTCTTCGCCGAGCAGGGCAAGGACGGGTTCCGGTACGTCAGCTGCCCGGAGTTCCTGAAGGAGGGCACCGCGGTCGCGGACTTCCTGAAGCCCGATCGCGTCGTGATCGGCGACGACGGGGACTGGGCCGGCGACGCCGTCGCGGACCTGTACCGGCCGCTGCTGACCGCCGAGCACGGCGGGCAGGGCTCGGGCGAGCTGGTGCGGATGGACATCGCGAGCGCCGAGATGGTCAAGCTCGCGTCCAACGCGTTCCTCGCGACGAAGATCAGCTTCATCAACGAGATCGCCAACGTGTGCGAGGAGACCGGGGCGGACGTGCTCGAGGTCGCCAAGGGCATGGGGCTGGACGACCGGATCGGGCCGAAGTTCCTCAAGCCGGGGATCGGGTTCGGTGGGTCGTGCTTCCCGAAGGACGTCAGCGCGCTCAAGCAGCTGGCGGGCAACTCGGGCTACCACTTCCAGCTGCTCAACGCGGTCATCGAGGTCAACGAGCTGCAGAAGCGCCGCGT
>JAEMQS010000222.1 GCA_016463765.1 Solirubrobacteraceae bacterium | reverse complement strand
CGGGCACTTCCGCTACCTGCTCGAGTCGATCGGGCCGGAGCTGCGCCAGTACATCGTCACGAACAACGACGAGGAGCGGCCGTTCTCCCGCGACCAGCGTGCGTGGGTCTACATGTCCTCGAAGGCCAGGCGCAACACGTTCGGCTTCGGCTCGGACAACGACATGGAGGACGTCGACGACTACCTCGTCATCAAGCACGCCATGCCGCCGTGGCCCGCGCCGGAGCCCGGGCGCCCGGGCAGCCCGCCGCTGCATCTGGTGCCCGCGCTGAAGGTGCTCGGCGCCGCGCACGGTCGCGCGCACGCGTTCCGCCCGGCGTCGATCGTGAACATCAGCGGTATGAGCTTCGGCGCCCTGTCCGGAGCCGCGGTCGAGGCGCTGAACCGCGGGGCGGAGGCCGCCGCGTGCCTGCAGACGACGGGGGAGGGCGGGCTCGCGCCGGCGCACTGCCACGGCGGCGAGCTCGTCTTCCAGATCGGGACCGGCTACTTCGGCTGCCGCGACGCCGAGGGGCGCTTCGATCTCGGCCGGCTGCAGGAGACGGTCGCCCGCGCGCCGGTGCGCGCGCTGGAGATCAAGCTGTCCCAGGGGGCGAAGCCCGGCCTCGGCGGGATGCTGCCGGGCCGCAAGGTCACGCCCGAGATCGCCGCGATCCGCGGGGTCGAGGCGGGCGTCGACTGCGTGAGCCCGCCGCGGCACAGCGCCTTCTCCACGGTGCCGGAGCTGTGCGCGTTCGTCGAGGACATCGCCGTTGCGACGGGTCTCCCCGTGGGGATCAAGTCCGCGGTCGGCGTGCAGGCCTTCTGGGACGACCTCGCCGCCCACATGGCGCGCACCGGCACCGGTCCGGACTACGTCTGCATCGACGGCGGCGAGGGCGGCACCGGCGCGGCGCCGCTGGCGTTCAGCGATCACGTGGCGCTGCCGTTCAAGCTGGGCTTCTCCCGCGTGTTCGGCACGTTCGCCCGCCAGGGCCTGGCCGACGACATCGTGTTCGTCGGCTCCGGCCGGCTCGGCCTGCCCGACGCCGCGCTGTTCGCGTTCGCGATGGGCTGCGACATGGTCAACGTCGGGCGCGAGGCGATGCTGTCGATCGGCTGCATCCAGTCCCAGCGCTGCCACACCGACCGGTGTCCGACCGGCGTGGCGACGCAGAACCGGTGGTTGACCCGGGGCCTCGATCCGACGCTGAAGGCCGAGCGCTGCGCCAACTACGTGCGCATCCTCCGCGGCGAGCTGCTCGCGCTGGCCGGGACGTGCGGGCTCCCGCACCCGGCGCTCGTGGGCCCCGACCAGCTGGAGGTCCTCTCCAGCGGCTTTCGGGCGCGCACGATCCGCGAGGTCTTTGGCTACGACGAGCAGTGGCTGCCCGCCGACCCCGCGCGGGTCGACGCCGCCGCCGCGCTCATGCGCGCCGTCACTCCACCACCCGCAGGGTCGCCGACAGGTCCATCCGCCGCATCCGGCGGTAGGTGAGCAGGGGAGCGACGGCGGTCGCCAGCACGCCGACGAGCAGGGTGGCGGCGACCGTCTGGGTGGTCAGGACCGTCCGCGCGCTGAGCTCGGGAAAGGTGTCCGGGAGGAGCACGTGCACGACCCAGCCCGCCACGAGGAGGCCGATGCCGACCCCGACCGCGGTCCCCGCGATCCCGCACAGGACGCTCTCGATGGTGGCGACCCGCAGCCCCGTGCGCGGCGGAAGGCCCGAGGCGAACATCGTCGCGAACTCGCGCCGGCGCTCGTCGAACGCCACGCTCGTCGAGGTGAACGCGACGAGCGCCGCGAGGCCGAGCGTGATGATCCCGACGATGCGGATCGCGCCGCCGAACTCCTCGACGGCCGTCCGCAGGGTCGCCGCCTCCGCGCGAACCGGCCGGACCGACGCGATCCCCGGGCGGCCGAAGAGCGCCCGCTCGACCGTCCCAGGTGCCGCGTCCTCGTCGGGCACCACGGTGACCGTCGTCGCGAGGCCCGCGAGTCCGAGCCGAGGCGCGGTGCGCGCGTCGGCGTAGACGAGCGGGCGCAGGGGGTCGGCGTGGATGGCGTCCACGCGCATGGACGTGGTGGTGAGCGTGATACCCGTCGCGGTCCGGGCGGGATGCCGCACGCGGACGGTGTCGCCCACGTCGACGCGCAGATCGGCGGCGGCCTTCTCCGCCAGGGCGATCCCGCCGGCGCCCAGACGACCCTCCTGCGCGGTCGGACGCCAGACGGCGGAGCCCGGGTCGACGAGCGTGAGGGCGCCGTCCAACTGCTCGTCGCCTGACGCGACCTGGACGCCCACGGTGACCCCCGGGACCGCTTGCGCGACGCCGGGCGCCCGCGCGACGGAGCGCACCACGGCGCCGCCGGACGGCGCCACGTCGGTGAGCGTCACGGTGAGCCTGTCCGGCGCACTGCGCAGCAGCTCGGCTTCCCGCCGGTCGGCGAGGTCACCGAGCGCGTCGACCATGCCGAGCATCGCGACCACGGCGGTGATCACGGCGCCCAGGCCGACGACGGTCATGATCGTCCGCCGCGGGGTGCGGGCGAGGTTGCGCAACGGCAACTGCGTCAGCGGGCGCCCCGGGAGCCGCAGTCGCCGCAGCGCGCCGGCGGCTCCGGCGCCCCGCGCCGCGCGGTGGCCGGTGCGGATCGCGTCCACGGGCGCGACGCGCACCGCGCGCCAGACGGGCAGTGCGGCGGCCGCGAGCGGGATCGCGACGCCGATGCCCCAGCCCACCGCGAAGCGGCTCCACGGGA
>JAEMQS010000221.1 GCA_016463765.1 Solirubrobacteraceae bacterium | reverse complement strand
GGGAGCGGGGTCCGGGTGCTCATGGTCAGTCCTTGCCTCCTGCGCCCTCGCGCCGCAGCCGGTCCGCGCCGCGCTTGGCGCGCTCGGCGTACCGCGACGGTTTGGTCGGGATCTCGGGGTTGTCGATCTCGTTGAGCCGGTCGATGAGCCGGTTCCACTGCTGGGGCTTGAGGAGCGACTCGAGCGTCTGACCCGTGTCGCTTCGCTCTTCAAGCGTGGGCCGCCAGCCGATGTGGATGTGGTCGTGGTGGTCGGCCATCGCGACGGTGTTGTCCGCGCCCTCGTAGCGCATCAGCGTGATGATCTGTGACGGGCGCATCGTGCCCTGAAGGCTGAGCAGGCGGCGGACCGCCTGGTCGGTGATCGAGCCCTTGCCCTGGTTGCCGAGGATGGGTGTGCCGTTGATCGCCGCGATGTCCACGGCGGTGCCCGTCGTGTGGTGGCTGACGTTGCCGCTGGCGGTGTACACGCCGTGGCCGCAGCGCAGGCTGGTGACCGTCGGCTTCAGGTCGACCGCGGCCAGATACTCCAGGGTCGCGAGGACGCGGCGGTCGACGATGCCGGCCGAGATGTCGCGCCGTCCGCAGCTGTAGATGTCGATCCGGGGGTTGTCGAGCACCCGCCGCTGCAGGGTCTGCTTGTCCATGAGCATGATCTGCCCGATGCTCACCGCGGTGCCGGCCTTCACGTCGGCCGCGCGGGCGCGGTACAGCGCGGTGGACTCCAGGAGCTGCCAGCCCTTCACGATGGGCCGTGGGTCGACGCGCGGCGAGCCCTGCCCCGCGGGTCGGATCTCGAAGCCCAGGTCGCTGTCCGCTGCGCCCTCGTCGCCGCCGGTCCGACCGAGCACCGTGCCCGCGATCACGCGCCCGCCTTCACGGAGCGGCTTGAGCTCGACGTCGTCGCGTTCCAGCCCGTAGTCGATCGTGAAGTAGTCGGAGATCGATCGCGCCGCCTGCGCCTCAGCCTGCTTCTCGTCGGGCGCCGGTGTCGGCTCGGCCTCGGGCGGGGTGTCGTCCTCCGGCGTGCCGGGCGCCTCCGGCTCGCTCGGCACGTCCGCCTCCGGCGCCGCCGGCTCGGGCTCCTCGGCCGGCGGGATCGCGGGCTCGCGCTGAGGCAGCAGCGGGTCGATGGCGGGATCGGCCTGCTCCTCGGGTGTCGGCTTCGGCGCGGGCGCCGGCGCCGGCGTGGTGGTCGTGGCAGCGGGCTCGGGCACCGTGGTCGCGGGCTCGGCCGGCGCGGTGACGGCTGGCTCGGAGGGCGGCACGGGCCCGGTCTCGGCGGTCGGCGCCTCGGGCGCGACCGACGGCTCCGGGGCTGTCGGCGTCGCCGGTGCGGGCGTCGTCGCCGGTCCGACGGCCGGAGCGTCCTCCTCCGCGATGGCGGGCGGGACCTGCCCCACCGGCGGCGTGGCCGGGGTCGTCGCGGCGGGCGGTGCCGACGCGACCGGCGACGCACCGCTCTCGACGAACACCGCGGGCGGCGCCGCGCCGGGCACGCCGAGTTCCGCCTCGGTCGGGGCGGGGCTCAGGGGTGCGCGCACGGACGCCGGGGGCGCCTTCGCGACGACGGTGTAGGCCCCGGCGCCTGACGCGGGCCGGGCTGCCGGGCGATCGTCCTCCGCCACGACGGGTTCGAGTGGCCTCGGGTCGGCGGGCGTGCCGGTCGTGCTCGCGGCGAGGTCGGGCTGCTCGTCGCGCGTCGGCAGGTCGAGCTCGGCGACGATCTCCTCCCGGGACGTCGCCTGGGGCTTGGGCACCGGGACCTCCGTCGCGAACGACTGCAGGTTCGCGTACGTGTACGTGTTGCCGTACGAGTCCCGGAGCTTGACGTAGCGGCCGAGCTCCTCGGTGCGGCCGGTCTTGACGATGGTGCCGTCGGTCACCGCGGTCACCGCGCTCCCCGAACGGGCGCTGATCCGGATGCGGCGCTCGCCGTCGTCAGGGCGCACGCGCGGGACGCTGCCGTGCGCGTCGGTGCCGGCGTCGGCGACGGGAAAGATGCCCTGGGTCAGTCCGGTCAGCGAGCTGACGAGATCCGTGGGCAGCGCCGCGACGAGCTTCGCGCGGCGCAGGACATCGCGGACGTACCAGTCCGCGTGGTTGTAGGCGAAGATCGCGCGCTCGAGGTCCTCGTGCGCGCCCGCGGCGCGCAGGTACCGGGCGGCGGCGAAGATCGCGTCGACCGGATTGAACGGGTCCTTCATGCCGTCGAGGTTGGCGTCGACGCCGTAGGCCCGCCACGTCGCGGGCATGAACTGCATCCAGCCGAGCGCGCCCGCGGAGGAGACGTTGAGGTTACGGCCGTAGCCGGTCTCGATCTCGTTGATCGCGGCGAGGATCTCCCAGCGGATGCCGTACTGCACGCCGGCGGCCTGGTAGATCGGCAGGAGGAAGGGGGGGATGCGGAACGAGTCGATGAAGTAGCTCGGCACGCCCGGGGAGGTGGGCGACAGCAGCGCGGCCGTGGCGTCGCCGCGGCGGCTCTCCGGCGGCGCGGGTGCGTTGCCCGGGCCCGGCGGCGGGACGGGCGCCGCGTTCGAGGGCGAGGTCGGGGTCGAGGAGGTCTCGCGGTCGCGCTTCGGCTTGGCCGGCCTGCGCGCGGGCCGCGGACGGTCCGAGCCGGTGGTCGGCTGCTCGCGCACGGGCCCTTCGGCCTCAGGCTCGGCCGGCGCGGCGGGCGGCGGCGCGGGAGCCGGGGCCGCAGTGGGCGGAGCGACGGGTGCGGGCTCGGGCGCGGGCACCGGCGGGG
>JAEMQS010000033.1 GCA_016463765.1 Solirubrobacteraceae bacterium | reverse complement strand
TCCCCGGTGAATCCTGCGCTCAGCCGGCCTGGGCCGGCACGCGGTTGGGCGCGCCGTCCGGCCTGGGCGGCACGCGGCGCTTCTTCGCGAAGCGAAGCTGGGTCGACGGGTCCCACAGGCGGACCTGCAGGTCGACCTCGCCCGCGGGCGTCGCCGCGTCGAGGTACTCGCCGACCGGGTCGGGCGTGCGCCCCTCCAGCCATCCGGAGCGGTTGTCCGGGCGAGGGTTCGCGCCGTTGTCGTCCTGGCGGGCGATGTTCAGCCCGAGGTCCTCGAACATCGCCCGGTCCTCCTCGGGCGTGTTGCCCAGCGTGGTGAGGAAGTTCCCCATCATCACGCCGTTGACCCCCGCCTTGACGGCGAGCGGCTGGAGCTCCTTGAGGTTCTCGGTACGACCGCCGCAGAGACGGAAGAGGGCGTCGGGCAGGATGAGGCGGAAGATCGCCACCCACTGCACGGCTTCCCACGGGTCCAGGTACTCGCGGTCGCCGAACTTCGTGCCGGCGCGCGGGTTCAGCAGGTTGATCGGCACCGACGTCGGGTTGATCTCGGCGAGCTCGAAGGCCATCTCGACGCGCTGCGCGTTCGTCTCACCGAGGTTGAGGATGCCGCCGACGCAGGTCTCGAGCCCGGCCTGCTTGACCGCGTCGATCGTGCGCAGGCGGCCCTCATATCGGACCGTCGACGTGACCTCGTCGTAGTACGACTTGGCGGTCTCCACGTTGTGGTGGACACGCTGGATCCCGGCCTCTTTGAGCTGCGTCGCGCGGGCGACGCTCATGTGGCCGATCGAGGCGCAGCGCTTGAGGTTCGTGTTCTCGGAGACGAGTCGCGCGCCCTCAAGCAGCTTGTCGAAGTCGCGCTTGGACAGCCCCTGGCCCTGGGTGACCATGCAGAAGCGGTGCGCGCCCGCTGCCTCGGCCGCCTTGGCGTGCTCGAGGATCTGGTCGGGCTCCATCATCGCGTGCATCGGCGTCTCGGCCTCCGCGAAGCGCGACTGGGCGCAGAAGCCGCAGTCCTCGGCGCAGCCGCCGGACTTCGCGTTGACGAGCGAGCACATGTCGGTGCTGTCGCCGAAGTGCTCCACGCGGGCGGCCCAGGCGCGCTCGACCAGCGCTTCGATGTCCTTCGGGTCGGTGAGCGCTCCGAGTTCGAGCGCCTCCTCGCGGGTGATCAGCGGCGGCATGCGCAGAAAGGTAGGCGGCACACCGGACGGCCAGGTCGCGTGGCGACGCCAAGCGGCGCACGATCCCTGAGGAGCCGCCATCATCGTCAGACACCCGCGCACGAAGGGGCTTCATGCCCATGCCCGACGACGAACGCCCGACACGCTCCGCGCCTGGTTCGGACGATCCCAATCCGGGCGGCGCCCAGCACGACGACGCGGTCGACCGGACGCTCCAAGAGGCCGACCAGACCGCGGCGGACCTCGACCAGACGCACGCGGACATCGATCAGGGACTCTCCGACGCCGCGCAACGCGACGCCGACCTCGAGCAGGCCATGGCCGACCGCGAGCAGCACGCGTCCGACCGCGACCAGGCGGCGTCGGACTGGGAGCACACCGACGACACCCCTGGGACACCGGCGAGCGCCGCGCACACGGCCTCGACGATCGAGCGTTTCGCGGCAACGAAGGCCCGGGAGGGGACGGCAGCGACGCGAGCGACGCTGACGGCCGCTCGCCTGGACACGGCTCGCAGACGCGACGACGTCGCGCGGGCCAGGGACGTCACCGCTGCTGTCCGAGACCGGGTCGGCCGCGCTCGCGACGCCGCGGCCGAGGCGCGGGAGCGCGCGGCGATCGCACGTGAGGAACACGCCGTCGCGACCGGTGACCTCGACGAGGCGCTCCAGGTGCTGGCGATGGTCCGTGCCAGCGCCGCCGAGGTCCGCAAGGCCGCCGAAGCAGGCCGTGAACTGGCTGCGGCCGACCGTGCCGCCGCTGCCGCCGATCGGGCTCGGGCAGCAGAGGATCGCCACAGCGCCGGGCTCGACGAGCTGACGGGCAACTTCCGCCGCGGGACAGGTGAGCTGGCGCTGGAGCACGAGATCGCCCGCTCGCGGCGCCTCGGCCGACCGATGGTCCTCGCGCTGCTGGACGTCGACGGGCTCAAGGAGGTCAACGACGCGGACGGCCACGCCGCCGGTGACACCCTCTTGCGCGAGGCAGCGGAAGCGATTACGACATCGCTGCGCAGCTACGACGTCACGGTGCGGTGGGGCGGTGACGAGTTCGTCTGCGCGCTGTCGGACACCACGCTCGCGGTCGCCGAGACGCGGATGGCTGCCATCGGCGTGGCGCTTGACTCCCGGCAGCCGGGCCGGTCGATCACCTTCGGTCTCGCGCTGCTGCAGGAGGAGGACTCGTTCGGGGAGCTCATCGCCCGCGCCGACGCCGCGTTGTACGACGCCAAGCGCAAGCGCGCGTAAGTTCCGCCGCGCTCGCCGGTTCCTGCCTCACGGATCACGAGCACGCCGCTCCGCTCAGGCGTAGGCTGGCGCGCGCACAACCACTGGAGACCCTTTTATGTTCACGTTCACGAAGGCCGTTCGACCCGCCCTGATCGCGACGATGGCCGCTTCGGCCCTCGCGCTGACCGCCTGTGGCGGCGACGACGCCAGCGATGCTCTGCAGGAGCAGGGCGAGAAGATCCAGACCCAGGCCACGCAGCTCGCCGAGGAGGCCAAGACCACGGCCGAGCAGGTCCAGAGCGGCGAGAAGACGCCCGAGGAGGCCGCGCAGGAGCTGCAGGACAAGGCCAGCACGGTGCAGGACTCCGTCAACGAGGCCGCCACGACCGCGATCGACGCGGCGAAGGAGCAGACGGGCGTGCCGGACGAGGCCCAGGACGCGCTCGACCAGGCCAAGAAGGATCTGGAGAACGCGACGCCGTAGCGTCAGCCGCGGCGGGCGGTGAAGCGCGCGGCTCCCGCGACGCATGACGCGTCGCGGTAGCGCACGTCGCCGCCCCGCACGCGCCCCCCGCGCAGCGTCCCCGCGATCCGGGTGGCCGCCGCGCCGCGTCGCACCGTCGCGACGAACGATCCATCAGGCGCGACCGGCACGCGGGCGAACCGCACCGCCTTGGGCGCAACCGTGAACTGCCCCGGCACGGATGCCGGGCAGGTCGCCTGAACCACGCCCTCGAGGGCGCGGATCTCCCGGCCCCCGCGCACGACGCGGAACGTCAGCGTCCGGCCACCGGCTCGGCCGCGCCATGCGCCGTCGTCTGCCCGCCCGGTCTGCCGCCGGGCCCGTGACCCGTCGGCGACGCGCAGGGAGACGACGGGACTGACGAACGCGCGCTGCCCCACCGTGACCCGGGCGCGCAGCCGCACCCGCCCACGCGGGAACGCTTTGTCCACAAAGCCGCGCTCCTCCAGCGCCTGGCCGGAGCCGACGGTCACCCACCGCGTCCCGGCCCGCCGCTCCAGGACGAAGGCGCTGCCGTCGGGCGCCCCGTCGAGGCGGAGGTCGACGGTTGCGGCGTAGCCCGACCACGCGCGCGCGGGCGGGCGCACGCGCGGCGCCGCGGGAGCCGAGACGGTGAAGCGCGACACCGGGCTGGTTTCGTAGCCGGTCTCGCAGCCCACGCAGATCCGCCAGACCTGCCAGTGGTAGACGCCGTTGGAGGCGTGCGGGCCGGAGGTGCTCCCGTCGGTGAACGTGCTCGCGCAGCGTTCCGTGTCCGCCGGGTCGGGCGCCGACGCGGTGCTGCGCACGAGGGCGTCGGCGAGTCGGCCGTCGGGCCCGACGGCCGGGCTCGCCGAGAAGATCACGCCGTAGGACTCGCGCCCGAGGAAGACCGAGAACCCGTCGCCCAGGCTCGACGACCGGTACGCCGGGCAGCGGTAGGTGACGTCGATGCCCGCGGGGTTCGCGGCGACGGTCGCGCCGTCGGCGGGGCTGAGCAGCTGGATCGGCGCGTCGCCGGGAAGGGCGGCGGCGGAGCCTGGCGCCAGCAGCGCGATGCCGACGGCGGCGATCAGCAGGCGGAGGACCACGTCGGCCGATTGTACGGGCGGCGTGTTGTCCCTACGCGCCTACGAGGAGATGCCGTCGAGGCGCGCGATGTCCTCGCCGGTCAGGCGGAGGTCCTGCATCGGCAGGAGCGCGGTCAGCTGCTCGACGGTCCGCGCGCTCGCGATGGGGGAGCAGACGGTCGGCTGGGCACCCAGCCACGCCAGCGCGACGGCGGCGACGGCGGTGCCGTGCCCGGCGGCGATGTCGTCGAGCGCGCCGAGCACCTTGACCGCCCGGTCGTCCTCGAGGTGCTTGGCGGCACCTCCGCCGCGGGCGCTCTCGCCGGGCCGGGCGCCCGGACGGTACTTCCCGGTGAGGAACCCGGAGGCCAGGCCGTAGTACGGGATCGTCGCGAGCCGCTCGCGGGCGACGATGTCGCGGTCGCGCCGCTCGAAGTCGCGCTCGAGCAGGTTGTAGTGCGGCTGGACCGCGACGTACCGGGTGAGCTGGTGGCGGTCGGCGGCCTCCAGGGCTTCGGCGAGCCGCAGGCCGCTGATGTTCGACGCGCCGATGTACCGCACCTTGCCCTCGGTGATGAGGTCGTGGAAGACGCCGAGCGTCTCGGTCAGCGGGGTGGCGTGATCGTCGATGTGCGCCCAGTAGAGGTCGATGTGATCGGTGCGCAGCCGCCGGAGTGACCCCTCGACCGCGGTGCGGACGGTGCTCGCCGACAAGCCGTGGAGCCCGTGGAGCTCGCCGACCTTCGTGGCGATGACGAACCGGTCACGGTCGGCGCGGCCGGCCAGCCAGTCGCCGATGATCGTCTCGGATTCGCCGCCGTCGTTGCCGGGGACCCACTGCGAGTAGACGTCGGCGGTGTCGATGAAGTTCCCGCCCGCGTCGGCGTACGTGTCGAGGACGGCGTGAGACTGCGTGGCGTCGGCCGTCCAGCCGAAGACGTTGCCGCCGAGGCAGAGCGGGGAGACGTCGAGGTCGGTGTGGGGGATGGTCGGCATCGGCGGGCAGGCTAACGGTCCATTCTTCCCGCTGAGCGTCACATAGTGGTCGCCCTGGCGACACCGATGTGACGCTCACCGGGCGGGGCGGATCGGCAGGGCCGCTACCGGCCCTGCCAGCGCGGCGGGCGCTTCTCGGCGAACGCCTTGACGCCCTCGGCGAAGTCCTCGCTGTCGAAGCAGCTGTGGCGCAGGTCGATCAGCTCCTGCTCGATCGCCGGGTCCAGTTCGCGCTCGGCCTTCAGCAGCTCCCGCAGCACCCGCTTGTTGCCGCGCAGGGACAGCGGGGCGTTGCCCGCGAGCTTCCCGGCCAGCGAGAGGGCCGTCGTCTCGACCTCCTCGGCGTCCACCACGCGGTTGACGAGGCCCCAGTCCAGGCCGGTCGTCGCGTCGATGTAGCGGCCCAGCAGGAAGAGCTCGCGCGTGCGGTTGATCCCGATCGCGTCGATGAACCGCCGCAGGCCCGTGTGCGAGTAGACGAGGCCGAGCTTCGCGGGCGGCATGCCGAGCTTCGCCGTGTCGGCCGCGACGCGGAAGTCGCAGACGAGCGCCAGCTCCAGACCGCCGCCGATGGCGTGGCCGGGCAGCGCGGCGACGGTCGGGACGTCGGTGCCCTCGAGCGCGTCGAGCGCGTCGGCGAAGGGGTGGGCGACGAGCTCCTCGGCCGCGGCGGCGAAGCCGTCCTCCGGGAGGTCCGAGAGGTCGTAGCCCGCGGAGAACATCGCGCCCTCGCCGGTCAGCAGGATGCAGCGCGCGTCGTCGTGCTCGGCCACCGCGGACGTGATGGCGTCGAGGATCGCGTGGTCGAGCGCGTTGCGCTTCGTGGGATTCGCAAAGGTGAGCCGGACGACGCCTTCGGCCGGCCGGTCGACACGGAGTTGCCCCGGCATGGTCGGCGGAGGGTAATCCACCGCCGACCCGGGCGCGGCGCGCTACTCGAGGACGACGAGCGTGTCGCCTTCCTTCACGCTCTGACCCTCCTCGCAGAGGATCTCCTTCACGGTGCCCTCGTCCTCGGCCTCCACGGGCATCTCCATCTTCATGGACTCGAGGATCACGACCGTGTCGCCCTCGCTGACGGTGCCACCGACCTGGCACTCGATCTTCCACACCGTGCCCGTGATGTGGGCTTCGATCTCCGGCACGCCTGTCTCCTCACACGATGGTCCCGAGTTCGCGGCAGCTTAGGCGGAGGTGGGGACGGGACCCCCGCTGAGCAGGCATTTCGCACGAGACCGCATCCTGGACCGACCGCCTGTACGGGTCCCGGTCGGCAATCTCCGACCGTCTGTCTATGGGTGATCTGGCACGTCCGCCGTACCTTTGTGCCATGCGATCCAGCGAGACCAAGCACCGGGGAAACACCGTCTCCTCCTGCGACGATCCCACCCGGTGCCTGGGACTGGAACGTGCCCACCACAGTGCCCTGACCCAGTGCTGCGGTGGCAACAGGTGGAGGCCTTCGGGCCGGCGCGCAGTCTCCCGCGTGTGACACCACCTATTCGGTGAGGTAGGCCGGAGCCGAGGGGACCTCGGGGCGAGTACGGGACAGACTCGCCCCGGGGCCGGCTCCGGTCTCCTCCCGAGCCCTGCTCCCGTCGCCCAACCGGTGCGACCCGCCCGCTGCGCCCCGTAGGCTGCCGCGGCGATGATCCTGGCCATCGATCAGGGCACGACCGGCTCGACCTGCCTCGTCTTCGACAGCGACGGCGAGCTCGCCGGGAGGGCTTACCGCGAGTTCCGCCAGCACTTCCCCCAGCCGGGATGGGTGGAGCACGACGCCCGCGAGCTCTGGGAGGTCACGCGCGACGTCGCGCTGGAAGCGCTCGACGATGCCGGCGTTCCCGAAGGGGGCCTGCAGGCGATCGGGATCACCAACCAGCGCGAGACGGTCTGCGTCTGGGACCCGGACACCGGCGCGCCGCTGCACCGCGCGCTGGTCTGGCAGGACCGGCGGACCGCCGCGCGCTGCGACGAGCTGCGCGATGCCGGCCACGAGCCGCTCGTGCGCGAGCGCACCGGGCTGGTGCTCGACCCGTACTTCTCGGGGACGAAGATCGCGTGGCTGCTCGAGCATGTCGACGGGCTGCGCGCGCGCGCCGCCGCGGGCCGGGCGAAGTTCGGCACGGTCGACAGCTGGCTCATCTGGAACCTGACCGGCGAGCACGTGACCGACGCGAGCAACGCGTCGCGCACCCTGCTCGCCGACCTGCGGACCGGCGACTGGGACGACGAGCTCCTCGCGCTGCTGGGGGACATCCCGCGCGCGGCGCTCCCGGAGATCGTGCCGTCGATCGGCGAGCTCGGCCGGGTGCGCTACGGCGCGCTGCCAGGGTTCGGCGGGGTGCCCATCAGCGGTGTCGCCGGCGACCAGCAGGCCGCGCTGTACGGGCAGGCGTGCCTGGACCCCGGCCTGGGCAAGAACACCTACGGCACGGGCTCGTTCGTCCTGATGAACACCGGCGACACCCCGCCGCCGGTCGCCGAGGGGCTGCTGTCGACCGTGGCGTGGCGCATCGGCCAGCGCACGCAGTACGCGCTGGAGGCATCGATCTTCGTGACGGGCGCCGCGGTGCAGTGGCTGCGCGACGGGCTCGGCCTCATCGAGGTCGCGGCCGAGACCGAGCCGCTGGCCGCCTCGCTCGAGAGCAACGACGGCGTGTACTTCGTCCCCGCGCTCACCGGGCTGGGGTCGCCGCACTGGGATCCGTACGCGCGCGGGACGATCGTCGGCCTCACCCGCGGCGCGAGCCGGGCGCATCTGGCCCGCGCGACGCTCGAGGCGATCGCCTACCAGGCGGTCGACGCGGTGCGGGCGATGGAGACCTCGGGCGCGCCGCGGCTGGCCGAGCTGCGCGTCGACGGCGGCGCGACGGTCAACCGGTGGCTCATGCAGTTCCAGGCCGACGTGCTCGGCGTCCCGGTCGTCGTGCCGCACATCCACGAGACGACAGCGCTCGGCGCCGCCCGGCTGGCCGGTGTCGGCTGCGGGCTGTGGACCCAATCCGACGTCACGCGCGGGTGGCGCGAGGAAGCGCGGTACGAGCCGCGCATGGGCGACGATGAACGTGAGGAGCTCCTCGCCGGGTGGCACCGGGCGGTCGACCGCGCGCGCGGCTGAACGGCCTGACATGATCCGCTCGATGTCCGCACCGCAGGCGCCAGGGCCGGCAGAGAAGCTGGTGAAGATGAAGGAGCAGGTCTACCGAGATCCGCGTCCCAAGGAGTACTTCGATCGGTTCCACACGCGGACCCGCACGAAGTACCCGGACGCGATGTACGAGATCGTCCGGGTCGGGGTCACCCTCTACAGCTACTCGTTCTTCCGGCTGAAGGTGCTGCGCTCCGAGTTCGTCCCGCAGAGCGGCCCGGTGATCATCGCGCCGAACCACTTCTCGTTCATGGATCACTTCTTCGCGGGCGCGGGCGTGCGCCGCAAGGTGCAGTTCATGGCGAAGTCCCAGCTCTTCGCGCGGCCGCTGCAGTTCGTCTACACCCACGGCGGCGTGTTCCCGGTGCGGCGCGGCGAGCGCGACGACGACGCGTTCATCACCGCGCACACCGTCCTCGAGCGCGACTCGACGCTGTGCATGTACTGCGAGGGCGGCCGGTCACGCACCGGCGATCTGGCGGAGAAGCCGAAGCCCGGGATCGGCCGTCTGGCCCTCGAGTCCGGCGCGCCCGTGGTCCCGACCGCGATCTTCGGCTCGGCGAAGGTCCGCAACTGGAAGCGCGGGCAGTTCCCGCAGGTGACCGTGCTCTACGGCGAGCCGCTGCGATTCCCCCGGGTGCTCGACCCGACGCGTGAGCAGTCCCAGGCGGCGGCCGAGGAGATCTTCGCCGAGATCAAGACGCTCTACGGCGACCTCCAGGAGCACGGGCGGGCGGGGATTATCGCTCGCCTGCGCGACGAGAAATAGCCCCGCGGGCGGGGTACCGGCCACAGTGGCGCGTCGGTCCGGGTACGGTGCACTCCAATGGAGGGAATCGACCCGCGGGTGCACATCGATCATGTGGTCCTGCGCGTCTCGGATGTCTCGCGCTCAGTGGCGTTCTACGGGGAGCTTCTCGGCCTCGAACTGCTGCGCGAAGGCACCGATGGCGCGACGCTCGCCGCTCCCGGCGGCGACCACCAGCTCGTGGTGCTGCGGCCTAGCGCCGTGGCCGGCCGGGCACCGCAGGAGGCGACGGGGCTCTTTCACACGGCGCTGCGCTGGCCGACGCTCGGCGGGCTCGGTGAGGTGTTCGCGCGGCTCGTCCACGCGCGGTATCCGCTCAGCGGGGCCTCAGACCACGGGGTCTCCGAGGCGCTGTACCTCGACGACCCCGACGGCAACGGGGTCGAGCTCTACCACGACCGTCCGCGTGAGACCTGGCCGCCCGGTGGTCCCGGCGAGCGCGTCGGCATGGTCACGCGGCCGCTGGACCTCAACGGCATCCTCGACGCCGCCGACGGCAGCGGCGCGGAGGACATCGACGTCGGCCACGTGCACCTCCAGGTCGCAGAGCTTCCCGCGGCGCTGCGGTTCTGGGTCGACGTCCTGGGCTTCGACCTCATGCAGCACTTCGGCAGCGAGGCGGCGTTCGTCAGCGCGGGCGGCTACCACCACCACGTCGGGATGAACACGTGGCGCTCGAAGGACGCGCCGCCCGGCGCCCCCGAGCTGCCCGGCCTGGACACCATCGCCATCGGCTACCCCAACCGGGACAGCCTCGGCGACGCGATGCGCCGCCTCGACGGGGCCGAGCGGCACCCGGCGGGCATCCGCATCATGCCCGTGCTGGCCTGATCAGATCCTGACGTTCTCGCAGTTCGCGGCGACGATGTCCTCGGGGCCGGCGTACACCGTGTCGTTGCCCTCGCCGCAGTCGACGCGGTCGACGCCGAGGCCGACGACCTGGATGCGGTCGTCGCCGTCCTCGCCCGCGATCACGTCGTCATCGAAGCCGCCGAAGATCGTGTCGTTGCCGGGGCCGCCGTTGAGCGTGTCGTTGCCCCGGTCGCCGTTGAGCTTGTCGTCGCCCTCGTTGCCGAGGACGAGGTCGTTGCCGAAGCGCCCGTAGAGCTCGTCGTTGCCCGGACCGCCGCGGACGGTGTCGTCGCCGTTCTCGCCGTCGACGTAGTCGTCGCCCTCGTTGCCGAAGAGCTGGTCGGGGCCGTCGCCGCCCAGGATCGTGTCCTTGCCGGGCGTGCCGTTCAGGACGTCGGCAACGGCGGTGCCGATGATGTTGTTCGAGGACGGCGGCGCGTCGGTGGACGGCTCGGCGGGGATCTGCACGACGGTTTCGCAGCGCCGCAGGCTGTCGCGCGTGGGCGCCTCGGCCTCGACGTAGACGGTGTCCTTGCCGGTGCCGCAGTCCACGACATCGCGGTCACCGTCGGCCACGCGGATGGAGTCCACGCCGCCGCCGCCGTTGACGTCGTCGGCACCCGGGCCGGCCACGATCTCGTCACCGCCGTTGCCGCCGGACAGGTCGTCGTCGCCGGAGCCGCCGTCGATGGTGTCGTTGCCGTTCGCGCCGATGATGCTGTCCTTGCCGGCGTCCCCGCGCAGCGCGTCGTTGCCCTCGCGGCCGAGGATGGTGTCCCCGGCGGTGCCGCCGTCGACGGTGTCGTCCCCGACGCCCGCGTCGATGACCTCGCCGCCCGGTCCGCCGAGGAGCGTGTCGTTGCCCTCGCCGCCGAAGATCTTGTCGGTCCCGCGGTTGCCGTTGATGAAGTCGTTGCCCGGACCGCCATCGAGGAGCGGATCGTTGCCCAGGCCGCTCTCGTTGATCTTGTCGTCGCCGAGTCCGCCGAGGACCTCGTCGTCGCCGTCGCCGCCGTCGAGGTAGTCGTTGCCGTCGTCGCCGTTCAGCTCGTCGTTCCCCGTCCCGCCGAAGGCCACGTCGTTGGCCGGGCCGCCGGAGATCGTGTCGTTGCCCGCCTGGGTGGAGATGCGGTCCTCGCCGTCAGCGCCGGCGGCGAGGTCGTTGCCCGCGCCGCCCTCGAGGGTGTCGTTGCCCGGGCCGCCGTCGAGCTGGTCGTTGCCGCGGAAGCCGCGGAGCACGTCGTTGCCGCCGAGGCCTTCCAGCCGGTCGGCGAGGCGCGAGCCGATGAGCTGGTCGTCGCCCTCGGTCCCGCGCTTCAGCGCCAGGCCCGGCTGGACCTGGAGCGCGACCGGGCGGGCGGTCCGCGCGAGGGTCTGGGTGCCGAGGCGCCGCCACGAGCGCGTCGCCAGGACGGAGATCGTGCTGGCGCCGCGGTCGGCGACGTACGCGCGCAGCGCGTCCGGGGAGAACGCCGGGTAGCCGGGGCCGCGGCCGGTCTTCGTCCGCGTGATCAGGCGCCCGCCGATGAGATCGACGACCGCGGTCGCCTGGCTGCCGGCTGTCGCGCCGACGAGCGCGCGCCGTCCGTCGGGGGAGATGGCCAGGCCGGCGCCCACACCGGCCTTCAGCTTGATGCGGGCGGTGCGCCGTCCGGTCACGCGGTCGTAGACGTGCAGCTCGCCCTTCGGCGACGTGGCCAGCAGCGCGCCGGTGGGCGAGAACGCGACGTCGCCGAGCGCGCCGCTCTTCGCGCGGCGCGCGAGCCGGTTGCCGACGAGATCGACGAGCCCGAGCCGGCCGCGCAGCGCGACGGCCGCCCGCTGACCGCCGGGGGCGATGGCGACCGCCGACGGCGTGCCACCGCCGAGCGAGATCGCGGCGACGCGCGTCAGGGCGAGGGGCTCGACCACTTCGACCGCGCCACGGCGGGCGACGAGCAGCCGGGTGCCGTCGCTGGCCAGGGCCATGCTCCGGATCGTCCCGCCGGCGGTGTAGGCGGCGATGGCCCGGCGGCCGGGCACGTCGATGACCACGACGCGGTTGCCGGTCGCCACGTAGCCGCGCGAGCCGTCGGGCGCGATCGCGGCATCGATCGTGCGCCCGCCGACGGCGATACGGCCGAGGGTGCGGTTCGTGGCGGTGTCGGTGATCGTGGCGGCGTTGTCGCCGGACGCGACGAGGATCGCGCGCGCGTGGGCGTCAGCGGCCGTGAGCGTCAGGAGGGGGAGGAGGGCGGCCCCCGTGGCGAGGAGTCGGATGCGGGTCATCGTTGATCCACAACGCATCCGGCGCGCCGATGTTACGGTCCGCGCGTGAGCGTCGCGCCCGTCTCCGTCCTGCGCCCGGGTCTGTTGTCCGGCCGTGCCATCGCGGCGCCCGCGCCCTGGGCGATGGAGCTGGGTGCCCTCGGGGCCGACGTCGTGACGCCCCCGCCGCTCGCGGCCGGGGACGACGACGGCGCGTTCCTGCGCTGGGCGGGCGAGCTGGCGGCCGTCGACGTCATCGTCGGCGGGGCGAGCCACCAGGCGCCGCTGGAGTCCGCCGTCGAATCGCTGTGGCTCACGATCCGCGCGGTCGCCGTGACGCACTGGATCGACCGCGACCGGGACGGCGCGGTGCTGCTCGTCGCCCCGCGCCCGCACCCCGAACCCCACGCCGGCGCGCTGCGCGCCGCGCTGGAGAACCTCGCGCGCACCCTGTCGATCGAGTGGGCGCGCTACGGGATCCGCACGACGACGGTGCTGCCGGCCGACACGACGGCCGACGACGAGATCGCGACCCTCGTCGCGTTCCTCGCCTCGCCGGCGGCGGCCTACTGGTCGGGCTGCGTCGTCGAGCTCGGCGCTGCGGCGCCGAGCTCCCACGTGTAGGTCAGCCACGTCGACCGCTCCGCGGGCGTGGCGTCGTAGACGCGCTGCGCGCGGTGGTCGTCCGGCGCGGTCTGCCACTCGAGCACGGTGACCCCGCGCTCGGCGGCGAGGGCGGCGCACGCGTCGATGAGCGCCCGGCCGACGCCCGAGCCGCGGGCGGCGCCGGAGACGAAGAGGTCGTTCATCAGCGCGATCGGCCGTGCCTCGGTGCTCGACCACAGCCAGTAGATCGTGGCGAACCCGACCGCCGCGCCGCCGGCGTCCCGCGCGATGAGCTGGACGCCGGTGGCGGCGGGGTCGGCGAGACACGCGCGCATGAGGCGCTCGAGGGCCTCGTCGGACGGCGCGGTCTCGTAGAACGTGCAGTAGCCCCGCATGAGGGGCAGGAGGTCGGGGAGATCACCCTCGGCGACGACGCGGATGGTGGTGGCTTCGGGTCCCTTTGCGCCTGGACCTGTCATGAGCGTCGCGCCCCGGGCGTGTAGTGGCCGGGCCAGTCGCGGTGCGGGATGCGCGTGATCTCGCGCACGTCGGCCACACGGCCCCACTCGATCGCGCCCAGGCGCGCGATCGGGTCGAGCAGGTCGATCGCCGGGCGGCCGTCTCGCAGCACCGCCTCGTCGACGACGGCGTGCTGGACGCGGCCCATCACGACGGTCGAGCTGCCGAACGACACGAGCGTCTGCAGCACGCACTCCAGCGCGACCGGAGAGGCCGCCACGCGCGGCGGCGCGACGGTCGCGCTCGGCTCGGGCTCCAGCCCGACGGCGGCGAACTCGCTCTCGCCGGCCGGGAAGTCGGTGCCCGTCGCGTTGATCTGCTCAAAGAGCTTCGCGGGGGTGAGGCAGACGACGAACTCGCCCGTCGACTCGACGTTGCGCAGCGAGTCCTTGCGGCCCACCGACGTGAACTGGACGACCGGCGGGTCGACTGAGGACACGGTGAAGAACGAGTGCGGCGCGAGGTTGTCCACGCCTTCGGGCGAACGCGTCGCGACCCACGCGATGGGCCGCGGCACGATGACCGAGGTCATGAACCTGTAGAAGGCGCCGGAGCCGACGGCCTGCGGGTCGATGTCCACACGTGTCATCGACCCGCAGTATCGCTGACGAGCAGCCGGCGCCTGCCGGCGACGCGACGCTAGGCGACCATCCCCGAGAACAGCCCGCCCGTGATGTTCAGCGTCTGCCCGGTGACGTAGTTCGTCCACGGCGTGCAGAGCACGAAGATGCCGCCCGCGGCCTCCTCGGGGGTGCCCGCGCGACCCATCGGGATGAGCATGGTGCTCATCTGGCGCAGCTGCTCGGGGATGCCGAGCTGGACCTTCTCGCCACCGATCTCCGCGGTGTTCGACTCGTCCTTGGCGGCCGTGAGGCGCGTCTCGATGAAGCCGAAGGCGACCGCGTTGACGTTGACCTTGAACTGGCCCCACTCCTTGGCCACCGTCTTGGTCAGCCCCACGACGCCCGCCTTGCCCGACGCGTAGTTTGCCTGGCCGGCGTTGCCGAAGAGCCCCGACGTCGACGAGACGTTGACGATCTTGCGGAAGACCTCCTCACCGCGCTCGCGCTCGGCCTTGGCCGGCTCGCGGAAGTACGGCGCCACCGCGCGGATGGTCTGGAACGGCACGACGTTGTGGATCTCCAGCATCTTGCGGAAGGTGTCGTCGTCGAGCTTGTGCACCGGCGCGTCGAGCGTGTAGCCGGCGTTGTTGACGAGGATGTCGACCTTGCCCCATGCGTCGACGGCCGTCTTGACGAGCTCGTCGGCCGCGCCGGCCTTCGTCAGGTCGCCGCCGTAGACGACGGTCTCGCCCGCGATCTCCGAGGCGGTCTGCTGCGCGACGTCCGCGTCGAGGTCGTTGATGAGCACCTTCGCGCCCTGCGAGCTGAGCAGCTCGGCGGTGGCGCGGCCGATGCCGCGGGCGGAACCGGTGACGATCGCCACCTTGTCGTCGAGGACTCCCATGTGCGTCTCCTAGGGGGATCGGGTTCGAGCAGGGCTCGAGAAGCGCCCCGATGCTAGTTGCGAACCCGATTCCATGCCGACTGGACACGCTGTCAGACACCGGATAGGCTCCCGCACCGGATTCTGGACCGGCATGGGGGCCGATCCAGGTGCCGCACGGATGCTCAGCGCTCCTCGCCTGGGGAGGGAGGACACCGGCCGGCGGCCGCCTCTCCCACGGAGGTCGCCGGCCGGTCTGCTCTCGGGCGGCCGCCGGCCTACATCGTCCGGCCGAGGATCTCGGCCATGATCTCGTCCGTCCCGCCGCCGATCGGGCCGAGCCGCGCGTCGCGCACGGCGCGCTCCAGCCCGGACTCGACGAGCGTGCCGTAGCCGCCGTGCAGCTGCATGCAGGCGTCGGCGACGTCGAAGGCCGCGCGCTGGGTCTGGAGCTTGGCCATCGTGACCTCGCGCAGCGCGTCGCGGCCGGCGGCGAACATCCCCAGCGCGTTGAAGGTCATCGCGCGTGAGGCGTTCAGGACGACCTCGAGCTCGGCGAGCCGGTGGCGGATGGCCTGCTGGGCGACCATCGGCTTGCCCGCGATCTGCCGGGTGCGGGTGAACGCCACGGTCTGCTCGAGCAGCGCCTCCATGCCGCCGACGGCGCCGAGTGACATCTGCAGCCGCTCCCACTGGAAGTTGGCCATGATCAGCGCGAAGCCCTGATCCTCGGCGCCCAGAAGGTTCTCCTCGGGGACGAAGACGTCCTGGAGGGCGACCGTGCCGGTGTCCGACGCGTGCCAGCCGAGCTTCTCCAGCGCGCTGGTCTCGACGCCGTCGCCCTTCTCGATGACGAGGAACGAGATCCCGGCGTGGCGGTCGCCCTCGCCGGTCCGCAGCGCGGTCACCATCGCGTCGAACCGCACGCCGTTGGTGATGAAGGTCTTCTCACCGTTGACGATCCAGCCTCCGTCGACGCGCTCGGCGCGGGTGCGCAGGCCCGCGACGTCCGACCCGGCGCCGGGTTCGGTGATGCCCAGCGCACAGCGGATGTCGCCGCGGATCGCCGGCTCCAGCCAGCGGCGCTTCTGCTCGTCGGTGCCGAACTTCCAGATGGGGGGCGCGGCGATCTCCGAGTGCGCGCCGAGCCCGGCCGCGACGCCGGCCGAACCGCACCGGGCGAGCTCGAGCGCCCAGAGCGCGGCGCGCATCGTGCCCTCGGCGAAGTCCGGCGCGGTGCCGCCCCACTCCGGCTCGAACTTCAACCCGAACCAGCCGGCCTTCCCGACCAGGCCGAACAGCTCGTCGGGGAAGTACTTGGCGGCCTCCCACGCGTCGGCGTGGGGTGCGAGCTCCGCGGCGATGAACGCGCGCATGTCCGCGCGGATCGCGTCGTGCTCGCGGTGAAACGGCGGGTGCGGGGCGGGATCGGGCATCGTGCCGGCGATCCTAGCTGGCTGGCCAGCCGATTGGTCGGGTCAGGCGCGCGCGACGTCGAAGGTCTTCAGTCCGAGGTAGCCGTCCCCGTCCTCGGAGAGATCGAGCAGCAGCTCCTGCGCGAAGATCCCGTCGGCGTCGTTGCGCGTGTAGTCGCCCGTGTGCTGGGCGTACGGCTCGCGCGTGTAGACGAGGTCGGTCACCGCCTCGTCGAAGTACAGCTGCGTCGTCAGCGCCGTCTCGTTGTCGAGGATGACCTTCGCGTGGATGTGCGGGCAGCGGCCGACGTACCACCCCGGGTAGATCGTGGTGAGCTCGGCGATGCCGTCGGCGTTCGTCACCTGCGCGCCCCGGAGGAACGTGCCGCTGACGCCCTGCACGCCGGAGTAGTCGCCGACGGCGTCGCAGTGCCAGAGCTCCACGACGGCGTTGGCGATCGGCTCGCACGCCTCCGCGTCGCGGACGCGGATGGCGACGCGCAGCTCCACGCCCTCGCGGTCCTCACGGATGTCGCTGCGGACCCGGTCGACGTCGAGGTAGTACGGGCCCTCGGTCTGCTCGGCCGTCTGCCGGCAGGCGTCCGCCTCGTCGAACCTCGCGGCCAGGTCGCCGCTCGTCGAGGTCTGCGGCTGCACCGTCGCGGTCGTCCCCTGCGTGGTGGTCACGTCGGCGGCGGTCTGCGGGGCGGAGCTGTCGTCCGCGCCGCACGCGGACAACAGCGCCCCCGCGCTGATGGTGCCGGCGCTGACGAGCGCGCGGCGTCGGGTCATCCTGGTCATGAGAGGACCGTACGCCCGTGACCTGGGAAGTTCCTGTGTGGACGATGAGACGGACAGGAGGCCTCCCCGGAAGCGGGTTCCCGGGGTTTGGCGATCGAGTTCTGGCGCGCAGGCGTCGATGAGACAGGGGCATGCGTCAGACCGCCGTCGCCGTTGTCCCCGACCTCGACCCGTTCGCCCCCGAGCGCTGTGACGCCGTGCTCTCGTCGCGCCGGCGCCTCACCGTGGTCCACCGCCTCGAGGCGATGCCCGGCCTGGGCATGGCCCTCGACCGCTGGACCGAGCTGGCGGCGCGCACCCTCCAGGTCCCGATCACGGTCATCTCCCTCGTCACCGACACGGACCAGGCCTGCGTCAGCCGGTCGGGGTTCCCCGACGACCGGGTGACCCTCGCGCAGTCCCTCTGTCAGTACGTCGTCAGCGGCGACGCGCCGCTCGCCGTCGAGGATGCGGCAAGCCACCCCGTCCTGCGCCACAGCCCCGCGCGCCAGGACTACGGCGTCGTGGCCTACTGCGGCGTGCCGCTGCGTGCCGACGGCGTGACTGTCGGGGCGCTCTGCGCCGTGGACACCGTCGCACGCGCCTGGAGCGACCGCGACCGCGAGCTGCTCGAGGACCTCGCGTCGGCGGTCGGCGCGGAGATGCGGGTGCGCCTCCAGGACCTCGAACTGCGCCAGGCGCGCGACATCGCCGCAGCCCACAACCGCGCCCACGAGCTGATCGCCGCCGACGCCCCGTTGGCCGAGGTCCTCGAGGCGCTCGTCGACGGCATCGAGCACTTCGACCCCGCGGTCCGTGCCTCGGTCCTCATGCTGGACCTCGACGCGCGCACGCTGCATCACGCGGCGGGCGAGCGGCTCCCCGCGGACTACCGGGCGTTCATCGACGGCGTCGCCATCGGCCCGCACGTCGGCTCCTGCGGCCGTGCGGCGGCGCTGGGCGAGGAGGTCATCACCCCGGACATCGCGCGCGACCCGAACTGGGAGGGCTTCGCCGAGACCGCGCTCGGCCACGGCCTGCGCCACTGCTGGTCGACCCCGGTGTTCGACCGCGCCGGCGACGTCCTGGGCACGTTCGCGCTGTACGGCGCGGAGGTCCGCGAGCCCGACGACGACATCCTCGAGTTCCTGCGGGACGCGGCGCGCCTGGCCGGCATCGGGATCGAACGCCGCCGCGCGGTCGAGCGCCTCACCCACGAGGCGACGCACGACGCGCTGACCGGCCTCTGGAACCGCCACGGACTGACCGAGCAGATGGCAGACACGCTCGCCGCCGCGCAGCGGGCCGGCCGGCAGGTCACGGTCCTGTTCGTCGACCTCGACCGCCTCAAGCACGTCAACGACGGGCTCGGGCACGACGCCGGTGACGAGGTGCTGCGCCAGATCGCGCGGCGGCTGCGCCGCGCCGTGCGGTCCCGCGACGTGGTCGCCCGCTTCGGCGGCGACGAGTTCGTCCTCGTCCCCCAGCGCGGCATGGACGAGCGCCGCATCGAGCAGACCGCGCGCCGGCTGCTGCGCGAGATCGAGCGGCCGGTCGTGCTCGCGGGCGCCGAGCCGCTCACGATGACCGCGAGCATCGGCAGCGTCACGATCGATCCCGCGGACACCGACGTGCGCGAGGCGCTGCGCCGCGCGGACATCGCGATGTACCAGGTCAAGAGCGCCGGCGGCAGCGGCTACCGGCCCTATGTCTCGGTCGAAGATCCGCAGCTGTCACGCCGCCTGGTGCTCGAGCGCGAGCTGCGCGGCGCGCTCGGTCGCGACGAGCTGCACCTCGTCTTCCAGCCCATCGTGCGGCTCGCCACCGGCGAGGTCGACGGGGTCGAGGCGCTGCTGCGCTGGGACAGCCGCCGGCTGGGCTCCGTGTCGCCCGACGACTTCATCCCCGTCGCCGAGGAGACCGGCCTCATCGGCCCGATCGGCGAGTGGGTGCTGCGCTCGGCGTGCCGCGCCGTGGCCGCGTACGACACGTTGCGCCTGAACGTCAACCTCTCACCCCGGCAGCTCGCCGACGCGCACCTTCCCCGGCTGGTCGCCTCCGTGCTGCGCGAGACCGGCCTCACGGCCGACCGGCTGGCGCTGGAGCTCACCGAGACCGCGCTCCTGCGGGCCGACACGACCACGACGGAGGGGATGGCGGCGCTGGAGGACCTCGGTGTCGAGCTCGTCCTCGACGACTTCGGGACCGGGTACTCGTCGCTGGCGACCCTGAAGGAACACCCCGTCCACGCGCTGAAGATCGACCGGATGTTCGTCGCGGGCCTGGGCGCCGACGCCGGTGACGCCGCGATCGTCGACGCCGTCATCGGGATGGCGCACGGGATGGCCCGCCCGGTCACCGCGGAGGGGGTCGAGCACGAGGGACACCTCGCGATCCTGCGGTCGCTCGGCTGCGACTACGCGCAGGGCTACCTGCTCGGCCGGCCCGGACCGCTCGCCGACGCGCTACGCGCCGGACGCGCGGCGTAGCTCGACGCCGATCGCCTGCTCGACGGCGTCCGCCATCGCGGGGCCGTAGAGCGCCATGACGCCCTCGGCCGACAGCGGGCGCAGCGCCTCGATCGCCTCCGCGATCTGCGCCCATCGCTCCTCGGGGAACCCGGCACGCTCGAACGGCCGCCAGACGTGCTCGAGGAACACCTCGACGTTGGACTGCGCGATCTCCTCGCACAGCTCGCGGACGCGGCGGTGGCTCTGCAGCGCCGCGCTCAGCGGGATCCCGTGCTTGATGTTCTCCGCGGCGATCCGGAGGGTCAGTGGGTTGGGGACCTCGTAGCGGCCGTCGTCCAGCGGCAGGAGCACGCCGGTGTCGACCGCGTCCTCGAGCAGCCCCGGTTCCTGCGCGGCGCCGAGCAGGTCGTCGAGCTCCTCGCGGGTGACGATCTGCGTCGTCTGTCCCGTCCAAGGCTCGTGCATGAGGCGGCGCAGGCGCAGGAGGACCGACGCGTCGTGTGTGGCGTCGAGCAGCTGCTTGATCCCCTTGAGGTTGAAGCCGTCGGCCTGGAGTTCGCGGACCAGGCGCAGGCGGCGCACGTGCTCGTCGCCGTAGTAGCCGACGCCGTCGCGCACCTCCGGCGGGGGGAGGAGTCCGAGGGTGCGGTACGAGCGGATGTTGCGCACGGTCATGGCCGTCTCGGCGGAGAGCTGCTCGATGGTGCGGGTGGCCTCGGGCGGGGTGGACATCGCCGAGAGCGTACCGCTGGACCGCGTGACGGCAAATGGTGTAACGTCGCCTCATGTCATCAGGTGCGACGCCCGGTCTGCCCCCCGGCCCCAAGGCTCCCACGGCCTTCCAGACCCTCGCCATGGTCGCGCGCCAGCGCCCGCAGCTGGAACGCCTGCGCCGCCGGTTCGGCTCGATGTTCACGGTCCGGATCGCGGGCTTCGGCCCCTTCGTCGTCGTCAGCGATCCCGCGCTGGTCAAGCAGGTCTTCACCGCGCCGCCGACGGTGCTGCACGCCGGCGATCACAGCCCGCTGCGGACGATCCTCGGCCGCCATTCGCTGCTCGGCATCGACGAGGACCGTCACCTCGAGCAGCGGCGCCTGCTGCTGCCCCCGTTCAAGGGGCAGCGCATGCAGGGCTACGAGGAGCTCATCGAGCAGATCACGCGCGACGAGATCGCCGGCTGGCCGACCGGCACCGAGTTCTCCGTCGCGGGGTCCATGCAGCGCATCACGCTGCGCTCGATCCTGCGCGCGATCTTCGGCGCGACGGGCGAGGAGCTGCGCGTGCTCGAGCGGCTCATGCCCGCACACACCGAGCAGGGGTCCCGCCTGGCGACGGCGACGTACCTGCAGCGCGACCTCGGGCCCTGGAGCCCCTGGGGGCGCTTCCAGCGCGGCCGCGCGGAGATCGACGCCGTGCTCGACCGCCTCATCGCGATGGCGAAGGCCGACCCGGACCTCGAGGAGCGCGCCGACGTGCTCGCGCTCATGGTGCAGGCCACGCACACCGACGGCACGCCGATGGCCAACGACGAGATCCGCGACCAGCTCGTCACGATGATGGCCGCGGGCCACGAGACGACGGCGCACCAGCTCAGCTGGGCCGTCGAGCGCCTGCGCCGCCACCCCGACGTGCTGGCCCGGCTCGTCACCGAGGCCGACGAGGGCGGCAAGACCCTGCGGGAGGCGACGATCCGGGAGGTGCAGCGCACCCGCCCCGTCATCTTCTTCGCGGGCCGGTACTGCATGGAGGACTACGAGCTCGGGGGGTACGTGCTGCCCCGCGGGACGCGGGTGGGCCTCGCCGCCGCGCTCACGCACTTCGACCCGGACCTCTTCGAGGAGCCCGACCGGTTCAACCCGGATCGCTTCGTCGACCGCCTGCCGGACACCTACAGCTGGATCCCGTTCGGCGGCGGCGTGCGGCGCTGCATCGGCGCGACGTTCGCCCACATGGAGATGGACGTCGTCCTGCGCGTGCTGCTGGAGGAGGTCTCGTTCGCCCCGACCGGCGCTCCGGCCGAGGGCTGGCGCTTCCGCGGCGTCGCGACGGCGCCGGACCGCGGAGGCCGGGCGGTGATCACGCGGCGGGTGCGCAGCGCGACCCCGGCAGCGCCGGTCCTGGCCTGAGCACGAGGCTCCCGCCGGGCCGCGATCGGCCAGAATGGCGGCATGGACGCCGCACCCGACCCATCCGACCGCTCTCGGTACGTCCCGGTGCCGTTCGACGTGACGGTTGACCGCGTCGGGCCCTGGACGATCGTCCGCCCCGAGGGGGAGATCGACCTGGCGACCGTCGGACGCGTCGCACAGGCCGCCGGTGGTGCGGCCGCGGACCTCGCGATCGACCTGCGCGCGGTGACGTTCCTCGACAGCTCCGGCCTGCGCTTCCTCATCGAGCAGGATCACCGTGCCCGCGACGCGGGCCACGCGTTCGCGATCGTCCCCGGCGACGCGAGCATCCAGCGCCTGCTGCAGATCGCCGGCCTCGACACGCGCCTGCGGGTCCTGGAGGATGGCGACGCCACCGCGGGTGACTGACCGGCGGCGCGACCAGGTCGCGAGATGGGTGGCGTGCGCGGCGGCGCTGCTCCTGGTCGGTGCGGTCTTCGCACTCGACGTGAGCGACCCGGGCGAGCCGCTGACCGTCGGCCTGGTCGTCGGCCCGTTCCTCGCGTCACTGCTGTGCACCACGCGGCAGACGGCGCTCGTCGCGCTGGTCGCGGTGCTGTGCGCGGTGCCGTCGGCGGTCATCCGCGACGGAGACGCGGTGTTCAGCGCGGTGCGGGTCATGCTGGTCATCGGCGGCTCGGGCCTTGCGGTGCTCGGCGCCCGGGAGCGCGGCCGCGCCGCAAGGGGCCGCGCGCGCCTGCGGGTCCTCGCCGATCTCGCCGAGCTGTCGGCACGGCGCCATGGCGCCGAGGAGGCCGCCGGCCGCCTCGCGCAGCTGGTGGTCCCGCGGGCCGCGGAGGCGTGCGTGCTCGACGTCTTCGCCGACCCGCTGGCGCACCGCGCGGCCGGCCGCGCCGTGGCCGGCGCGGCCGACAAGCTCACCGGAGCACCCGAGGTCCCACCCGACGGGACGCCGGTGATCCAGCGCGTCCGCGGAAGGCGCGAGGTGCGGTGGATCGTCGTCGCGGCGATCCGGTCGGAGGGCGGCACGGTCGGCCGGCTCACGCTCGGGACCCGTCACGCGCTGGACCGCTCCGACCTGCCGTTCGTGCAGGCGCTCGCGGGCCGCGCCGGGCTCGTCCTGGAGAACGCCGGACTGTCGGCCGATCTCGCCGTCGCCGAGCGCCGCTTCGAGACGGCACTCGACGAGATGGCGGCGGCGGTGCTCATCCAGCGGCCGGGCGAGGGGATCGTCTACGCCAACCAGGCGGCGGCTGACGCGATGGAGCTGCGCGACCCCGCCGCCGTGATCGCCGCGACGCCGGAGGACATCGGCCGTGCGTGGGAGTCACGCCTCGAAGACGGCTCGCCGCTCCTGCCCGAGGCCTACCCGAGCGCCCAGATCCTCACGGGGGCCAACCGGCACCCGCCGCCGCTGCTCGTGCGCGGGGTGCATCGGGCGTCGGGCATCGAGCGCTGGCTGTCGGTGCGAGCGACCCCGGTGATCGGGGAGGACGGCGAGGTCGAGATGGCGGTGAGCGTCTCGGAGGACATCACGGCCATCAAGCGGGCCGAGCTCGTCCAGCGGATCCTGGCGCGAGCGGGCGAGGTGCTGCACCGGACGTCCGACCCCGAGGCGCCGCTGCAGGATCTCGCCGATCTCCTGGTCCCGGACTTCGCCGACTGGTGCACCGTCACGCTCCCGGTCCGCATGTCGACCCGCGTGGTCGCCGTGGCCCATCGCGACCCCGCGATGCGCGCCCAGGCGATGGCGTACGCCACGCGTTTCCCTGTCGAGCTGGACGCGCCGCGCGGCGGTGCGGCGATCCTGCGCGGCGGCCCGCCGGTGCTGGTCGCGCGGGTGACGGAGGACGTCCTGCGGGCCTACACGGACGACCCCGAGCACCTCGACGCGCTGTCCGCCGTCGGGATGCACTCGGTCATCCAGGTGCCGATCCGCCCACCGGACGGCGCCGTCTCCGGCGTCATCACGCTGGTCAACGCCGAGTCGCACCGGACGTTCACGGCGGCGGACCTCGAACTCGCGGAGGAACTCGGCCGGCGGGCGGGCGTGGCCATGGAGACGGCGCGGCTGTCTGCCGAGCGGGCGCGGATCGCCGCGACGCTGCAGGCCAGCCTGCTGCCCGAGCGCCTGCCGGAGGTCGCCGGCGTCCAACTCGCCGGCAGCTACCGCGCGGCCGGGCGCACGACCTGGGCGGGCGGTGACTTCTACGACGTCTTCGAGACCCCGGCGGGGTGGATGGCGGTCGTCGGCGACGTCACCGGCCACGGGGCCGAAGCCGCCGCGGTGACGGCGAAGGCGCGCCACACGCTGCGCACGGCCGGGGTCCTGACCGGCGACCCGGTCCGCGGGCTCGCGCTGCTCAACCGCCAGCTCGCCCGCCGCGAGCAGGTCACGATGTGCAGCGCGTGCGTCGTGCTGCTCAGCGGTGATGACGAGGGGCCCGCGCGCGTGCGGATCGCCTGCGCCGGGCATCCGCGACCGGTCCGGGTCCGGGCGGGCCGGGCCGAGGAGGTCGGCTCCTGGGGCACGATGCTCGGCGCGTTCGCCGACACGACGTTTCACCAGGAGGACGTCAGCCTGCTCCCCGGGGACACGCTGCTGCTTTACACCGACGGGGTCCTCGACGCCCGCGGGCGCGGCGAGCGGTTCGGCGCCGATCGCCTCGCTGCCGCCGTCGCCCCTGCGTCGGGGGCCCAGGACGTGATCGGGCGGGTCGATCGCGCGCTGGAGGCCTTCGTGGACGGCGAGGAGCAGGTCGATGACATCGCGATGCTCGCCATCCGCCGAACCGGGCAGCGCGACATCGCCTACGGGGATCCGGGCAACGCGGATGCGGAGATCGCCGCCGTCCGCGGGGTCTACGACGCGTTCGCCCGGCGCGACATGGAGGCCGCCGTCACGCACATGGATCCGGACATCGAGCTGCACCTTCGGGCCACGAGCGAGCTCGCCGGGCGCGAGGGCCCGTACCGAGGCCACGCCGGCGCCCGTGCGTACTTCGAGGATCTCGAACGGGTCTGGGACGAGTTGGAGCTGCACGCCGACGACATCCGCGCCGCCGCGGGCGCGGTCGTGGTGTTCGGGCGCGTGACGGGCCGGCGCGGCGGTGAGGAGCTGCAGCGCGCGGTGATGTGGTCCTGGACCGTCCGCGACGGGCTCGCGACGTCCGTGCGTGCCAACGACATGGGCCCGGTGCGCGAGCCGCTCGGCTGACCGCTGGCGCGTTCCGCCGTCGAGGCGTGGCTTCGACCTGTCGCGAAACGCGCGATTCACGCGGCACGCGACCGGGCATTGCCGGGGCTATGCGCGCACCGTTTCCATCGTCGGCGGGTGCTTTCGGCGCCACGGCCGAGGCCCCCGCGTTCACGGTCGGACTCGAGGAGGAGGTGCTGCTCGTCGACCCGCGGTCGGGCGCGCCCGTCACGAGGTCCGCCGAGGCCCTCAGCCGACTCGGCGGCGACCCGCGGTTCACCGCCGAGCTGCCGGCCGGCCAGCTCGAGATCCGGCTCCCGCCCGCACAGTCCGTGCCCGAGGCGCTGGCAGCCTTGCGCACCGCGCGCCACGACCTCGTCTCGGCGCTCGACGGGCTGGCGCGGCCCGCCGCCGCGGGTGTGCACCCGTGCGCGCCCGCGCGCGGGCCGCTGACCGACGGGGAGCGCTACCACGCACTGCACGCCGAGTACGGCGCGGTCGCCGAGCTGCAGCAGGTCTGCGCGCTCCAGGTCCACGTCGCGGTGGGCGACACCCCGCGCACGATCGCGGTGCACGACGCGCTGCGCGAGTACCTGCCCGACATCGCGGCCCTCGCCGCCAACGCGCCCGTCTACGGCGCCCGGGACACCGGCCTGGCGTCCGTGCGCCCGCTGATCTCCCGGCTGCTGCCGCGCCAGGGCGTGCCGCCGGCGCTGGGTGACCCGCAGGCCCACGCCGCCGAGCTGGCGTGGGGCGCGCAGGCGGGCGCCGTCCGGGACGCGACGCGCTGGTGGTGGGAGCTGCGTCCGCACCCCGTGCACGGCACGCTCGAGCTGCGGGTGCCGGACGCGCAGACGACCCTCGGGCAGGCCGCCGCCGTCATCGCGTTCGTGCACGCCCTGGTGGGCACGATCTGCGACGAGCTGGATGCTCGGGGCGCGCGCCCGCCGGTTCCGACCTGGCGCATCGAGGAGAACCGCTGGGCCGCCTGCCGCGACGGGCTCGGCGCGACCGTCACGGACGTGCGGACCGGTGCGCGCGCCGCGGTGGCCGACCGCCTGCTCGACCTGGCCGCATGGGTGGGCCCGGCCGCGGCCCGGCTCGGCTGCGCGGCGGAGCTGGCGACGGTCGGCGAGCTCGTCGCCTCCGGCGGTGGCGCGGCCGCGCAGCGGCGCGAGGCGTTCGCCCACGGTGTCGCCGCGCTCCCCGGTCGGCTCGCCGACCGGTTCCTCGACGACACCATGTGACCCTGCCCGTGTGTCGCCGGCGGCGACGCGCGGGTAGAGGGCGACCGTGACCACGCTTCCCGCCCCTCGCGGCCCCATCTCCGCGTACCTGCTCGATGCGCTGCGCGATCCGGTCGGATCGCTGCCGCTGCTGCCCGTCGTCGCGCTGCCTGACGACCCGCTCACCGACGAGGACCTGCAGCTCGCGCTGTACGTCGCGTACGAGTTGCACTACCGCGGCTTTACCGACGTCGACGACCGCTGGGAGTGGGACCCGGCGCTCCTTGGGCTGCGCGCGACGCTGGAGCGCGCGTTCGAGGACGCGCTGCGCGCGACCGTGCCCCAGCCTGATCCCGTCGCGCCGCGCGACACCGACGCCGCGCTGCGCGCGATCACCGAGGACGGTGAGGACGCGCCGTCGCTGTCGAAGTTCATCCAGCGTGAGGCGACCGCCGACCAGCTGCGCGCGTTCCTCGTGCACCGTTCGGCCTACCAGCTGAAGGAGGCCGACCCGCACTCGTGGGCGCTCCCGCGGTTGTCCGGGCGCCCGAAGGCCGCGATGGTCGAGATCCAGGCTGACGAGTACGGCGGCGGCCGCGCCGACCGCATCCATGCCGAGCTCTTCGCCCGGGCGCTGCGGGCGACGGGACTCGACGACACGTACGGCGCCTATCTCGACGTCATCCCCGGCGTGACGCTCGCGACCGTCAACCTCATCTCGCTGTTCGGGCTGCACCGCCGGCTGCGCGGCGCGCTCGTCGGCCATCTCGCGGTGTTCGAGATGACGTCGTCGGTGCCCAACGGGCGCTATGCGGCGGGCCTTCGGCGGCTGGGCTTCACCAGTGAGGACGCGACGGCGTTCTTCGACGAGCACGTCGCCGCCGATGCGGTGCACGAGAGCATCGCGGCGGTCGATCTCGCCGGCGGCCTCGCGGTGCAGCAGCCCGAGCTGGCGGCGGACATCCTCTGGGGCGCCGCCGCGCTCGTCGCGACCGATGCGGCCTGGTCCGAGCACCTGCTCACCGCGTTCGCGCAGGACGAGACCGCGCTGCTGGACCGCGCGCCCGTCGCCTCAGCGTGAGGCGCGCTGCTCGGCCGCGCCGGGCGCCGAGAACCGCGTGAGGCGGTGCGAGCCGTCGCAGAACGGGCGCTGGCGCGAGTGCCCGCAGCGGCAGAGCGCGACCGTCGTGCGGTCGACCTCGATCTCGGCGCCGTCCTGGTCGAGCATCGTGAACGGACCGCGCACCAGGAGCGGCCCGTCGCGGTACGGCGTGATCGTGACGGGCTCGTCGCGCCGGCTCATGCGGTGGACCGGGCCCAGATCATCGCGCCGAGCCGGCGGACGCTCTCGGTGTTGCGCAGCCCGATGAGCGGCGAGGTCGCGAACTGCGGCAGCATCCCCGCCAGGCCTCCGGTCGCCTTCTCGTCGATGGACACCCGGGTGCCCCCGTCGGAGGCCGTGAAGGTCAGGGTCACGACGCCGACGAAGAACGGCCGGGCGCGGACCTCGAGCTGCAGCCGTGACGGCGGCTCGGAGATGAGCACGCTGGAGGTGTCGTGCAGGCGCACGGGCTTGACGCCCTGCGCGTGATGGAACGTGGCGCCCACGGCGGGCCAGTCCCCGTCGAAGCTCTCGATGCCGTCGGCCCCGATCACCCAGTACGCGTAGCCGCGCGGGTCGGCGACGATGGACCAGGCGTCCTGCGGGGTGGCGGGCACCCACATGCTGTTCTCGGCCACGGTGCTCCTGTTCAGCGGTCGACGGGGGGCAGGCGATGCACGGCGGGCCCGTCGAGGACACGGCCGTCCCGGGCATCGAAGCGCGACGCGTGGCACGGGCAGTCCCAGCTGCGCTCGGCGGGGTTGAAACGCACCTCGCAGCCCAGATGCGTGCAGGTCGCGGACAGCCGGTGCAGGGCACCCGCGTCGTCGCGGTAGGCGGCAACGCGCCGGTGCGGCGGTCCGTGGACCGCACCCTCACCGGCGGCGAGGTCCTCGGGCACGGGGCCGCGGCGCAGCCGCCCCGTGGCCAGGCGCCAGCCGTTCCCGGCGTTCTCGCGCAGCGCCTCGCCGACTGCGGGCAGCGAGGGCACGCGCGGATGGTCGAACGCCGCGGCATGGGGGGAGTCGCGGTCCTCGAAGCGGGCCGCGAGGTGGTGGGCGGCCGCCGTGCCGAGGGTCATGCCGCACTTGCGCAGGCCGGTGACCGTCCAGACGCGGCCGCCGGAGGCCAGCACCGGTTCGGCGTAGGGGAGATCGTCGACGCTCGTCATGTCCTGGGAGGACCAGCGGTGGGTGATCGGTGCCTCGCCGAACCACGCGCGGGCCGTGTCGGCCAGCGCGCGGTAGCGGGCCTCCGTGTCGGTGTCGCCGCCGGTGGGGTGGCCCTCGCCGCCGATCATCATGAGCTCCGCGCCGTCGGGCAGCGGGGCCGAGCGGACACTGCGGCTGGGGTCGTCGATCCCGTAGAGCATGGCGGGGGCCGGGCGGGGGGTGCGAATGCCGACGATGTACGACCTGCTGGTGTGCATCCGGGCGAAGTGCAGCGAGCGGTCGAGGATGGGGAACTGCGTCGCGATGACGACGCGGTCGGCCTCCAGCGTCGCGCGGTCCGTCTGGACGACCACGCACGGGGAGGTGGCGTGCAGTCCGGTCACGCGGGTGCGCTCGGCGATGAGGCAGCCCGCCGCCTCGGCGAGATCGGCGAGCGCGAGGACGTAGCGGCGCGGGTGCATCTCGGCCTGGTCGCGCATGCGGACGGCGGCACGGGCCGCGGGCGGGCCGGGAACCGTGGTGGTGAACTCGGCGGGCAGGCCCAGCTCGCGCGCGACGGCCGCTTCGCGCTCGATCGTGCCGACGCGGCGTTCGTCCTCGGTGTACGTGTAGGCGTCACGGGCGCGCCAGTCGCAGTCGAGGTCCTCGTCGCGCACCAGGGCGGCCATCCACGCGAGCGCGGCTTCGTTGGCGTGCCCGTAGGCGCCGGCGCGGTCGGCGCCGACCCGCCGCTTCAGGCGGTCGTAGACCAGCCCGTGCGCCGAAGTGACCTTCGCGGTCGTCGCGCCGGTCGTTCCCGCGCCGAGCTCGTCGGCTTCCAGCAGCGCCACGCGGGCGCCGCCGCGGGCGAGCAGGAGAGCGCACGTCACGCCCACGATCCCGCCGCCGACGACCGCGATGTCCACCCGCGCGCCGGGGCGCAGGGGCGGCCGGGGCGTCGTGTCCGCGGTGGAGGTCAGCCAGTACGAGCCGGCGGGCGCGGCGCCGCGCGAGGCGGTGCGGTCCTGGGCGCGCGTGGGGGTGGTCATGGGCGGGCTGGTGCCCCGCGACGGGGGCGGCGAAACGTCAGTGCGCGGCCAGCTCGAGGGGCTGCGGCGTGTCCTCGCCGACCCCCGCGCGCATCTGCGCGAGCGCCGCGCGCACCAGGCGCGACACGTGCATCTGCGAGATCCCGAGATCCTCGGCGATCTCACGCTGCGACATCCCGCCCCAGAACCGCAGGGCGATGATCCGGCGCTCACGGGGACGCAGGGCGAGCAGCCCAGTGCGCACGTCGTGCCGAGCGTCGGCGAGCGCGAACCCGTCGTCGAACTGGCCGATGGACTCGCCGCGGGGGAGACCCTCCTCGCCCACCGGAGCGTCGAGCGACGCCGCGCGGTAGCCGGTGCCTGCCTGCTGCGCCTCGGCGACCTCCTCGACCGAGCTCCTCGTCGCCTCGGCGATCTCCTGGATGGTGGGTTCGCGGCCGAGATCGACGGCCAGCCGCTCGGTCGTGGCGCTGACGGCGAGCACGCGCTCCTGGAGGTCGCGCGGCGGGCGGACCATCCACCCGGTGTCGCGGAAGTGCCGGCGGATCTCACCGGTGATGGTCGGCGCGGCGAAGCCGCTGAACGGCACGCCCCGGTCGGGGTCGAAGCGGTCCAGCGCCTTGAGGAGGCCGATGGCCCCGACCTGGATGAGGTCGTCGAGCGGCTCGCCGCGGTGGGCGTAGCGACGGGCGATCGAGTGCGCCAGCGGTAGGAGGCGCTCGGCGAGCTCGGCGCGGAGGGCAGGATCGCGGGTCTCGTGGTAGCGGCGAAGGAGGTCGTTCTCGTCGGTGGCGATGCGGGTGGCAGTCATGGGAACAACCTCCTCCGACGACGGGTTGTGCGCCAGGGTGGACAGGGGTGGACAGCGGTGAGCGCTGCCCGGTAGAACTCCGTAGGGAGTCGGGATGACCAGTTCGGAATCCATCGGGTTTGCCACGGCCCTTCAGCATCACGAGGGACCGATCGTCGTGGTCGAGCTCGTGGGCGAGGTGGACGTCTTCGCCGCGCCGGATCTGCGGGCCGCGCTGGAGCCGCTGCTGGAGGACGACGTCGACGTCTGCCTGGATCTCACGGCCGCGCCGTTCCTCGACACGACCGCGCTCTCGATCCTCCTGCACGCCCGGCGGCGTGTGCGTGACCGGGGTGGGCAGTTCGTCCTGGCGGGCGCCGGGACCATCGTCGCGGCATCGCTCGACCAGGCGGGGCTCGGCGACCTGCTGCCGCGCTACCCGGATCTGCAGGAGGCGCTGGCGGCACTGCGCGACTGACGGGGGTTGCGAGACGCGCAGCGGGGTAGTACCCGGGGTGCGATGTCTGCCCCGACACTCAGCGCCTCTGAGTTCGCGATCGTGACCGGGATGACCCGGGACCGCCTGCGCACCTGGGAACGCCGGTTTGGCTGGCCCAGCCCTGAGCGGGCCGGCGGCGGCGCGCGCCGCTACCGCACCGAGGACGCCGCACGGGTCGTCGCCGTCCGGCGGCTGCACGAGATCGGCGTGCCGCTGGACCACGCGATCGAGCAGCGGTCCGACCCGCCCACCGGGTCCGTCGGGGCCTCGACGTGGCGCAACCTCGTCGACGAGCTCCCGTTCGGCGTCGTCCTGCTGTCCGGGCCGGTGCCGCTGACCGTCGAGTTCGCGAACGGCGTGCTCCGGGCCCGTCCCGACGGCCCGCGCGCCGGCGACCTCCTCGACGACGTCGCGCCGTGGTTCGGTGGCGACGACGCCGCGGAGCTCCGCGACTTCTTCACGTCTGACGCCCGCGTGGCGCGGGTCACGCATCCGGACTGGGCCGCGGGCCTCGCACGGCCGGCGCAGTCGCTCGCCGTCCAGGTTCGGCAGATCGCGCGCAGCCGCCCGCTCGTCGCGCTCATCGGGATGGACGCCGGCGGCGCCCGCCGGTCGGAGGCCGCACGCGCGGCCCTGCGCCACGAGCGCGGGCGCCTGCACGACCAGGACGACGTCCAGCGCCTGTGGGCGACGGCGACGCGCGACGTGGCGGTCGCCACCGCGACCCCCGGGATGCGCGGTCTGCGGGCGGGGCTCCACGTCCTGCGGCGGCGCCTCGATGCACTCGACGCGGCGGTGTACGTCGTCGATGAGGGCGTGGCGGGACTGGTGACCAGCCTGCGCGGGCGTTTCGCGCAGATCGGTGAGGACGGGCCTCCGGACGACGTCCAGCTGGGCGCCGTGAGCCGCTGTGTCTGGCTTCCCCCGCAGTCGGCGGCCGGCCTCGGGGCACCCGACGGCGCCGGGCTCCTGCTCGCCGGGGCGCCTCGCGGCGCGCGCAGCCACGCCGTGATCGGTCTCGCCATGGAGACGGCTCCCGAGCTCACCCCTTCGGGCCGGGAGCTGTTCGAGGCCGGCGCGCATCTCGTCGCGCGCGCCGTGCCCTGACGGGCGCGTGTTTCGGGCGGTCGGGCCGGGGTACCGGCCAGGTGTCCCCACCCGAACAGGAGGACCCATGACTCAGACTGCACAGGACGTCATGACCCGCGCTCCGGAGACCGTCGCCCCTGAGGCGCCGCCCACCGAGATCGCGGCGATCATGCGCGACGCAGGCACCGGGATGGTGCCCGTCACGGAAGGCGACGAACTCTGTGGCGTGGTGACCGACCGCGACATCGTCATTCGGGCGATCGCCGACGGCCGGATCCCCGACACGTGCTCGGCGCGCGATGTCTGGACCGACACACCCCTGACCGCCGCGCCCGGCGATGACGTCGGCGACGTCATGCGTGTCATGCGCGACGCCGACATCCGCCGCATCCCGGTGGTCGACGGTGCCCGCGTCGTCGGCGTGATCTCGCTCGGCGACCTCGCGATGGAGCGCGACCCCGGCTCCGTGCTCGCGGACATCAGCTCCGCGGCTCCGGGCCGCTAGGCCGTGCGCGCGCTCACCTGGCACGGCAAGCGGGACGTCCGGGTCGACACCCATCCCGACCCCGGGATCGAGCAGCCGACGGACGCCATCATCCGCGTCACCTCATCCGGCATCTGCGGCTCGGACCTGCACCTGTACGAGGTCCTCGGCCCCTACCTCGACGCCGGTGACATCCTCGGCCACGAGCCGATGGGCATCGTCGAGGAGGTCGGATCCGGGGTGCGCGACCTCGCCCCCGGCGATCGCGTCGTGGTGCCGTTCAACATCTCCTGCGGCCACTGCGACCCGTGTTCCACGGGGCTGCAGTCCCAGTGCGACACGACCCGGGTCGACGGCCAGGGCGCCGCGCTCTTCGGCTACACCAAGCTGTACGGCCAGGTGCCCGGCGGCCAGGCCGAGCTGCTGCGCGTGCCGCAGGCCCAGTACGGCCCGATCAAGGTCCCGCACGGTCCGCCCGACGACCGCTTCGTCTACCTCTCCGACGTCCTGCCCACGGCGTGGCAGGGGGTGCGGTACGCCGACGTGCACGAAGGCGACACCCTGGTGGTCCTCGGCCTCGGCCCGATCGGGGACATGGCGTGCCGCGTCGCCCAGCTGGAGGGCACGCGCTGCATCGGGATCGACCTCGTGCCCGAGCGCCTGGCGCGCGCCAGGTCACGCGGGGTGGAGACGATCGACCTCGCCGACGACGGCATCGACGTCGTGGACGCGGTCATGCAGCTCACCGGGGGCCGCGGTGCCGACGCCGTGATCGACGCGGTCGGCATGGAGGCGCACGGCGCGCCCGTGGGCAAGCTCGCGCAGACGCTGGCGGGACTGCTGCCGGACACCCTCGCGGCGAAGCTCCAGGAGAGCGCGGGCATCGACCGGCTGAGCGCGCTGCACCTCGCGGTGGAGCTCGTCCGCCGCGGCGGCACGATCTCGCTCCTCGGCGTCTACGGCGGCAACGCCGACCCGATGCCGATGATGACGATGTTCGACAAGCAGGTGCAGCTGCGGATGGGCCAGGCGAACGTCCGCCGCTGGACCGACGACATCCTGCCCCTGCTCACCGAGGGTGACCGGCTGGGCGTCGACGACTTCGCCACGCACCGCGTCACGCTCGAGGACGCGCCCGACGCCTACGACATGTTCCAGGAGAAGGCCGACGGGGCGGTGAAGGTGCTCATCCAGCCATGAGCGCGCCGAACGGCGACGAGCGGTCCAGGACCTCGAGCAGCGCGGCGGGGTCGTCGTGGACCGCCGCCGCTCCCGCGGCGCGCAGTTCGTCCTCGCCGAAGCCGCCGCTCAGCAGCGTGATGGTGGGAATCCCGGCGCGTGCGGCGGCACGCACGTCCCACACGGTGTCGCCCACCATCACCGCGTCGCGCGTCCCCGCCTGCTCCAGCGCGGCGTCGACGAGGTCGGGCTCGGGCTTGGTCCGCTCGACGTCCGCCGACGTCGTCCACGCGTGGACGACGTCGCGCGCGTCGAGCAGGTCGAGATAGTGGTCGACCTCGTCCGCCTTGGCCGAGCTGGCGAGCACGACCGTCAGGTCGCGATCGCGCAGCGCGACCAGGAGGTCGCGCGCGCCCGGCAGCGGCCGCACCTCGTCGATCAGCCGGGCGTACGCGGCGGCTTCGTCGTCGCGGATGGCGTCGCCGTCGCGGGCGTCGTGCTCGGCCCCGATCAGGTGGCCGACGAGCTGATCCCCGCCCATCCCGATCGCCCGGTGCACGCGCCACGCCGGCACCTCGTGTCCGTGGGCGCTGAAGGCCCGTTGCCACGCGAGGGTGTGCTGGTAGTTCGTGTCGATGAGCGTTCCGTCGATGTCGACGATGGCGGCGGGCATGGGCGTCCGGTACCCGCCGGCCGGCGGCGGGCAACCTGGGTGTCGCCCGCGGCCCGATCGGGCAGTCCCGGAGGGTCACGACGAAAGGTGTCCGCCATGAATCCGCTGCCGCTGGCTGAGGTGCCCGATCCCTCCCCGCAGCACGAAGTGCCGCCGGGGGCGCCCGACGGCCCCGAGGTCGAGCCGGGGTCCGATCCGACGGTCCCGTCCGAGCCCGCCTCCGAGCCGGACTACGAGCCCGCGCCCGAGGGCCCGGAGCCGGAGCAGCCGCCGGAGAACCCGGAACTGCCGACGGACCCGTACACGCCTGGCCCGGCGTCCCTGGTCTGAGTCTCCGTGTCCGCTGCCGAGGACACGGTGTCGTTCGACGCGGAGCGCCCCCTGGGGGCATACGCGCTGCTGGCGGGCGCCTACGTCGGCCTGCTCGGAGGCGTGGTCGCGGTCGCCCGTCGCCGGGACCTCCTTCTCGACCGCGTCGACCCTGGCGATCTCGCGCTGCTGGCGATCGGGGCCCATCGCCTGAGCCGCATGCTCTCGCGCGAGAAGGTCTCACGTCCGCTGCGCAGGCCGTTCACGCAGGTCGACCCCGACGCGCCGAGCCCGCCGGGCGAGCTGGCCGAGGACGTGCGCCCTGGCCAGACCCCGCTGCGACGTGCGGTGGCCGACCTGTTGACCTGCACGATCTGCATGGACCAGTGGACCGCGACGGCCTTCACCGCGGGCTATCTCGCCGCGCCGCGCGCCACGCGCACCGTCGCCGCCGTGCTCGCGGTGCGATCGGGCGCCGACGCGCTGCAGCTCGGGCACGCGCGGATGGTGAGGGAGGCCCGCCGATGACGGCGTCGGACGTGGCTCGCGCGCGCGAGGAGGAGTCCGCGCACGAGCGCCTGAACCGCAACCTCGACGACGTCCTCAACGAGATCCGCGTCGCGATGCCCGGGGTGCAGGTGCTGTTCGGCTTCCTGCTCGCCGTGCCGTTCCAGAGCCGCTTCGAGGAGGTGACGAACTTCCAGCGCGGCGTGTACTTCGCGACTCTGCTGTGCGCGGGCGCCGCGACGGCGTGCTTCATCGCACCGACCGCGTACCACCGTCTGCTGTTCCGCCAGGGTGAGAAGGAGCGCCTCGTCTTCTTCGCCACCCGCGCGGCGATCGCCGGTCTCGTGCTGCTGGCGCTCGCGATGAGCGGCGCCGTACTCCTGGTCTCCGATGTCCTGTTCGGTGGCCTGGCGTCCGTCGCCGCCGGTGCGGGCATGCTGGGGCTGTACGTTCTGCTCTGGTTCGCCCTCCCGCTGCGGCGACGGACCACCGAGGATCGCCCATGACGCCTTCACGCTTTCGCATCACCCTGGCCGACGAGGACCGCGACGCGCTCGCGGTCCTGGCCGCACGGCTCGAGGGGCTCGGGCACGACGTCACGGGGATGGCCATCTCGGTGACGGAGGGCGTGCAGGACATCATCGAGACCGATCCCGAGCTGACCATCGTGATGCTCCACGAGAGCGACGAGCACGCGCTCGACCTCATCGAGGAGCTCGGGGCGGAGCTCGACGGGCCGATGGTCGTGCTCCTGGAGGACCCGAGCGCGACGTTCCTCGCCGCCGCTGCCGATCGCGGCATCTCGGCCTTCGCGTCGTCCCCGGACGACGAGGAGCTGCAGGGCGTGCTGGAGGTCGCGGTACGGCTGCACGGGCATCGCGCCGAGCTCGAGGCGCGGGTCGACACGCTCACGCGGGCCCTCGGCGGCCGTGCCGCCCTGGAGCAGGCCAAGGGCGTGCTGATGGAACGCCACGGGCTGACCGCGGAGGCCGCGGAAGCGCGCCTGCACGAGCGCGCCAGGGAGACCGGGCGACGGGTCATCGAGTCCGCGGAGGACGTGACCGGCACCGCCGGGGACTGACACCCGTCACCCGCATTGCTACCGATCGGTAACATCGCGGTATGACCTCCGAGCACCTCGACGTCCTGATCGTCGGCGCCGGGCTCTCCGGCATCGGCGCCGGCGTGCACCTGCAGCAGCGTCGCCCCGGTACGACGTACGCGATCCTCGAGGCTCGCGACACCATCGGCGGCACCTGGGACCTCTTCCGCTACCCCGGCATCCGCTCGGACAGCGACATGCACACCCTCGGGTACGACTTCCGTCCGTGGACCGACGCCAAGGCGATCGCCGACGGTCCGTCGATCCTGCGCTACGTCCAGGACACCGCGCGCGAGCACGGGATCGACCGCCGGATCCGGTTCGGCCACAAGGTCGTCTCGGCATCCTGGTCGACGCCGGACGCCCGCTGGGACGTCGAGGCCGAGCGCACCGACACCGGCGAGCGCGTGCGGTTCACCTGCGGGTTCCTGTACCTGTGCAGCGGCTACTACCGCTACGACGAGGGCTACACCCCGGAGTTCCCCGGGCGCAAGCGGTTCGCGGGGACGGTCGTCCACCCGCAGCACTGGCCGGAGGACCTCGACTACGCGGGCAAGAAGGTCATCGTGATCGGCAGCGGGGCGACGGCGATGACCCTCGTCCCGGCGCTGGCCAAGGGCGGCGCCGCGCACGTCACGATGCTCCAGCGGTCGCCGACGTATGTCGTGTCGCTCCCGGCGAAGGACCCGGTGGCGAACGGCCTGAAGCGCGTGCTGCCGGCGCGCACGGCCTACGGCATCGTGCGCTGGAAGAACGTCGGGATGCAGACGGCCAACTTCCAGTTCGCCCGCCGCCGGCCCGCGGCGATGAAGCGGCTGCTGAAGTTCGGCGTGAAGATGCGCCTGCCCAAGGGCTACGACGTCGACACGCACTTCACGCCCACCTACAACCCGTGGGATCAGCGCCTGTGCCTGGTGCCCGACGCTGACCTGTTCAAGGCGATCCGCCGCGAGACGGCGTCCGTGGTCACCGACCGCATCGCGACGTTCACCGAGCGCGGCATCGCGCTGGAGTCCGGCCGCGAACTCGAGGCCGACATCATCGTCACGGCCACCGGCCTGAACCTGCTGGCGTTCGGTGGGGTGCAGCTGACGGTCGACGGTGAGCCGATCGACGTCCCGACGCGCATGACCTACAAGGGCATGATGCTCGAGGGCGTCCCGAACCTCGCCTTCGCGATCGGGTACACGAACGCGTCGTGGACGCTGAAGTGCGACCTCACGTCCGCGTACCTGTGCCGGATGCTCGACCACCTCGACGCCCACGGCTACGCCTGGCTCCGCCCGGAGAACTCGGACCCGGACGTGACCGAGGAGCCGATGCTCGACTTCACCGCGGGCTACGTCCTGCGCGCCCTCGACCAGTTCCCGCAGCAGGGGTCGAAGGCGCCGTGGAAGATGCGGATGAGCTACGCCCACGACGTCGTCGCGCTCAAGCGTGGCGCGGTCGACGACGGCGCGGTCGTCTTCGGCGGCACGCGGTCGGGCGCGGGTACGCCCGCCGAGCGCGTCAGCGTCTGACTACGGGCTGACGGCGAGCACGAGGAAGGCGGCGAACAGCACGAGGTGCACGCCGCCCTCCTGCACGGTTGCGCGGCCGGGTAGGACGGTGAGCGCGCCGACCACGGCGGTGATCGCCAGCAGCACCATCTGGGTCGGGCCCAGGCCGAGCACGAGCGGCCCGTCCAGCCAGATCGACGCGACGGCGATCGCCGGGATCGTCAGCCCGATACTCGCGATCGCCGAGCCGAACGCGAGGTTCATGCTCGTCTGCACCCGGCCGCGCGCGGCGTTGCGGATGGCGGCGATCGTCTCCGGGAGCAGGACCACCAGCGCGATCGCGACACCCACGGCGGAGGCGGGTGCGCCGATCGCGCCTACGGCGTCCTCGATGGCCGGTGACTCGACCTTCGCGAGCCCGACGACCGCGACCAGGGCGACGACGAGCAGGCCGAGGCTCGTGAGGGCCTCGCGATTCGTCGGCGGCGCGGCGTGGACCTCCGGCGGCGCGTCGGCTTCGTCGGGCAGGAAGTAGTCACGGTGGCGCACCGTCTGGACGAGCACGAACAGCGCGTACAGGGCGATCGAGGCGACCGCGGCGAAGGCGAGCTGTCCGGTCGTGAACTCCGGGCCGGACGCGCTCGTCGTGAACGTCGGCAGGACGAGCGTGAGCGTCGCGAGCGTTCCCACCGTGGCCAGCGCGGACGCCATGCCCTCGGCGTTGAACTCGGCGACGTGGCGGCGCAGCGCCGCGACGAGGATCGACAGCCCGAGGATGCCGTTGCACGTGATCATCGCGGCGGCGAACACGGTGTCGCGCGCGAGCGTGTCGGTCTCGGAACCCCCGGAGACCATGAGCGTGACGATCAGCCCGACCTCGATGATCGTCACCGAGATCGCCAGGACCAGTGAGCCGAACGGCTCGCCGACGCGGTGGGCGATGACCTCGGCGTGGTGGACGGCGGCGAAGACCGCGCCGCCGAGCAGCAGCGCGACGACGGCGAGCACGACACCCGGCGGCTTCGCGCCCCAGGTCGGGATCAGGGTGAGCAGGGCGACGATCGGGATGGCCGTCGTCCAGGAGGGGATGTGGCGTACGCCGGCGAGCACGTGGCCCCAGCCTAGGGCGGCTCCGATCCGTGTTTGCGCAGCAGGGCGTCGGGCACCGGACGATCACGTCCACCGTTCCGAGGAGCGCACATGATCTTTCGTATCGATCGCCTGCAGGCCGAGATGCCGCCCCCGTCGACGCCCGATCCCGCCGGCGCCGCCATCGTCCAGGAGCTCCTGGGCGGCAAGTTCGGCGAGATGTCGACCTTCATGAACTACACGTTCCAGTCGTTCAACTTCCGCGCGCGGCAGGGCGCCCGACCGTTCTTCGACCTCGTCTCGAACATCGCCGCGGAGGAGTTCGGGCACATCGAGCTCGTCTCCACCGCGATCAACACGATGCTCACCGGCGCCGGCGAGGCGGGCAACCTGCCCGACCCCAAGGACGCGATGAACCCGCAGCACTTCGCCGCGGGCGGCGCCGGTACGCTCGTGCAGGACTCCAACGGCAAGCCGTGGAACGGCGACTACGTCACGTCGACCGGTGACCTCATCGAGGACCTGACGCACAACTTCTTCCTCGAGACCGGCGCGCGCAACGGCAAGCTCAAGGTCTACGAGATGGTCGACCACCCCGCCGCGCGGGCGCTGACCGGCTACCTCCTCGTCCGCGGCGGCGTCCACCAGGTCGCCTACGCCCGCGCCATCGAGCTGCTGACCGGCGCGGACCTCATGAAGATGTTCCCTTCGCCGCGGATCCCGACCGACAAGATCCCCGAGTGCCAGCCGCACATCCAGCGCGGCGAGCACACGAAGCTCTACCGCTTCTCGCCCAACGACTACCACGAGCTCGCCGCCGTCTTCACCGGCCCGCACCCCGAGACGGGCGACCCGCTCCAGGTCATCGACCATCCGCCCGAGGGTTTCCCCGCGTTCGACCTGCCCGCGCAGGAGGGCGTCTTCGCCCCCGGCTACGAGCCCGAGGAGATCGCCGAGATCGCGCGGAAGCTCCGCGAGAAGGCGGGCCTGTCCGACGAGCCCACGGGCGAGGTGGCCAACAACGGCAACGGTGTGGTCGGGAAGATCAAGGACGCCGTGTCGTAGCTGCCGGATCGGCGGGCTGTGCGTCGCGTGCGTCACGCACCGGCTTGCACACGTCGTACAGCCCGAGGATCACGCTCAGCAGGAACGCGAAGAACAGCCCTGCGCCGAGCTGGAAGTCCGCCGGCCCGGTGAGCACGGCGCTGGCGGCGAACACCAGCAGCAGGTTGACGGCGAGCAGCGAGGCGAAGCGACGGATCGCCGCCACGGTGCCCGGCTGGCCGCCGCTGCCGATCGTGATGGCCGCGTTCAGGACCACGACACACCCGACCCCGACGGCGACCTGCCACGCGGGGACGTCGATGCTCGGCAGGATCTCGGCGAAGATCACGCAGATCAGCGCCAGCAACGTGACCTTCTCCGCGATTTCCGGCGCGCTGACCGGGCGCGCCTGCGCGGGGACCACCGGCAGCGGATCGGCGGCGATGCGCCACGGCCAATCGGGCGGCCCCATGCGCGGCCGCGCGACGAACCACGCGACGGCCGCGAGGGCGATCCCGCCCACGACAGCGACCACCCCCACCCACGGGTGGTCGGCGACCGTGTCGGTGAAGTCGAGCTGCGCGATGTGGATCCACCACTCCTGCGGGAGCTTGACGAACACCCAGAGCCCGGCGGCGACGAGGAGCCAGAAGCGCAGGCCCCAGCGCGCGGGCTCGCGGCGCAGCCGGATCAGCTCGTAGGCGATGAAGAAGAACTCGAACGTGTTGGGGAAGACGAGCAGCAGCGCCCGCTCGCCCGTGAGCTCGAAGGCCACCACGCCGACCAGGCGGTAGAAGAAGAGGAACTGCGCGATCCGGAAGGCCGGGCGGCTCGTCCAGTTGCGCATCGCGGCCAGGTAAGCGATCGACTGGTAGTAGATGTCGAGCGCCTTGTCCCAGCTCTGGTACGGCCCGTCGGCCGTCATGTCGACGTCCGTCCAGGACGACAGGAGCCCGTTGTCGATCCCGTCGAGCGCGAAGGCCACGAGGATCATCAGCGGCCACCGCGGGATGAGCAGCGGGATGAGCAGCCGCGCGGCGACGATGAGGACGACGACGGCGGTGTCAGGCGCGGAAAGGGCGGCGAGCACGGCGACAGTGTGGCGGGTCAGGGGCGCATTCGCGCGTACTGCGTTCCATGGCGCGGCCGGTGCGCAAGAATCGGCGCACCCACCGAACACTGGACCGAGGCACATGGCTGACTACGCGGTAGTGGACCCGGCGACGGGCGAGACGCTCACCACCTTCCCGACGATCACCGACGACGAGCTGGCCGGGGCGATCGGCCGCGCGCACGCCGCGCACCCAGGCTGGGCGCGGGAGACCCCCCTGGCGGACCGGGCGGCCGCGATCCGGCGGGTCGGCGAGCTGCACGTCGAGCGGCGCGAGGACCTCGCGAAGATCATCGTCCGGGAGATGGGCAAGCCGATCGAGCAGGCCCTGGGCGAGGTCGACTTCGCCGGCGCGATCTACGAGTACTACGCCGACAACGCCGAGCGGTTCCTCGCCGACGAGCCGATCGACCTGCTCGAGGGTGAGGGCACCGCGCTCATCCGCCGGACCTCCATGGGCGTCCTGCTGGGCATCATGCCGTGGAACTTCCCGTACTACCAGGTGGCCCGGTTCGCGGGACCGAACCTGATCATCGGCAACACCATCCTGCTCAAGCACGCGCCCCAGTGCCCGGAGTCCGCGGCGGCGATGGAGGCGATGTTCCACGAGGCGGGCGTCCCCACCGACGCGTACATCAACATCT
>JAEMQS010000220.1 GCA_016463765.1 Solirubrobacteraceae bacterium | reverse complement strand
GGGAAGACCGACAGCTGCTCGAGGTGCTTGATCGTGGGGAAGACGAGTTCGATCGCGCCCTCTTCGCCGGCGCGCAGCGCGTCCTGCGGCGTGAACCAGCCGAGGTCGACGCACTCCTCGCCGTCGATGCGCGGCTCGGCGCCGGCGGGCGCCTCGGCGAGGAAGAAGTGCGTGTCGAAGCGGATCTTCACCTGCTCCGGCGTGATCCACTGGCTGAACTTCACGAGCTCGTGCGGGGCGATGCCGGAGACCGCGGCCTCCTCCTCGAGCTCCCGGACCGCGGCGACCCGATGGGCCCGATCCCCCTCGCCTTCGTGGGCGTCGACGGCACCGCCGGGGAACACCCAGACGCCACCCATGAACCGGGCATTCGGGGTGCGCTGGACGAGGAGCAGCTCGAGGGCCTGGTCGCCGCCACGCAGCAGGATGATCGACGCCGCCTGCCGCGCGGGGACGACCGCGTCGCCCGCCAACTCCTGCCCTGGTTCGCCTGCCGTCGCCGCCATGCGCCGACACGCTACCGAGCGGTCGGACGGCGGTGCGCCGTTTCCTGGCTGGCTGGCCAGTCGTCGTCCGAGCGCCCGGATCTCTAGGCTGCCGGACATGACACAGCGCTGGATCTGCGAAGCCTGCGGGTACATCTACGACCCCGCCGAGGGCGACCCCGATGGCGGCATCCCCTCGGGCACGGCGTTCGAGGACATCCCCGACACCTGGTTCTGTCCGGTGTGCGGTGCGCGCAAGCGGGACTTCACGCCCTACGAGGACTGATCCGCTGTGGCCAAGCCGAAGAAGGACCAGCCGGCCGACGCCAAGCCCAAGAAGAAGTCGAAGAAGCCGAAGCCCGCGGTGGCGGCGGCGGAGCCCGTCTTCACCGCCGAGCCCGTGGACCCGCCGGTCGCCGGGCTCACGCCGTCGTCCGGCCTGACCCCGCGCGGGCTGCTCGACCGCCTGAGCGGCGCGCGCCTCTGTTACGGCGAGCCCGTCACGGGTGGTGACCTCACCATCGTCCCCGTCGCCCGAGTGCGCGTCGCCGGGGGATTCGGCGGCGACAGCGACGAGGGTGGCGGCGGCGGCGCCGTCCAGGCCACACCGGTCGGCTACATCGAGGTCGGCGGCGACGGCGCCCGTTTCCGGACGATCGACGACCCCGACCGGACCCTGCGCATCGTGCAGGCGGTCGCCGTCACCGCAGCCGCAGCACTCGGCGCCGCGGCCGCGCTGCGCAACCTCACCCGCTGACGGGCACGAACCGGTCGGCCGCGAGGTCGCGCAGGCGCTGGACGTCCTCGGCGCGCGAGCGCGACAGCGGCACCGTGCCGGCGGCCTCCCGTGCGAGGGCGGCGGTGTCCGGCGGCGTCCCGGCGTGCAGCGCGCCCAGGAGCGCGCCGACGACGACCTGCTCGAGCTCGGCCCCGCTGAAGCCCTCGGTGGCCGCGGACAGGACAGGCAGGTTGAACGCACCGGGGTCCTGGCGGCGCATCCGCAGGTGAATGGCGAGGATCTGCTCGCGCTCGGCGGCGGTGGGCAGGTCGACGAAGAACAGCTCGTCGAAGCGCCCCTTGCGCAGCAGCTCGGGCGGCAGGCGGAACACGTCGTTGGCGGTGGCGACGAGGAAGACCTCGGCCGGCCGCTCGGCCATCCACGTCAGCAGCGTGCCGAGCATCCGCTGGGACAACCCACCGTCCGACCCGTCGCCGCTGCCGGTCGCCAGCGCCTTCTCGATCTCGTCGATCCAGAGGACCGACGGCGCGAGCGACTCGGCGACGCCCAGAGCGCGGCGGAGATTGCGCTCGGTCTCCCCGATGTACTTGTCGTAGAGACGGCCGGCGTCGAGCTTGAGCAGCGGCATCTCCCAGGAGCGGGCGATGGCCTTCGCGGCGAGCGATTTGCCGCACCCCTGCACGCCGACGAGCAGGACGCCCTTCGGGGCGGGCAGGTTCAACGCGCGAGCCTGCGGGCTGAACCCGACGCGCGCGCGGTCGAGCCACGCCTGCAGGCGGTCGAACCCGCCGAGCGCGGCGACGTTGTCGGCCGGCGGGAAGTACTCGAGCAGGCCGTCGGCCTGCAGCGCCTGCGCCTTGAGGTCGACGAGGCGCGGCAGGTCCTCGCGGCTGAGCCGGCCGTCCTCGATGGCGACGCGGGCGAGCGCCTGTCGGGCCTGGTTGAGCGTGAGCCCGCGCAGGGCGGACGCAAGGGTGGTGTGGTCGTCCGGCGTGAGCGTCACGGTGGCGCGGCCACCCGCCGCCAGCGAGTCGGCCACGGCGGTGAGCGTCGTGCGGTACTCGGTCTCCGTCGGGAGGCCCAGCGGGACGTGGACGACGCGGTCCTCGAGCTCGGCGGGGAGCTCGGGGCGGCTGCCGACCAGCACGACCGTGGAGATGCGCGTCGACCGCTCCAGGGCGTCGAGCAGGTCGCGCAGCGCCCGGGACACCTCGGCCTCGCCCAGGTGGCGGCGCAGGTCGCGGAAGACGAACAGGGCCTCCACATCGAGCTCGGAGGCGCCGGCCAGGGCGGCGGCGGGCTTCGTCGACTCATACAGCGGCTGGTCGTGGCCGCGGCGCACCAGCCCGCGGGTGATGGTCCAGTCGAACACCGCGAGCCGCAGGTCGCGCGCAGCGGCGTCGACGAGGTCCAGCGCGCGGTCCTCCTCGTCGGTCTCCAGCGCCACGGCGGGGTGGCGCGAGAGGACGAGCGTCTTCAGGTCGTGGACCGGGGAGGGGGTCGGCGCCGCGGGCGGCGGGGTCGCGACGGCGGTGGTCCCGGTG
>JAEMQS010000096.1 GCA_016463765.1 Solirubrobacteraceae bacterium | reverse complement strand
TGGGAGTGGGCCAACGGCATCACGAGCACCGTCGCGCGCCTGCACGGCGACCTCGAGGAGCAGCGCCTGCGCCGGGAGCGCTCCCGGCGCACCGAGTTCGTGCGCACGCTCCTGCTGGGCACCCACCCGGGCGACCGGCTCCGTGCGAACGCGTCCCGGTTCGGCCTCGCGCTCGATCGCCCGTACGTGCCGTTCTGCAGCCGGCCGACCAGCCGTCGCGACGCGCTCGACATCGCCTCCACGATCCTGCGCACCGGCGCCGATGGCGGCCTCTCACCCGTGGTGGAGACCCTCGACGGCGACCTGGTCGGGCTCTCGCCCACCCTGCCGCAGGTCGACGGCCACCTCGTGGCCGTCGGTGAGCCGATGGTGATCGACCAGGTGCACCAGTCGTTCGCCGACGCCTGCGCCGCGCTCGACGCCGCCCACGCGTTCGAGATGTCCGGAACGTTCATGCTCGAGGACCTGGGACCGCGCCCCCTCGTCGTGACCGCCGAGCGCGCGGCCGAGCGGCTGGACCGCCGGGTCCTCGCGCCGTTCCCGGACGATCCCGAGCCCAACGAGATCGAGCGCACCGTGCTCGACTACCTCAACCACGACCAGGATGCCGAGGGCACGGCCCGGCGCATGTGCGTCCACGTCAACACGGTCCGCTACCGCGTCGGCCGGTTCCGGGAGCTCACGGGACTGGACCTGCGCCGGACCGAGGATCTCGTGGCCGCCTGGTGGCTGCTCAACCGCCGGGCGGCGAACCGGCGTCAGGACGTCAGCGGGCCTCGAGCAACGTGATGATCACGTCGCTCACCGGCGTGGTGAGCTCGACGAGACGTTCTGCGCCCACGACCTCGATGTGGCGCAGGACGAGCCCGTGGGCCGCGCTGACGAGTGCGAGCGCGGTGTGGAAGTCCAGGGCGCGGACGCCGAAGCCCTCGCGCGCGCCCTGGGCGGTCAGGTGCTCGATCGCGCGGGCAAACGCGTCGGTGGTTTCGCGGCGCGCCTGACGGCCGGCGGCGCCGACCGCCTCGATCTCCAGGTGCGCGAGCTGCGCGAGCGCCGGCTGGGCGGCGAGTGACGCGAGGTAGGCCCGCGTCCCCTCCCTGGTGTGCACGCGCCAGTCGAAACCCGCCTCCGCCTGCGCCCGCACCACTCCGGTGACGTGCTCGACGATGTACGCCGTCGTGGCCCGGTAGAACGCGACGAAGCAGCCGTCGAGGCCACTGAAGCGCTCGTACACCACACTGATGGGGACGTGCGCACGTCGCGCGATGTCCTCAACGGTGGTCGCCGCGTACCCGCGCTCGGTGACGACCCCCGCGAACGCCTCGAGAATCCGGCCGTTGACGTCCGGGTCCTCCGTTGATGCGGCGTCATGCTGCGGTCGGCCTGCCATCCGTGGTGCAGGACGGTAACCCCTCCTCCCGACCCGGTCAACGCGCGGGTCCCTGAGCGCCGGGCGTCCAGCCTGGACGAATGGCGTATGCCGAAACGCCGCATCCAGTCCCGCGATGCGCCATATTGCAGGTGGGTGTCCACGCTGGGGGCAGAGGGGGACATCGGCACGACGCCGATGGCGGACGCGGAGGTCACGGGGATCCGGGGGCTCCTGCACCGCGCTGGGCTGATCGGGTATCCCGAGGCGGCCGACGAACCGGTGCCGCTCGCCCGCAAGATCTGCCGCGGCGTCGAGGGGCGCCTGATGACCGCCGCCCTGCTCATCCTGATCGGGCTGTTCGCCTACCCGTTCGGGCTGATCCTCGACGTGGACGACCCGCGCCTCCTCGGCGCGGTCGGCGTCGTCGGGATCCTCGCCGGGCTCGTCGTCGCGGCGATGCGCACCGCCGAGATCCACGAGCGATGGTTCGACGTGCTCTGCGTCACGATCGGCGTGCTGCTGACGCTCGGGGTCGCCGCCGCCCAGCCGTACGGCGGAGCGGTCACACCGCTGTTCACGTTCCTGGGGCCAACCATCGCGTTCGTGATCATCCAGCCGCGCGCCCGTCTCGTGTACGCGATCCTCGGATCGGTCGCCATCCTGCTGCCGGTCATCCTCATGACCGGCACGACCGCGACCACCGCCGCGTCGTGCCTCGCCCTCGCGGTCACCTGGGGGCTGGGCCTCTTCGTCGCCCTGGTCTGGGACGGCGCCGACCGCCAGACCCGGCGCCTGGAGGAACTGGTCCGGGCCGACCCGCTCACCGGCGTCGGCAACCGCCGGCTGCTGGACGAGCGGCTGCGCTACGAGCTGCGCCGCCATGCCCGCACGGACCGCAGCCTGGCCCTGGTCGTCCTCGACCTCAACCGCTTCAAGGAGGTCAACGACACCCTCGGCCACCACGCCGGCGACGAGCTCCTCCAGGAGGTGGCCCACGTCCTCCAGGCGACGGTGCGCGAGCAGGACACCGTCGTCCGCGCGGGCGGCGACGAGTTCTGCGTCCTCCTGCCCGAGACCGGTCGCGAGGCGGCCGCCGGCCTCGTCGCCAAACTCCACGCGGCGTTTGCGGGCATCGATGCGGGCGGGCAGCCGCTGACCTCGGCCATCGGCGCGGCGGTGTACCCGGACGACGCCGCGGCTGCGGGCACGCTGTTCGAGATCGCCGACGCCCGGCAGCGAGACGACAAGCATCGCCCGGTGCCGCGGGACCCTGTCCCCGCCGTGGCGGATCACGAGCCCGGCCGGCGTGCGATGCGCCTGCTCGGCCTGCTTGCGCTGGCCGACGACCTCGAGAACGTGTTCGTCTCCGCCGGTCCCGCCGACGGCGTCCAGGAGACGGTCGCCCGGCGCGTCACGCGTCTGCGCAGTGTGCGGTACGCGGTGAGCCTGGCGTTCGCCGGCGTCGGGGTGCTGGCGCTCATGGGCGGCCTGTTCTGGTTCGACGACCGCCTCACCGAACTGCTCCTCTGCGCCGTGATGACGTTTGCGACCGCCGCGGTCGTGCCGTTCGTCCCGACCGACCGCATGGATGCACGGTGGTTCCACGCCCTGCCGATCCTCGTCACGCTCGAGATGACCGTCGGCCTCGTCCTTCTCGGCGACGAGGCGTACACCGTGCTGCCGATCGTGGCGTTCCTCGGGTCGGCGATCGCGTTCGTCGTCGACTCCCGGCGCGCCGTCGTGGCGCACCTGCTGTTCGGCACCGCCGTCCTCGGGAGTGCCGTGCTCTGGATCGGCACCGGCCCGGTGATCGGCGCGGCGCTCTGTGCGCTCACGGTGCTGGTGTGGAGCGCCATGTACGTCGAACTCACCTGGCGCAGCGCGGACGAGCAGTCCGAGCACCTTGGCGAGCTCATGCGCCGCGATCCGCTGACCGGCGTCGGCAACCGGCGGCTGCTGACCGAGCGCGTCGACTACGAGCTGCGGCGCCACACCCGGACCGGCCGCCCCCTCACGCTGTTCGCCCTCGACCTCAACGGGTTCAAGCAGGTCAACGACACCCTCGGCCACGCCGCCGGTGACGACCTGCTCCGTGAGGCGGCCCTCGCGCTGCGCCGGGCGGTGCGCGACCAGGACACCGTCATCCGCCAGGGTGGCGACGAGTTCGCGCTGATCGCGCCCGAGACCGGGCCGGCCGAGGCCCGCACGCTGGCCCGCGGCATGCGTGCCGCGCTCGCACAGGTCATGGCCGCCGGCGAGCCGCTGACCTCAGCGATCGGGTTCGCGACGTTCCCCGACGACGCGACCAGCGCCGCCGACCTCGCGCACACAGCTGACATCCGGCAGCTCGCCGACAAGCCGCACGGCAGCCGGCGGGCGCGGCGCCCGGCCGGGCAGCCGCGTCCGTAGAGGTGTGCGGCAAAGTCCGCGGCACGCCGTGGGGTTAACCCAAGGTTGAAACCGCGCCGCAGGGAGCACAATGCGTGTATGTCCCGCAGCGTTCTCATCGTCGACGACCACGAGCGGTTCCGCACCGTGGCCCGCCGTGCGCTCGAAGTCGACGGCTGGAACGTCGTGGGCGAGGCCGCCGATGGCCTCTCCGGGCTCGCCGCTGCGGGCCGCCTGACCCCGGACGTCCTGCTCCTCGACGTCATGCTGCCCGACGTCAGCGGGCTGGAGATCGCGCGGCGCATGCAGACCGAGGTGCCGGGCACCGAGGTCGTCCTCGTCTCGACGCATGAGGAGGAGGACTACGCCGGACTCGCCGCCGAGCACGGCGCGCGCGGCTTTCTCCCGAAGGCCGAGCTCTCAGGCGACGCGCTGGACGCCCTGCTCACCCGGTAATTTTCCGGTCCTATGGCGATCGGCGTGCGCACGGAACAGGCAGTTGCGCGCGCGGTCGCGGGTGCGGCGGAGAGCGCGGAGGCGCTGCACCGCGCGCTGCAGGCGGTCTGCGAGAGCCTCGGCTGGTCGCTCGCGGCGACGTGGGAGCCGGACACCGGCGACGTCCTGCGGTGCACCGACCTCTGGATGGCCCCCGATCCGCGGCTCGAGGCGTTCGCCGACGCGACCAGGTCGCTGACCCTCGCCCCCGGGGAGGGGCTGCCCGGTCGCGTGTTCGCCTCAGGCGAGCCCGCCTGGATCACCGACGCCACCGCCGACCCGCAGCTTCCCCGCCGCGCGCTGGCCGCCGAGGCCGACCTGCACGCCGCGATCGGCGTGCCGATCGTCAGCGGCCGCGGCGTGTGCGGCGTCCTGGAGTGCTTCGGCACCGACGCCGTCGACGCCGACCCCGACCTGCTCGCGTCCATGGAGGTCGTCGGCGGCCTGCTGGGCCAGCTCGCCGAGCGCCGCCGCGCCGAGGCCGACGTCCACCTGTCCGATCAGCGCTACCGCGCGACGCTCCAAGCCGCGCTCGACCCGGTCGTGACCATGGACCACCGCGGGCGGGTCATCGAGTTCAACCCCGCCGCCGAGCGCGTCTTCGGCTGGCGCAGCGACGAGGCCGTCGGGCGCGAGATGTCCGAGCTCATCGTGCCGGAGGAGCTGCGCGAGCCGCACCGTGCCGGGCTGGCCCGCTACCTCGCGACCGAGGAGCCGAAGCTGCTCGATCAGCGCATCGAGGTCGAGGCGATGCGCGCCGACGGCAGCCGCATCCCCGTGGAGCTCACCATCACGCGGATCGACGTGCCCGGCCCGCCGGTGTTCACCGGTCACCTGCGCGACATCACCGACCGGCTGACCAACGAGGCCGAGCTGCGCGCGTCGCGCGCACGCATCGTCGAGGCCGCGGACGCCGCGCGCCGGAAGATCGAGCGCGATCTGCACGACGGCGCGCAGCAGCAGCTCGTCGGCCTCGCGGTGAACCTCCGGGGCGCCAAGGCGCGCCTGGCCAAGGGCGACATCGCCACCACCGACGAGCTGCTCGACGAGGCCGTCGAGGATCTCGGCGAGGCGATCGCCCAGCTGCGGGAGCTCGCGCGGGGCATCCACCCCGCCGTGCTCACCGAGGGCGGTCTCCAGCCCGCGCTCCGCGGCCTGGTGCGACGCAGCCCGGTCCCGGCCGAGGTCGTGGCGGTGCCCGACGCCCGCCTCGATCCCGCCATCGAGTCCGCGGTCTACTTCCTCGTCTCCGAGGGCCTGACGAACGCCGTCCGGCACGCGGGCGCGACCCAGATTCACATCGAGGTGACCCACGACGGCGAGCTGCTCGCCGCCGAGGTCCGCGACGACGGCGCCGGCGGCGCGGATCTGGCCGGTGGCGGCCTTCGAGGTCTGGCCGACCGGCTCGCCGCCCTCGACGGCCGGTTGACCGTGGTGAGCCCCGCCGGGGACGGCACCATCCTGCGAGCGGAGGTTCCATGCGTGTCGTGATCGGCGAGGACTCGGTCCTGCTGCGTGAAGGCGCGGCCCGGATCCTGGAGGGCGAGGGCATCGAGGTCGTCGGGCAGGCCGGGGACGGCGAGGAGCTCGTGCGCAAGGTGCGCGGGCACAAGCCCGACGTCGCGATCATCGACATCCGGATGCCGCCCGACCACGTCGACGAGGGCCTCGTCGCGGCAGAGACCATTCGCGCCGAGCTGCCGGACACCGGCATCCTCGTGCTCAGCCAGTACGTCGAGGAGCACTACGTGCAGCGCCTGCTCGAGGGCGGGACGGAGGGTGTCGGCTACCTGCTGAAGGACCGCATCGCCGAGGTCGACCGCTTCGTCGACGCCGTCCGGCGCGTCGCCGAGGGCGGGTCGGTGCTCGACCCCGAGGTCGTCGCGCAGATGCTCGGGCGCCGGCGCGCGGACGACCCGCTCGAGACCCTGACCCCACGCGAGCGCGAGGTCCTCGAGGCCATGGCCGAGGGGCTGGGCAACAAGGCGATCGCCGACCGGCTCGTGGTGAGCGTCGGCGCCGTCGAGCGCCACGTGACGGCGATCTTCGAGAAGCTCGGGCTCAGCGCGGGCGACGGCGGGCACCGCCGGGTGCTGGCGGTGCTGACCTACCTCGACGGGTGACGCTCAGACGGGCGGCTGCAGCGGGGACCGGGCGAGGTCCTCGCAGACGATGCACAGCGGCCACGGCGGGTTCCACGGCCAGCCGGTGACGTCCTTGCCGCACAGCGCGCGGTCCGGGTCGTCCTCGGTGACGATGTGGCAGATCTCCTCACCCGGATGGGTGGGGCCGTTGGTGCTGCGGCGCTCGATGACGGGGCTGAAACTCATAACGACGGCAAAGGGTTGCACGAAATCGCTCCAGCGCGCAGCGCGGTCGGCGCCCGAGTGGTTGAGCGCGCGCGCACCGCGCGCTACGGTTCTGTGCGGATGACGTCACGCCTTCACCACCAGTTCCACGCCGCCGCGGTCGCCTGACCGAGCGCGCGGGCCGTCCCGGTCCGTCGCGCCCTCGCGACCTGTGACCGTGACGACGAATGTGGAGCATCAAGTGTCCTTCCAAGCTGTGACCGCCGAGCTCGCGGAGCTCGGCGACCCTGACCTGACCGCTGCGCGCGTGCTCGCGCAGCACACCGAACGCTGGCTCGTGGAGCCCGCCGAGGGCGACCGGACCCCGCTGCTGGTTCCCGCGCGCGGGAAGCTGCGCGACGCCGGCGCGGCGGGACGGCCCGTGACCGGTGACTGGGTCGCGCTCGACGCGACCGGCACGATCGCGCATGTCCTGACGCGGCGCGGCACGATCACCCGTAAGGCGCCTGGAGATGCCACCGCCGCTCAGGTGCTCGCGGTGCACGTGGACCTCGCGCTGGTCGTGGAGTCGCTGCCCGACCCGAACGCGCGGCGGGCCGAGCGGCTCGTGAGCCTCGCGACCGCCGGCGGCGTGCCCGCCGCGCTCGTGCTGACCAAGGCCGACCGCGCGACGGGCGACCCCGACGCGCAGGCCGTCGCGCTGGCCCGCGAGATCGGCGTGGCCGACGGCATCGCCGTCAGCGCGCCGACCGGTGACGGGCTCGCCGTGCTGCGCACGATGCTCACACCCGGCACGACGACGGTGCTCCTCGGCCCCAGCGGCGCGGGCAAGTCGACGCTCGTCAACGCCCTGCTCGGCGAGGAGCGCCAGGCGACCGGCGCCGTGCGCGCCGAGGACGACCGCGGGCGGCACACCACCGTCACCCGCGAACTCATCCCGCTCCCGACAGGTGCGCTGCTGCTCGACACCCCGGGCATCCGGGAGGCCGGGCTCTGGGACGGCGTCGGCGAGACGTTCTCCGACATCGAGGACCTGGCGCTGCGCTGCCGGTTCCCCGACTGCGCGCACATCACCGAGCCGGGCTGCGCGGTGCGGGACGCCGTGGCCCCCGAGCGGGTGGAGGCGTGGCGCAAGCTCGAGCGCGAGCAGCAATGGATCGAGGACCGGCGCGCGGCGGCGAGGGAGCGTGAGGCGCGCGGGAAGTCGTACGCACGCCTGCAGACCGAAGCCCGGCGCGCCAAGGGCCAGGACGACTGACGACGGAGCGGTAGTGCCGCGGCGGGGCGGGTAGGTGGGCAGGATGGCCACCATGTCCCGCTCTGCCGCGATCCCCGACCAGCCCCGAGACGAGGTCCTCGGCGGCCTGCGTCCGTTCAACGCCGTCCTCGCGCTGATCCACGCCGCGCAGGCCATCGCGATCCTGCTGCTGTCCGCCGACGTGACCCTCCCGGTGACCGCCGGGTTCCTCGAGGGTCCTCCGGGCAGCGACGCGGAGATGGGCAGCACGGTGCTGTTTGATCTCCCGGTGGCGCCCGCCGTCGCCCTGTTCCTCGCGCTCGCGGCCGTCGACCACGGCCTCATGGCGGGACCGCTGCGCCGCTGGTACGAGGACAGCCTGCTCCGGGGCGTCAACCCCGCCCGCTGGCTCGAGTACTCCGTCAGCGCGTCGTTGATGGTCGTGCTCATCGCGATGCTCAGCGGCACGTCGGAGGCCACGGCGCTCATCGCGATCTTCGGGGTGAACACCGCGATGATCCTCTTCGGCTGGCTCATGGAGAGCACCAACCGACTCGGCGAGACGCCGGACTGGCGGCCGTTCTGGTTCGGCTGCGTGGCGGGCGCGGTGCCGTGGATCGCGATCACGCTGCAGCTCGCCGTCTCGCAGTCTGAGACCGACAGCGTCCCGACGTTCGTCTTCGCCATCTTCGTGACGCTGTTCCTGCTGTTCAACAGCTTCGCGCTCAACCAGTGGCTGCAGTACCGCGGCAAGGGACGGTGGGCGAACTACGTCTACGGCGAGCGCGTCTACCTCGTGCTCAGCCTCGTCGCGAAGAGCGCGCTGGCCTGGCAGGTCTTCGGCGGCACGCTCGCCGGCTGACACGACGCCGGCCCCGCGGTGACGGGGCCGGCGCCTGCACTCGATTGAGGTCCTGCGTTCTGCGGATCAGGCCGGGGCGGGTGCCTCCTTCTTCTCCGGGGGCATCGGCGACAGCAGCTCCGCGGGCTCGACCCCCGCGTCGCCGAGCTCGAGGTCCAGCGGGTCGTCCTTGTCCCGCGAGCGCGGCGGCACCTTCAGGAAGTAGAAGGCGAGGCACACGAGGCCCATGAAGACGTAGCCGAGCGGGATGTGCCAGTCGGCGAAGAACTTCACCTCCTCGCCGTGGATCAGCCCGACGATGCCCAGTGCGGCACCGAAGAAGCTGTAGCCGGCGGCCCACAGGAAGTTGCGGTCGATCATGAAGACCGCGATCGCACCGAGCACCATGCCCGCGAGGACCGCGCCGGACCCGAGGAGCAGGAGCCCCTCGAAGTTCGTGCCGCCCTGCGCGATCGTGGCGAACCCGATCTCGTCGGCCGACGTGCCTCCCGCGGCGAGGGTGTTGTTGATCTGCGTCGTCGCCCACGACGCGACGTTCGGGATCATCGCCAGCACCACCGCCGGGTAGTACGCCTTCGGCACCGCGCTGAACGCCTGGGCGCCGATGACGAGGCCGATGAACAGCAGGATCGGGACGATCGCCGGGATCGGCAGCAGCGCGCCGAGCAGCGGGAAGAGCGACAGGGTGCAGAGCAGGAAGATCAGGACGCCGGTCGCCAGCGAGTAGCTGATGCGTCCGCCCGAGGCCTTCCAGCCCGGGTGCCCGATGTACACCGCGGGCGGGAACGGCGAGCCGAGGCCCGAGCCGATGATCGCGCCCGCGCCGTCGGCGACGAGCACCGCGCGCAGCGGGTAGTCGTCGCCCGCGGACTTCGCCGATTCGACGTTGCTCATCGCCTCGGTGAAGTTGTAGATGCCGAGCGGGATCGCGGTGGCCAGCAGCGGCGAGATGTCGCCGAGGCCGTCCATGAGCAGGTCGATGTTCAGCGACGGCACGCCGACGGCGATCGCCTCGGCGGCGTCCCCGACCGCCGCGGTCTCCATGAAGCCGCCCGCCCAGCCGAGCGCGGTGCCGACGAGCAGCGCCGCGAGGCCGACCGGGAAGTTGCCCGGCAGCTTCACGTCGGAGATGAAGCCGATGATGATGATCGCCAGCACCGGCAGGGCGATCCACGCCGCCTCCCACATCTGGGCCGCCGGCCCCATGGAGATGAACGTGATCGAGATGCCGGCGAGCGTGCCGAGCATCGCCGCCGTCGGGGTGAACTTGCGGATGTACGGCCCGACGAACGCGCCGATCAGGACGATGATGCCGATGATGAAGCACCACGCCAGACCCGCGGCCCACGCGGCGATGGGGTCCTTCGTCGCCAGGAACGTCGGCAGCATGATCACGAGCGCGACGATGAACATGTGCGGGACGGACGGCCCGTACGGCAGGGCGGTGACGTCCGTGCGGCCGGTCTGGGCCGCGAGGCGCTTCGCGAGGTAGAAGTAGAAGACGTTGCCGACGAGCAGCCCGACGCCGAGCGCCGGGAGGATCGTGCCGGTGACGTCATCGGCCGGGATCTGGACCACGCCGATACAGAGGCCCGACAGGACGATGACGTTGACGAGCATGTTGATGAACAGCCCGAAGAAGGCGTTCAGGTCCCCGCGGGTCCACAACGGGAGCGCGGGGGTGGGTGCGGCGGCAGACACGGATCAGGCTCCCTGACTCGCGGTGGACGGAACGGGAAGCGCCGACAGCAGCGCCTCCGAGTCGGCGACCCAGCCGAAGATCCCGCCCTGGGCGGAGATCATCTTCAGGGCCATCTCGTGGAACTCCGGGAAGTACGACCCCGTGCAGTCCGAGAGCACGAGGCACTCGAAGCCGCGGTCGTTGGCCTCCCGGGTGGTCGTGTGGACGCACACCTCGGTGGTGACGCCGGTCACGATCAGATGGGTGATGCCGTTGTTCTTCAGCAGCAGCTCGAGGTCGGTCGCGTAGAACGCGCCCTTGCCCGGCTTGTCGAGGACCGCTTCGCCCTCGATCGGGGCGAGGTCGTCGATGATGTCGTGGCCGTACTCGCCGCGGACGAGGATCCGGCCCTTCGGCCCCGGGCTGCCGATCGTCTTCTCCCCCTTGCCGCGGTCGCGCTTGCTCGGCGGCAGGTCGGTGAGGTCGGGACGGTGCCCTTCGCGCGTGTGGATGACCGTCATGCCGAGGTCCCTCGCGGCGCCGAGCACCTTCTGCAGCGGTTCGACGGTCTTCGCGAGCAGGCTGACGTCGTTGCCGAGCATCTCGCCGAAGCCCTCGGG
>JAEMQS010000095.1 GCA_016463765.1 Solirubrobacteraceae bacterium | reverse complement strand
CGCTCGGCTGCGACGGGGAGGCCGGCGCGACCCGCACCACCGGTGATGGCGCCGCCCTCCCCGCCCTTCGCATCAGTGCTCAGCTGACGCGAAACCTGTTGACGAGGACCTGGAGATCGTCGGCGGTCCCGGCGAGCTCCTCGCTCGTGGCGGCGACCTCCTCGGTCGACGCGCTGGACTCCTCAGCCGAGGCGGACACCTGCTCGGTCGCGGCGCTCGCATCCTCCGCGACCGACGAGACCTCCTGCGCGGCCAACTGCACGCGGTGCACGCAGTCGGCGACCTCGTCGACGCGCTCGGCGAGGCTCGTGAACGCGGTCCGGGCCTTGCTCGCCGTCGCCGTGGCGGACTCCGCGAGCTTGCGAACCTCGTCCGCGACGACCGCGAACCCGCGGCCCTGCTCTCCGGCACGGGCGGCCTCGATCGCCGCGTTGAGGGCGAGGAGGTTCGTCTGGTCGGCGATCGCCGCGATGTCCGCGGTGAACGACACTCCCTCGTCCGCGACCTGGCGGGCGGTGCCGACCTGCTCCGTCGCCTCGTCGGCGACGCCGGCCATCGAGGCCACCAGCTGCACCTGCCGCGTGGCCCCGACGGCCACCTCGGACATGGCCGCCGCGATCTGCTCGATCGCGGCCCCAGTCTCCTGGGAGGTCCGGGACATTTCGTTCGCCGCGCGCGCGACCGTGTCGGAATTGCCGCTGATCTCCCCGATCATCGCGGCGACCCGTTGACGCGTCGTGTTGTAGGCCCCGAGCCCACCCTGGGCGCGAGCGAGCATCTCGTTGAAGACCTCCGCCAGCACCCCGGGCTCCACCCCGTCGCGCCGCGGCAGCGGCTCGGTGACCGGCGTCGCCTCGCGCGTGAGGTCGCCGTCCGCCATGGCATCGAGGCCCTCGCCGAGACTGACGAGGCAGTTGTCGCTGAGGCTCTGCAGACGCACCTCGAGACCCGCGAGGCACGACTCGTCACCCAGCACGCGCCGGAGGTCCGCGCGCAGCGCCTCATACGACGCCAGTGATGCCTGGACCCGGGTCAGCATCCGATCGAACAGGCCCACCAGTTCAGAGACGAAAGGATCGTCCGGGACGAGCTCGATCGGTTCGGTCACAGCACGGACCTCCCGCGTGAGATCGCCTTCGGCCATGGCGCGGAGCCCACCCTCGAGGTCGGTCAGGCAGTGCTGGTCCAGACTCTCGAGGCGGTCCCGCACCGCGACCAGCGCCGGATCGGGCGCGAGCACCGAGGCGGTGTCGTCAGTGCTCTTGGTGCGGAAGGCGGTGCGCAGCATGTCGGTGATCTCCATGTGGTGGGGTGACACGGAGTGCATCGGCGGGCCGCGTATGGATTCGGGCGCGACTCTGTGACGAGCCCGTGTCAGTGTGGGGACACGTACCGGTATCCGACGCCGCGCACCGCGCGGACCGGGCCGGCGTCGTCCCAGCCCAACCGGCGGCGCAGGTGGCGGACGGCCGAACGCACCGCGTCCGCGCCCGCTGCCGCACCCGCCCACGCGCGGTCCACGAGCTCGTCGTGGGTGATGACGACATCGGGCCGCCGCACGAACGCACTGAGCAGGCGGAACTCCAACCCGGTCAGGTCGACGAGGTCGCCCGCCACACGGACCTCGTGGCGTGCGAAGTCGACCTCGACATGGCGGTCGGCGTACGCGGCCGGCGCCGCCGCGGGCCGCCGGCGCAGGAGCAGGTCGATGCGCGCCAGCAGCTCCTGGTTGCCGTACGGCTTGACGAGGTAGTCATCCGCACCGGCCCGCAGGCCGCGCACCTTCTCCATCTCCAGGCTCCGCGCCGTGAGCATGAGGACGGGGACCCCCTCGTCGAGCTCCCGGATCCGCTCGAGCGTGTCCCATCCGTCCATCGCAGGCATCTCGACGTCCAGCAGCACGATGTCCGGGTGCGCGGCGACGAGCGTCCTCAGGCCCTCGCGCCCGTCGGCTGCCTCCTCGACGGAGAACCCGGCCCGTCCGAGCAGCGCCTGCAGGGCCAGCCGCAGGTCAGGCTCGTCGTCGATGACGAGCACGCTGGCCCGCGGCTCAGGCACCGCCGGATTCCCTCGGCAGCTCAACGGTGACGGCCAGCCCGCCGCCACACGGAGCCCATGCGTGCGCGCAGCCGCCGTGGGCGGCCGCGATCGCGCGGACCACCGACAGACCGAGCCCCGTGCCGGCGCCGGTGCGCCTGTCACCGCTCTGGAAGAACCGGTCGAACAGACGCTCGAGGTCACCGTCGGGGACACCTGGTCCCTCGTCACGGACCTCGAGCACGGCGCGACCATGGGCGGGGCGCACGTCGATGGTGATCTCGGTGTCCATCGGGGCGTACTTCAGGGCGTTGGACAGCAGGTTGTCGATGACCTGGCCGAGGCGCTCGCGATCACCCGGCACGTCGACGCGCCCCGCCCCGGTCACACGCAGCCGGACGGAGGCGGCGTCCGCCGCCGGCCCCGCGGACTCGGCGGCCTGGGCGGCGATCTCGACGAGGTCCACCGGCGCCGTCTGCAGGCTGACGCGCTGCAGATCGTCGCGCGCGAGCAGCAGGAGGTCATCGACGAGACGCACGAGGCGACGGGTGTTGCGCTCGACGATCTGCAGCTGCCGCGCCTGCTCCTCGCCGGCCGGCCGCTGGTTGAGGAGCTCCGTGAACATGAGGATCGCCGTCAGGGGCGTCCGCAGTTCGTGCGACGCCGCGGCGATGAACTCGTCCTTCGCGCGCTCGAGCCGGCGGATCTGCGTGAGATCGTGCAGCGTGCCGATGTAGCCGACAGGCGCGGCTCCGCTGTTCGCATCGTCGATGATCGGGACGGCGCAGCTCTGCACGTAGCCCGTCGTCCCGTCGCATCGGAGGACCCGATACTCGGCGTCGAAGAGCTTGCCCCGGGGACCGGTCGACTGCCATGCGGCGTCCAGGCCCTCCAGATCCTCGGGATGCACGGCGGCGAGCCAGCGCGAGCTGATGTCGCGTCCCGACGGATGGCCGAGGATCTCCCAGCCGCTCTCGCTCACGAAGGTCGCCCGCCCGGCGCCGTCGAGCTCGTACACGCCGATCGGCGAGCTGCCGACGAGGGCGCGAAAGCGCAGTTCGCCCCGCCGGACCTGCTTGAGCGCGAACTCCCGCGCCGAGACGTCGCGGTAGTGCCAGAGGTGCCCGCGATACGTGTCGTCGATCCAGATGGGGACGTAGTCGCGCTCCAGCCGGCGGCCGGCCGCCATGACCACGAGCTCGCCGTTGACGGGCCGCCGGTCGGCGAGGATCTCATCGATGCGCGCGACGAACCCCTCCGGGTCCTCGAACAGCTCGGCAGAGGCGGAGGCCGCGCCCGCGCAGTCGGCGCCGACGAGGCTCTCCGGTGGCGCCGGGATCCCGAACAGCTCGCAGAACGCCTGGTTGACGACGACGATCCGCCGGGCCTCGTCCTCGAGCAGGACCCCGCCCGCGAGCCCGGCGATGACCGCAGCGAGCCGCGGGTCGGTCGCGACCTCGGGCTGGGGCGGGAGCGACACGCCCGCAGCGGGATTCGGCGTCATGCAAGACAGAACGACAACAGGGCGCGCCGGCTCGATCGCCGCCGCCCCCTGGGGGACGCCTGTCGCCGGACACCATCCCGGAAACCAGTGAGGGCGACGTGCACGACGCCGCCCGGCACCAGGCACCAGGGCTGCCGCGCGGTCCCTCGTGCGCAAGGATGGCGAGGTGGCGGATCGGGCGTCAGATCCTCGGTGGCAGGCCGGCTTCGCGGCCGGAGAGGAGGACCGCCGTGCGGGCACGGACCTCGGTGAGCGACTCGACGGTTCCGGCCCGCCGAGCTTCGCGTGGTGGGAGGGCTACCAGGCTGCGCGGCACGCAGACGATCGCCTGTCCTCCGCGCCGCCGGGGTGGCCGACCCTGCTCGCCGTGGCGGCGGCGGGCGCGTGGGTAGACAGCCTGTCCCGCGGCACTCGGTCGTGGAGGGATCCCCGCCGGGCGCTGGGGTTCGCCGTCAGCATGGCCATGGACAGCGCGGCAACACACAGCGGCCGCGCTCGCGCGGCGCGACGCGGCATCCGGCGCCAGGGCGATCTGCCCGAGGGCTTCGCCGGCATGCACGTCTTCGGGCCGGTCGTCGCCGTCACGGCCGTGAGGCTCGCCTGGTGGCGTGTCCGCGGCGGCCGGGGCCGCATGCCCGACCGCCATCTCACCTGGTCGCGGTCCTTCGCCCGGCGCATCATCATCGCTGGCGTGATGCGCCGGGAGTGGGACCGGCGGATGCTGCCGCTCAGACGGTGAAGCGCGCCACCATCGACTCGAGCCCGGCCGCGCGCTCGGCGAGCTCGCGGGTTGTCGCCGCGACCTCCTCGGTCGAGGCGCTCGTCTGTTCAGCGGATGCCGAGACCTGCTGGGTCGCGGCGCTCGCGTCGGTCGCCACCGACGAGACCTCCTGCGTCGCGGTCGCGACGCGATCGATGCAGCCCGAGACGTCCTCGATACTCACCGACAGGCCCTCGAACGCCTCACGCGTCTTGGCGACCGTCTGTGCCGAGGACTCCGCGAGCTTGCGGACCTCATCGGCGACGACGGCGAAGCCGCGGCCCTGCTCCCCGGCGCGGGCCGCCTCGATCGCGGCGTTGAGCGCCAGCAGGTTCGTCTGGTCGGCGATGGCCGCGATCTCGGTTGTGAACTCGACGCCCTCCTCCGCGACGCCGCGGGCGCGGCCCGCCAGGCCGACGGCCTCGCCTGCGATGTCGCCGACCGAACTGATGAGCGCGACCTGCCGCTCCGAGCCGGTGGCCATGGACGCCGAGGCCGAGGCGATCTCCTCGACGGCCGCGCCCGTCTGCTCCGTCGTCGCGGACATGTCCCGCGTCGCAGCGGCGAGGTGCCCCGCCGTGTCGGAGATCTCGCCGACCATGGCGGCGATGCTCTCACGCGAATCGTTGTAGCCGTGCAGGCCGGCCTGGGCGAGGCCGAGCATGACGTTGAAGGTCTCCCCCAGATGCCCGAGGCCCTCACCAGGCGCAGCCACCAGCGGGGTCGTCACGGGCATGGCGCTGACCGTGAGGTCGCCGCGCGCCATGGCCGAGAGCCCCTCCCCCAGGCCGGTCAGGCAGTGGTCGCTCAGGCTCGAGAGCCGATCGGACAGGTCATCCAAGCAGGACTGGTCGCCCAGGGCGTCCCGCAGCTGAGCGCGGAGCGCCTCGTAGCTCGCCAGCGCACCCTGCGCACGAGCCAGCATGGTGTTGAAGAGCGCGATGAGCTCGGCGAGATCGGCGTCCTGGACGTCGAGGGTGATGGCCTCGGTGACTGGGACGACCTCACGCGTGAGATCTCCCGCGACCATCCCGTCGAGTCCCGCACCCAGTCCCGCCAGACAGTGGTCGTTGAGACTGTGGAGCCGCGCCTTCAAGGCGGCGACCGCCTCATCACGCGTTCCATCATCGACCGGGACGACGTCACGAGTCCGGCGAGGCAGTGCGAAACCCATCAAACAACCCTCCGTGATTTTGACAGCGCGTCAGAAACGCTGTCCCCGCAATCGGGCGGGAGCGGCGAACCTGAAGCTGCTTCAGGTCACGAAACCGGAAGGTGGCGCAATGTGACTACCCCTGCTCACGGCCCCGGGACGCATCCGTGCGTCCACGACAGTCATCGACGCCACGTCGAGGACACGCGACCGTAGTTTCCCCGAACCGGATGTCGGGAATGCAACCGCCGGGGTGCTACCAGCGGTAGTGCGCGAAGGCCTTATTGGCCTGCGCCATGCGGAAGATGTCGTCCTTCCGCTTGAACGCGCCACCCTGCTGGGACTGCGCGTCGAGCAGCTCGTTGGCGAGCCGCTGGGCCATCGTCTTCTCGCGGCGCTGGCGGGCGAACTCCACGAGCCAACGGACGGCGAGGGTGCGGGCGCGGCGCGCGGGCACCTCGACGGGGACCTGGTACGTCGCACCGCCGACGCGGCGGGACCGCACCTCGAGCGAGGGGGTCAGCGCCTTGATCGACAGCTCGAGCTGCTCGATCGGATCCTTGCCCGTCTTCTCGGCCATGATCGCCAGCGCGTCATAGACGATCCGCTCGGCGGTGGACTTCTTCCCGTCGAGCATCACCCGGTTGATGACCTGGGTGACGACACGGGAGCGATGGACGGCGTCCGGCTCGATCGGCCGGATCTGGGCTGCTGCGCGACGAGGCATGAAAGGGGTTCCTTACTTCTTCTTCACGCCGTACTGCGAGCGGGCCTTCTTGCGGTCGCTGACGCCGGCGGCGTCGAGCGTGCCGCGGACGACCTTGTAGCGGACGCCCGGAAGGTCCTTGACGCGGCCACCGCGCACGAGGACGACGGAGTGCTCCTGCAGGTTGTGGCCCTCGCCCGGGATGTAGGCGGTGACTTCGATCGACCCCGTGATCCGGACACGCGCGACCTTGCGCAGGGCGGAGTTCGGCTTCTTCGGGGTGGTGGTGTACACGCGAGTGCACACTCCGCGGCGCTGCGGGGCGGCGACCTTCTTCTTGCGACCCTTACCGGACTTGAGACCGGGGGTGGCAAGCTTCTTGGCCTTGGCCTTGCGGCCCTTGCGGACGAGCTGTGAAGTCGTGGGCATCGGGTCGAGGATGGTAGCAGCGTCCGGATCAGCGGTTCGTGCCGGCCCGCACCCGCAGCACGAGGCGCCCGATGCGCGCGTACCCCTCGCGGTTGGGGTGCACGTCGAACGCCTGCGGGTCCTCCGGACACGCACGGGTCAGCCGGCACGTCGTCGCGACGTTTACCGGCAGCTCGCCTGCGCCGTCGGAGAAGTCCGAGATCCGGAAGTCCGCGCCGATGTCCGCGACGCGGTAGCCCTCGGCGCGGTACGCCGCGGCGAGGGCGCGGTTGAACTCTTCGACGAGAGGCAGCGAGGCGCGCGCCTCGTCCTGGCGGTTCTGGACCCAGTAGCCGAGGAACGGGTCGTGGTACGTGGTCCCGACGAAGGTCGCCCCCCGGCCGGCGGCGGCCCGGAGGCGGCGCGCGATGGTCCGGACGTTCGCCACGACGCCGGGCAGGCGGTCGCGGAGGCACGCCTCGTCGGAGGCCGCGGCGCACTCGAACACGTCGTTGGCGCCGATGGTGAGCGTGACGAGATCCACCCGGCCGCGGCGCGCACGCAGGTCGGCCTCGGCCGCGCGCAGCTGACTGCCCTCGCGATACGCGCACGGCCCGCCGCCGCGCACCATCTGCTCCGCCGTCATGCCACTGCAGCCCGTCCGGCGCACGCGCAGGCGCGGCTGGCGCTCACGCAGGTGCGCCGCGACCGTCACGGGGTACGTCGGTCCCGGCTCAGCCGCCGCGGTCATCGAGTCACCGGCCGCCAGGTACGTCGACCCCGCGGCGGGCGCGGGGCTGGCGGCCAGCGTGACGGCCGCGAGAATCGGTGTGAGCACCGTCACCCGGCGAGCGCGGTGGCCGGATCGACCGCCTCAAGTCCCTGATCTGCGGCCACCGGCGCGTACGTGACCCGACCACCGTGCACGTTCAGGCCCTTCAGGAAGCCGGGGTCGGCCATCAGCGCCTCGCGCGGACCGCGGTCGGCGAGCCGGACGACGTACGGCATCGTGGCGTTCGTCAGCGCGTGCGTGCTCGTGATCGGCACCGCGCCGGGCATGTTCGCGACGCAGTAGTGCGTGATCCCGTCGACCTCGTAGGTCGGGTCGGAGTGCGTGGTCGCGTGCGAGGTCTCGAAGCAGCCGCCCTGATCGATGGCGACGTCGACGAGCACGGCGCCCGGCTTCATGAGCTTGAGCTGCTCGCGCGTGATGACGTGCGGCGCCTTTGCACCCGCGACGAGCACGGCGCCGATGACGAGGTCCATCTCGGGCAGCCGCTCCTCGATGTGCAGCGTCGAGGCGTAGCACGTGTCCGCGCGGCCCCCGAAGGCGATGTCGAGCTCGCGCAGCCGGTCGATGTTGCGGTCGTAGACGAAGACCGTGGCCTCCATCCCGATCGCGATGAACGCCGCCTGCATCCCGACGACCCCGCCGCCGATGATCATGACGTTCGCGGCCGCCACGCCCGGCACGCCGCCGAGGAGGATCCCGCGACCGCCGAGCGGCTTCTCGAGCATGAACGCGCCCGCCTGCGTGGCGATCTTCCCGGCGACCTCGCTCATGGGCGCCAGCAGCGGGAGCCGCCCGCGCGGGTCCTCGACCGTCTCGTAGGCGATGCACGTCGCGCCGCTGTCCATCAGGCCCCGCGTGAGCGCGGGGTCGGGCGCGAGGTGCAGGTACGTGAAGAGGATGTGGTGCGGGCGCAGCCGGGCGACCTCGACCGGCTGCGGCTCCTTGACCTTGACGATCATGTCCGCCGCCGCGAAGACCGCGTCGGCGTCGGGCAGGATCTGCGCGCCCTGCGCGACGTACTGCTCGTCGCCGATCGCCGAACCGTCGCCCGCGCCGGCCTGGACCACGACCTCGTGGCCGTGGTCGGTCAGCTCACGGACCCCCGCGGGCGTGAGTGCGACGCGGTACTCGTCCGTCTTGATCTCTGTGGGGACGCCGACCTTCATGTGGCCCCTGTCGGCGTCGCGGCGTCAGGCCTTGAGGCCCAGGCGCCGCGATGCCTCCTCGAGCACCGGCCGGAGGACGTCGTGGATCTCCCCGAACTGCTCCGCGGTCGTGATGAGCGGCGGCGCGAGCTGGATGACCGGGTCGCCGCGGTCGTCGGCGCGGCAGATCAGGCCGCGGCGGTACAGCTCGCCGGAGAGGAAGCCGCGGAGCAGCCACTCGGACTCCTCCTCGTCGAAGCTCGCCTTCGTCTCGCGGTCCTTGACGAGCTCGACGGCCTGGAAGAAGCCCATGCCGCGCACGTCGCCCACGATCGGGATGTCGCGCAGCGACTCCATCATGTCCCGGAAGACCGGCTCGGTCGCCTTGACGTGGTCGAGCAGGCCGTCGTTCTCGAAGACGTCGATGTTCGCGTGCGCGACCGCGCAGGCGATCGGATGCCCGGCGAACGTGTACCCGTGCAGGAAGGACGTGTGGTCCTGGGAGAACGGCTCGAAGACGCGGTCGGACGCGATCATCGCGCCCATCGGGGCGTACGCCGACGTGATGCCCTTCGCCGTCGTGATGATGTCCGGCTGGTAGCCGAGGCGCTGACAGCCGAAGAACTCGCCGAGGCGGCCCCAGCTGCAGATGACCTCGTCGCTGATCATGAGGACGTCGTACTCGTCGCAGATCTCGCGCACGCGCTGGAAGTAGCCGTCCGGCGGGGTGAAGCAGCCGCCCGCGTTCTGCACCGGCTCCATGATCACGGCGGCCACGGTGTCGGGGCCCTCGAACTCGATCTTGTCCTTGACCGTCTCGGCCAGATCCTCCGGGCGCATCTGGTAGGGCAGCCGGTAGAGGTTCGTGTTCGGGACGTGCGTGCCGCCCGGCATGAGCGGCTCGAAGGGCTGGCGCAGGTCGGTGATCCCCGTCGCGCTCAGCGCGCCCATCGTGGTGCCGTGGTAGGCGACCTCGCGGGCGATGATCTTCGTCTTGTTGGGCTTGCCCGACAGCTTCCAGAACTGCCGCGACGCCTTGATCGCCGTCTCGACGGCCTCGCCGCCGCCGCTGGTGAAGAAGACGCGGTTGAGGTCACCGGGCGCCAGGTTCGCGATCCGGGCCGCGAGCGTGATCGCCTGCGGGTGGGCGTAGGACCAGTTCGTGACGAACTCGAGCTCCTTGGCCTGGTCGGCGCCCGCCTGGGCGACCTCGTGCCGGCCGTGGCCGATGTTCACGCAGAACAGCGCCGACAGGCCGTCGAAGTACTTGTTCCCCTTGTCGTCCCAGACGTAGCAGCCCTCACCCCGCGTGATGATCGGGATCTCGTGCTGGTCGTCGTAGCCGCCCATCCGGCTGAAGTGCAGCCAGAGATGGCGGCGCGCGAGGTCCTGAAGATCGGTCGCCGTCGCGGTGCTGGATTCGGTCGTGGCCATGTCGTCCCTCGGTTCGGCGTCGCTGCCGTATCCAACGTAGCGACCGGCCTGGGCCGGGGCAACCGGGTACTACACGGCCGCAGGCGCCGGTTCCTGCGCGGGCGTCGCCGCCGAGGACACCTCGAGCTCCTCCGGAATGGCGCGCGCGAGCTGCTCGCGGAACCGGAAGGTCTGGTCGGGCCACAGCGTCGTGACGTTGCCGCTGACCGGGTCGATGTACCAGCTCGCGCACCCGCCCTTCAGCCAGACCGTCTGCTCGCACCGGCGCTGGACGTCCTCGGTCCACGCCTGCTGCGCCTCGGGGCGTGGCTCGACGGCGTCGGCTCCGGTGGCGTCGAGGTGCTTGAGGACCTCGATCGCGTAGTGCGCCTGCGCCTCGGCCATGTACACGACCGACGTGTGGCCGAGCCCGGCGTTCGGGCCGAGGATGAAGAAGAGGTTGGGGAAGCCGGCCACGGTCGTCGACCGGTGGGCCTCCATGCCGCCCGCCCAGTGCTCGGACAGCAGCCGGCCGTCCTTGCCGCGGAGGTGATGCGCGATGGGGACGTCGGTGACCTCGAAGCCCGTGCCGAGGATGATGGCGTCGACCTCGCGCTCGGTGCCGTCGGCGGCGATGACCGTCCGGCCGCGAACCTCGGCGAGCCCCTGGTCGATGAGCTCCACGTTCGGCCGGTCGAGGGACTTCAGGTACGTGTTGCTCAGCAGCAGGCGCTTGCAGCCCGGCTTGAACGTCGGCGTGAGCTTGCGGCGCAGCTCGGGATCGCGGACCTGGGCCCGCAGGTGGACGCGGCCGATCGCGGAGATCACCGCGGTCAGCGCGGGGAAGCGCAGCGGGAGCGCGGCCCCCTCGCGGCCCCAGTAGACGGCGCGGCGCATGAGGCGCTGCGCACCCGGGACCCGGCGGTAGACGAACCGCTCGACCGGCGTGATCGGCCGGTCGGTCCGGGGCAGCACCCATGCGGCGGTCCGCTGGAACACGTGCAGCTTGGCGACCTGCGGCTGGATCTCCGGGATGAACTGGATGGAGCT
>JAEMQS010000219.1 GCA_016463765.1 Solirubrobacteraceae bacterium | reverse complement strand
ACGAAGTGGCCGTTCTCGTCGGCGTTGTACGCCCACGGCATGCCGTGGCCGACGCCCCAGACCCGCAGGACGAACGCGCCGGCCAGCAGCGCGGCGACCGCGAGCGCGAACCGGTGGCGGACGATCCAGCGCGTCGGCGGGGTCGGCGTGCGGCGGCGCGAGGCCGTCTCAGCAGCCGACATACGCGGCGTAGTAGCGACTCACCGCCACGCGCTCAAAGCCCTCGGGAGGCAGGTTCGTCCCGGGCCGGTCGCGGCGGTTGACGAGCAGCTGGTTGAAGATCGCCGAGCGACCGTGGATGAGGATCGCGACGCCGCGCTCGGGCGGCGGCGCGTCGGGGTCCGTGCGAGCGATGACCTGGTCGGCCGGGAGGTCGAGATCCCAGCGCACATCGGGCACGAGCTTGTGGTTCGGGACGAAGACCGGCCCGCACGACACCCCGGCCTGCACGGCGGGGTCGTCGAGGATCTCGCGCAGCGCCGTCCGCCACTCGCCGCGGAAGACGAGCTCGTTCTCCAGCCGGTTGACGTTCACACGGTCCGCGGTGAAGGCCACGCCGAACACCACGAGGACCAACGACACCGCCATCCAGCCCCGCCGCAGCCAGGTGCCCGGCGTCAGCATCGTCCAACCGGCGATGGCCACCGCGGCGAGCAGCATGAGCATGAGCGACGGCACGAGGAGGTAGCGGTCGATCACCGACAGGCCGCCCAGGCCGACCATCGCGAAGGTGAACAGGCCGGCGCCGAACAGCGCCGCGGGCATCTTCAGGCGGGTCGGGAACAGGACGATCGCCGCGGCGGCACCGGCGATCCCGCCGACCACCACGGGGAACTTCGCCAGCTTGCCGAGGTAGTTCCACGTCGCCTCGGGGACGGCGCCGATGCCCTTGTTGCGCCCGAGTTCGTCGGCGAGTTCGCTCGTCGCGGTGTGCGAGTACAGCGGGTTGCCGGTGACGAGGAAGTCGGTCATCGCCCAGATGAAGGGCGCGGTCCACACCAGCACGGCACCGACGATCCGCAGCCGCCACGTCGCTTTCGGCAGCAGGTAGAGCCAGTACAGGCCGCCGAGGAGCCATGCCTCGGGACGCAGCAGGCCGGCGAGGACGAGCAGCAGCAGGACGGGCACCCCGCGCCGGGGTTTGCGCACCTCGAGCACCGCGGCCCAGATGACCAGCGCGAGGTAGGCGGGGTCGATGTAGCCCCGCACGGCGTAGAACGGGAAGTCGAAGCGCGTGAGGATCAGCAGCGCGGCGACGAACCCCACGAGCGGCGTGAAGATCTCCTTGCCGAGCGTGTAGAGCCCGGCGACGAGCCAGACGAACGTGGCGAGGCAGATCGCCGTCCAGATCCGGTCGCCGCCCTCGCCGAACAGGGCCACGAACGCGCCGACCACGTTCGAGAGCGGATGCTGGGTGGGCGCGCGGTAGGCCTCGAAGGACATCGTCGTGCCCTCGAGCAGCTCGCGGCCCCAGACGATCGAGTAGATCGAGTCGTAGTTCGGCCACGTCGGATAGACGAAGAATCCGACCACCGCGATGAGGACGAGCACGGCGACGCCTGCCCATTCGAGGGCGCGCAGGGGCACACGACCGAGGCGCGGGGGCGGCTCGGCGGGGGCATCTGACCCGGTCTGGGTCGGGGAGAGCGTCACGCCCGACATCGCGCCAGTAGGATTACAGCCCCTCTTCTTCTATGAAGCTCATCATCCAGATCCCATGCTTCAACGAGGAGACCACACTTCCGGTCACGCTCGCCGATCTTCCTCGGGAAGTCGCGGGCTTCGACACGGTCGAGTGGCTCGTCATTGACGACGGTTCGATTGATCGAACCGTCGAGGTCGCCCGTGCCAACGGCGTCGACCACATCGTCCGCCTGACGAACAACAAGGGCCTCGCGGCCGGGTTCCAGGCCGGTCTCGACGCGTGCCTGAAGCTGGGCGCCGACGTCATCGTCAACACCGACGCCGACAACCAGTACGACGCCTCGTACATCCCGGCGCTCGTCACCCCGATCCTGAAGGGCGACGCCGACATGGTCGTCGGCGACCGCCAGATCATGGACATCGAGCACTTCTCGCCGCTGAAGAAGATGCTCCAGCGGCTCGGCTCGTGGGTCGTCCGCCAGGCGTCGAACACGGAGGTGCCCGACACGACCTCCGGCTTCCGCGCCTACAACCGCGAGGCCGCGATCCAGATGGCGGTCGTCTCGAAGTTCACGTACACGCTGGAGACGATCATCCAGGCGGGCAAGCTGCTCGTCGCCACCGACCACGTGCCGGTGCGGACCAACGACAAGCTGCGCGAGTCGCGGCTGTTCCCGTCGATGTGGGCGTACGTGCGGCGCAACAGCGTCTCGATCTTCCGGATCTACACCCAATACGAGCCGCTGAAGGTCTTCATGACCCTCGCGTCGCTCATCGGGGTCGCCGCGTTCATCGTCTGGGCCCGGTTCTTCTACTTCTACGCGCAGGGCGACGGCGCCGGCCACGTGCAGTCGCTCATCTTCGGCGCAGTCCTGTTCAACGCCGCCGTGGTGCTCGGCGCGATCGGCATCCTGGGCGACCTGCTCGCGGGCCAGCGCACGATGATCCAGCGGATCTTCGAGCGCGTGCGCCGCGTCGAGCTCCAGCTCGGCGTGCAGCCGTCGCACTACGAGCCCGGCGCCCACCCCACCGGGCATGCCCGCACGACCGGCGCGGATGCCGGCGGCGCGACGGGCAAGACCGAGGAGCGCGAGGCCATCAAGCTATGAGTCCCACCGTCACCGTCGATGCCGAGGGCAC
>JAEMQS010000218.1 GCA_016463765.1 Solirubrobacteraceae bacterium | reverse complement strand
CGCTCGAGCTGGTCGCCGTGCCGCGCGATGTCGCGGTGCATGAGCTTGATCGCGACCTGGCGTTCGAGCAGCGTGTCGAACGCCCGGTAGACGGTCGACATCCCGCCGGTCCCCACCTCGGCGTCGAGGCGGTACCGCTCGTTCAGAAGGGTTCCGACGGAGCTGCTCACGGCGCCTATTGTGCTGCCCTCGTGGCTGACGTTCATCTCACCTACGTCACAGACCCCGCGTGTCCCTTCTCCTGGGCCGCGGAACCTGCCCTCTCCCGGCTGCGCGCCGCCTACGGAAACCGGTTGCGAACGCGCTACGTGCTGGGCGGTATGGCGCGGGAGTTCACCCGCCCGACAGAGACGATGGCGCATGTGCTGGACGCCGCGGCGCAGTCCGGCATGCCGGTCGACCCGCGGGTGTGGCTCGAGGACTCGCCGCGGTCGTCCTTCGGCGCCTCACGCGGCGTGAAGGCGGCAGGGCTCCAGGGCCTCGACGGCGCCTACCTGCGGGCCGCTCGCGAGGCGCTCATGTGCGATCGCCGCCGCCTGGACGAGCCCGAGCAGCTGGCCGCGCTCGCCGCCACGATCCCCGGGCTGGACGCCGAGCGGTTCGCCGCCGACGTGGTGTCGACCGAGGTCGAGGAGGCGTTCGCCGCGGACATGGCGTTCGCGCGCGAGACCCGGCCCGAGCACCACAACGCGTCCGGGCGGCTGCCGTTCCCGAGCTTCCTGATCGGCGACGGCGGGGTCTACGACGACGTCGACGGCGATGCCCTGCTGGCACTGGCCGGCGACGAGCAGCCCGCGCCGCCGCCGGCGGTTCCCGACGCGCTGGCGCTGCACCGGCGCATGGCGGCGGTCGAGATCGCGGCGGTCTGTGAGCTCGGGCTCCCCGCGGTGCAGGCGCAGTTGTGGCAGCTGCGCCTGGCCGGCCGGGTCCGTGAGGAGCGGATCCTCACGGGCGAGCTCTGGTCGTTGACCACCTAGAACGACGACGGGCCGCCCCGAGGGACGGCCCGCTAGTCGATGGGAAAACGGCCGCCAGGCCGTTCTTCCCGGCCGTACTGGCCGCTAGGCCATTACGGCTAGCCCTGTAGGAGTGAGAGCACGCCCTGGTTGGACTGGTTGGCCTGCGCCAGCATGGCCGTGCCGGCCTGCTGGAGGACCTGGTAACGGGTCATGTCGACCATGCCCTCGGCCATGTCGAGGTCACGGATCCGCGACTCCGCGCTGACCAGGTTCTCGTGGTACGCCCCGAGGCTGTTCAGCAGGTGCTCGAACCGGTTCTGCACCGAGCCGAACGTCGCGCGCTGCGAGCTCAGCACGTTGATCGCCGCGTCGATCTCGGAGATGTCGTTGGCGCCCGCTGCCGTCAGCGAGAACCACGACGTCCCGAGGGAGCCGGTCAGCGAGATGGTCGGAACGGAGATCGACTCGCCGTCGTTGGCGCCGACCTGGAACGTCACCGACGTGGCCTGATTCAGCAGGCACACGCCGTTGAAGTTCGTCTGATTGCCGATCCGCTCGATCTCACTCGCGAGCTGGTTGACCTCCGACTGAATTGCGGTCCGGTCATTGGCGCTCAGGCTGCCGTTCTTGTACTGCACAGCGAGTTCGCGAACGCGCTGGAGCATGCTGTGCACCTCGGACATGGCGCCCTCGGTGGTCTGCACCATCGAGATGCCGTCCTGCGCATTTCGCATGGCCTGCGACACGCCGCGGACCTGGCCGCGCATACGTTCGGAGATCGCGAGTCCTGCGGCGTCGTCGGCGCCGGAATTGATCCGGAAACCGCTCGACAGGCGGGACATCGACTTGGTCAAATGCGTATTGGTCTCCTGGAGCGAGCGATGCGCGCCCAGGGCCTCAATATTGTTCTGGATCCGTAGAGCCATCCGTTGCTTCCTCCTTGCCGTCCTTAGCGGCGGTTCGCTTTGCCCGCTACCACGGGTACGTCGTCGGGCAGCTGCGTGACGTCGACAGACGCAGCAGCCGCGTTTTCTTCCTTCACTGCGGCCCAGATCTCCTCGCGGTAGACCGGGACTGACCGCGGCGCAGCGATGCCGATTCGCACGCTGTTGCCGCTGACCTCCATCACTTCGATGACAACGTCGTCGCCGAGCATGATCTTCTCGCCGGGTCGTCGTGTGATGATGAGCATTGGGGGATTCCTCCTTGGAAAAGAGCGGCGCCCTAGGCGGCCTGCTCCTCCGAGCCGGGGGACATGCCGGGCTTGAACAGGGGGCATCGAACCGGGGCGTCCTTCGCCTGGTTGATGACCTGGAAGCCGCGGCCTTCCACGACGAGGATCGGAGCGCGGAGGTTCGCGCTGAAATCGTCGAGCGTGTCGGCGGCGCGCACGGTCACGTAGACCTGCGTGTCCTCGGGGTCCGTGACGCCGAGACGTTCCGCCTCGTCGTCGGACAGCTCCACCTCGTATTCGGGGAAGAACCGCCACGGCACGGTGACGGGGATCGCAAGCGCCGGGTCCTCGAGGGAGTGCAGCCAGATGAAGGCGCTCTCGTCGCTGCGCGCCAGCAGCGCGTAGCGATGACCCCCCAGGCCGATGAGCCCGTTGGGGAAGTCGAGCGCCGCCTCGGCGGGAATCTCGAGTTGACCGAAACGCGTGCTCTCCAGCACGAGTGCCTGCATGGGACCTCCGTGATCGGGGTGCGCGGTCGTCATCGCAGGAAGTCCATGAGGGAAGGCTGGATGATGTTCGCGCCGGAACTGAGGGCAGCCTGGTAGATCGACTGCTGCGAGTTCAACTTGATGATGGTTTCCGTCATGTCCGTCGATTCGGCCTGATCGAGGAAGTCCGTGGCGCGCAGAACCTGCTCGGCGAGGCG
>JAEMQS010000217.1 GCA_016463765.1 Solirubrobacteraceae bacterium | reverse complement strand
TCGACACGGTCCTGTACTTCACGATCACCGATCCGAAGTCCGTGACGTACGAGGTGGCCAACCCGCTGCAGGCCATCGAGCAGCTCACGATCACGACGCTGCGCAACGTGGTCGGCGGCATGACGCTCGAGGAGACGCTGACCAGCCGTGACTCGGTGAACAACGCGCTGCGGTCCGTGCTGGACGCCGCCACCGGGCGCTGGGGCATCCGGGTCAACACCGTGGAGATCAAGGCGATCGACCCGCCCGGCACGATCCAGGAGGCGATGGAGAAGCAGATGCGCGCCGAGCGCGACCGTCGCGCCGCGATCCTCACCGCCGAGGGCGTCAAGCAGTCGCAGATCCTCACCGCCCAGGGCGAGAAGGAGTCGGCCGTCCTCAAGGCGCAGGGCGCCAAGGAGGCCGCGATCCTCCGGGCCGAGGGTGAGTCCAAGGCGATCGGCCAGGTCTTCGACGCGATCCACCAGGGCAAGCCCGACCAGGAGCTCCTGAGCTACCAGTACCTGCAGATGCTCCCGCAGCTCGCGCAGGGATCGGCGAACAAGATCTTCATCATCCCGAGCGAGTTCAACCAGGCGCTCGGCAACCTCGGCGGCGCACTCGGCAAGCTGACCGCGGGCACGGACGAGGAGAACAAGCCGCAGGCCTGAACTGCGCGGGCTGCTCGCAGCCCGCGCTCAGCGCAGTCGCGCGGCGGTCCAGTCGGCCAGTCGGGACATCGCGACCCCGTCCTCGAGCATCGAGGAGTGGGTCCCGAGCGGGTGCAGCGTGAACGTCACGTCCTTGCCGCTGGTGCGCAGCCGCCGCGCCCAGTTCAGGATCGACTGGGCGGGCGTGATGAGGTCGAGGCCTCCCGCTTCGAGCCGGAGCGGCACGTTGCCGATGTCCGCGCGCAGCGGGCTGTGCGCGTCGATGAGCGGGTAGCCGATGCGCTTGAGTTCGGCCCCGCGCGGTCCCAGGATCCGGGAGGGGATGAGGCCGCCCCACGAGTCCCCGCGGCCGAGCGTCGTCAGGCAGCGGGTCTCGATGTCGCCGAGGAGGGACGTGGCGCGCGCGCTCAGCCCGCCGTTGCGCAGGATCTCGTCGAACTCGGGGTTGGCCGAGCCGAGGCCGGTGAGCACGAGGGCCCCGAGCGGGGCCAGGCCGCCGAGACCCGGGATGCGCACCGGGATCTGCTGTGCGAGATCGAGCGACTCGCGCGTGGTCAGCGGCGGCGTGAGCGCTGCGACCGCCCGCAGGTCGAGGTCGGGGGCGAGCTCACGGGCATGGTGGGTCGCCCAGAGCGAGGCGGCGGCGCCCTCGGAGTGCCCGATGGTCGCCCATGTGCGGGACAGGTCGGGCTCGAGTGCGCGAGCGGCGCGCACCATCATGATCGTCGAGCGGGCCAGCGAGTCGCTGATGAAGTATGGGTGCGGCCCCGGGGTCTCGATGCCCTCGTAGTCGCTGCGGACGACGGCGATGCCGCGCGCGAGGAGTCGCGAGACCAGCCGGGCGTCCTCGTGCTTGCGCCGCCGTTCGCTGTCGCCCTCGCGGATGTTGCTCGGACCGCAGGGACCGCCGCCACCGGTCGTCATGTGGTTGTAGGCGACGACCGGCCACCCGCCGGCCGGCGGGGTGCCCTTGGGCATGACCACGGTGCCGGAGACGGCGACGGGCGTGCCGGCGACGCCGCGCATCCGGTGCAGGATGAGGGTGGTCCGCGCCGCGCTCGGTGCAGCTGCCAGACCGCTGGCCGGACGCGCCCAGATGATCGTGCCCTCCGGGCCCGGCACCTGCTCGGCCACCGGGGTGTAGAACGCATCGCCGGCGGGGCCCGAGGGCGGCGTTGCCGCGTGGGCGGTGGGTGCGCCGATCAGCGCGGAGCAGAGGATCGCCAGAAGGGAGAACGGCAGACGTCGGGACATGCGCGGCAACGTAGGCCCGCGGAGGGTGTGGAAACCCACAATCTCTCGCCCGGCCCGATGGGGACCCCCACAGTTGACCCGAATCTAGGGTGTTGCCCATGCGTCGACTGTCCCTAGCTCTGCTCACCGCGTTCTGCCTGCTCCCGGTCCTCCCGGCCGGCGCGGCGCCCCCCGAGGTGCCCAGCACCGACGAGATCTACAACACCACCGCGGAGGTCGCGGCGTTCGGCGCGCGGATGACCGGCACCCCTGAAGGCAAGGCGGCCGCCGACTACGTCGAGCGCACGCTGGAGTCCTACGGCCTCGACGCCTGGCAGGAGCACGCGACGTCGTACCTGTGGCGACCGCATCGCTGGGGCCTGGAGGTCGGTGGGCAGACGATCGACGCATTCCCCTCATGGCACTCGTTCACGGAGAGCGCGACGGACACCGGGCCGTTCGCCACCGACCCGGGCGGCACTCAGGCCGAGGTCGTCGACGTCGGCGACGGCTTGAGCGACCAGTTCCGCCGCGTCGACGTGCGCGGCAAGATCGTGCTGTTCAACCTGCGGTTCTACACCCCCCTGATGGCCCTCGGGCTCGGCGCCGAGTTCCTGTACGACCCGCGGCTCACCCTCCTGAAGGACGGCACGGCGCTCAAGCAGGCCAACCCGTACATCACGAGCTACACCGACGTCCTCAAGCAGGTCAAGGCCCGCGGGGCGGTCGGCTTCATCGGCGTCCTGTCCGACTACTACGACTCGAACAAGTACCTCAACGAGTACTACCGCCGGCTGAACGTCAGCGTCCCGGGGGTCTGGGTCACGAAGACCGACGGGGCCCAGGTCCGGTCGCTCGTCCGGGCCGGTCGCGGGAAGGCCCCCGGCCGGCTGACGCTGGAGGGCTCCCGCGACGAGGTGCAGGCCAACACCGTCGTCGGCGTCCTGCCGGGGCAGTCGAAGGAGACGATCCAGGT
>JAEMQS010000094.1 GCA_016463765.1 Solirubrobacteraceae bacterium | reverse complement strand
TGCCCGCGCTGCAGATGAAGACCGCCACGAGCGGGCTCGACACGCTGCCGCGCTCGCTGCCGGTGATGCAGACCTATGACCGCATCCAGGAGGCGTTCCCGGGTGAGCCGATCCCGGCGGTGGTCGCGGTGCAGGCCGAGGACGTCAACGCCCCCGAGGTCACCGCGGCGATCGACCGGATGGTCGACGACGCGGAGGCCACCGGGCTGTTCGGGACGGGCGCCGACGTCACGGTCGCCGACAACGGCCAGGTCGCAGCCGTCACGATCCCGATGAAGGGCGACGGGTCGGACGACGCGTCACTCGACGGACTGGCCGCGCTGCGCGAGGACATCATCCCCGCGACGCTCGGCGAGGCGGGCCTGACGGGCGAGGTCACCGGCTTCACGGCCGGCTCGGAGGACTGGAGCGACCGCATGCGCGGAGCGGCCCCACTGGTGTTCGCGTTCGTGCTGACGCTCGCGTTCCTCCTGCTCATGGTCACCTTCCGCTCGGTGGTCATCCCGCTGACCGGCATCGCGATGAACCTGCTCAGCGTGGCGGCCGCGTACGGCGCGCTGGTGTGGGTCTTCCAGTTCGGCAACCTCGAGGGCCTGCTCGGCTTCGACGCGCCGGGCGCGGTGACCAGCTGGCTGCCCATCTTCCTGTTCGTGATCCTCTTCGGGCTCTCGATGGACTACCACGTGTTCATCCTGAGCCGGATCAAGGAGGCGCGCGACGCGGGGATGAGCACGAAGGAGGCGATCTCGTCCGGCATCCGCTCCACCGCGGGCGTCGTGACGAGCGCCGCGGTGGTCATGGTCGCCGTCTTCTCGATCTTCGGGTCGCTCTCGATGATCGAGATGAAGCAGATGGGCGTCGGCCTGGCCGTGGCCATCCTGCTCGACGCCACGATCGTCCGCGGCGTCCTGCTCCCGGCGGTCATGCAGCTGCTGGGGGAGGCCAACTGGTACCTCCCGAAGTGGCTGCAGTGGCTGCCTGAGGTGGACCACGGCGCGGGCGACGTTATGGAGCCCACACGGGAGCCGGTCCCCCAGCCGGTGCCGGAAGTCCGCGAGACCGCGGACGTCTGAATGGCAGGCCTCAGGCTCGACGTGAGCCTGAGGCCTTTCCGTTATGGCGTCGTGCGGCGGGGTGCGACGGGTACGCTGCGGGCATGGAGATCCGTGCCGCCGTTCTCGAGGAGTTCGCCCAGCCGCTGCAGGTCACGACGCTGGACCTGGCCGGGCCGAAGGCGGGTGAGGTGCTCGTCCGGCTGCACGCCTGCGGGGTCTGCCACACCGACATGTACAGCGCGTCGGGGGTGGACCCGTCGGGCTACGCGCCCTGCGTCCTCGGGCACGAGGGCGCGGGCGTGGTCGAGGCCGTCGGCGAGGGCGTGATGTCCGTGGCGCCCGGCGACCACGTCGTCACGCTCTTCAGCCCGCAGTGCGGCCAGTGCGTGAACTGCCGCTCGGGCCGCACGAACATCTGCGTGGCGATCCGCGAGCAGCAGAACCAGGGCTACCTGCCCGACGGCACGGCCCGCCTGTCGCGTGACGGTGAGCCCATCCGCCACTTCATGGGCTGCTCGACGTTCGCCGAGGCCACGGTGGTCTCGGAGTTCTCGCTGGCGAAGGTGAGCAAGGACGCGCCGTTGGAGACCGCCGCGCTCTTCGCCTGCGGGTTGTCGACCGGGCTGGGCGCCGCGATGTACCGCGCGCAGGTCTGGGAAGGGTCGACCGCCGTGGTCTTCGGGGCGGGCATGGTCGGCCTCGGCGCCGTCGCGGGCGCCCGGCTGCAGGGCGCCGAGCGGATCATCTGCGTCGATCTGAGCGAGGACCGCCTGGAGCTGGCCAAGCACCACGGCGCGACCGACGGCTGGGTCGCGAGCGACGACATCGTCGACCGCATCCTGGCCGAGACCGACGGCTACGGCGCGGACTTCACCTTCGAGGCGACCGGCCTGGTGGGCGTCATGCGCCAGGCCGTCGAGTCCGCCCGCATGGGCTGGGGCGTGTGCTGCGTCACCGGCGTGGCGGGCAAGGGGGAGACGCTGGACATCGTCCCGCGCTACCTGATCACCGGCCGCACCGTCATGGGTGCGTCGTTCGGCGGCGTGAAGGGCAGGGACCAGGTCCCGGAGCTCGTCGACCGCTACCTGGCGGGCGACATCGACGCGGACGCGTTCATCTCGCACCGCATCTCGCTCGACGACATCAACAAGGGGTTCGATCTCATGCATCACCAGGACGGCATTCGCAGCGTGGTGACCTTCTGATGGCTCTGATCATCGAACGCACCGAGGCGCCCGGCTGGACGTCGAACTCCTACCTCGTCGCGGACGCCGAGGGCGGCCACGCGGTCGTCATCGACGGCAACGGCATCGCCAAGCCGCTCATCGACCGGGCCGAGGAGCTGGGCGTGACCGTGGACGCGATCCTCGTCACCCACCAGCACGCCGACCACGTCGAGGCGATCGTCGACTACCGCGACGCCTTCGGTGCGCCCGTCTACACGCACGCGATCACGAACGCGGCGGTCGAGGGCCTGAACGCCGAGCACGAGATCGACGAGGGCGACGTCCTGGAGTTCGGCGGCCTGCGGATCGAGCCGCTGCTCAGCGAGGGGCACTGCGCCGGGCAGCTCGTGTACGTCGTCAACGGCACCGACGCGTTCACCGCCGACACGATCTTCAAGGGCACCGTCGGCGGGAACTTCGCGCCCGCGAACACGGGCTACGCCGACCAGAAGGCCGCGTCGATGCGGCTGGCGCAGCTCCCGGCCGAGACGGTGCTGCACCCGGGCCACACGCTGCCGACGACCGCCGGCGAGGAGTGGGAGCACAACCCGTTCATCCGCATCTGGCGGGGCCTCGACCCCGAGGGCGACGAGGCGGTCACGGTGTGGGACCGCCCGGCGACGCTCATCCTGTGGGCGCCCGACTACGACGGGACGAACAAGGCGTGGGTGCGGTTCACCGACACCGGCGAGGACGGGATCACGGGCGGGTCGCAGGTCGTGCGCGCATAGTTGACCGGGTCTGCTCGACTGACCGATACCCTCGCTCGCATGGCCGCCTCGGCACGATGCGCTGCGCTGGTCTCGGCGGCGGCACTCTTCCTCGCCGGCTGCGGCGACGACGCCGAGGAGCCCGACACCGAGCGGGGCGGCCAGGGCGCCGGCACCGCGCAGCCCTACCCGCCACGGGCCGCCGAGCCGCGCGCGGCGCCGGAGCCCACCGAGACGCCGGCGGGCCGCGTCGTGCGTGTCGGTGTGGAACCGGAAGGTGTCGCAGTCGACCCGGAGTCCGGGATCGTCGCGGTCGCGGTCGAGGACCCCGGCCGGCTGCTGCTGCTCGACGGCGAGACCGGCCGGACGGTGCGCACCGTCGGGCTGCCCGGGACCGCGCGGCACGTCGAGCTCGCACGGCCCGGCGGGCCGTTCCTCGTCCCGCTGGAGACCGCCGACCGGATCGCCGAGGTGCCCGTCGGCGAGGGCGACGTCCGCACGACCCGCGTCGGGTCGTTCCCGCACGACGCCGCGTACCTCGACGGCTCGATCTTCACCGCGGACGAGTACGGCTCCACGCTCTCGGAGGTCCGCGACGGCCGGCTCGTCCGCCAGGTCCCCGTCGACGCGCAGCCGGGTGGTGTGACCGCGGTCGGCGATGCCCTGGCGGTCACCGCGGTGCGGGCGTACACCGTCGAGCTGTTCGACCGCGAGGACCTTGTCGGCCAGGGGGCCCAGAGCGCCGGGCTCGGCCCGTCGCACGTCGTCGCCGACCCCGACGGGCGGCTGTACATCGCGGACACCCGGGGCAGGCAGCTCATCGTCTACGAGACCGTCCCGCGCAAGAAGTGGATCGCCCGCGTCCCGCTGGACGGCACACCTCTGGGCCTGGCCGTCGACCCCGAGCGCGGGCGGCTCTGGGTCACGCTGACCGAGCGCAACGAGGTCGCCGAGGTCCGGCTGGGTGACCGGCCCGCGATCGTCCGCCGGCTGCCGACGGCACGCCAGCCCGATTCGGTGGCGGTCAACACGCGGACGGGCCGGGTGTACGTGGCCGCGCGCAAGGCGGGGACGCTGCAGATCATCGACCCGTGACGCCCGGCCGGCAGCCCGGCGCGACCCGGCGCCTACGCTGCTCGGCGCTGCTCGGCGGGGACGGGCAGGGAGATCGGTACGACATCGGCCGCCCGGCCGGGGAGCACCGCGGGATCGTCGGTCTGCACCCACGCCTGCAGGGCGGCGAAGGCGTCCGCGTCGAGCTTGTGTGGGACGTCGGAGGCGATGATCCCCATCGCCTTCTCCAACGGCATGCCGTCGCGGTACGGGCGGTTCGCGGTGAGCGCCTCGTAGATGTCGGCGACGGCGAGGATCCGCATGTCCGGCGTCATCTGCTGGGCGCCGATGCCGCGGTGGTAGCCGCTGCCGTCGAGCTTCTCATGGTGGTTGGCGGCCAGCTCGGCGATCGGCGAGAAACACGCGGCGCGCGAGAGGATCGCGTAGGTCTGCCGCGGGTGCTCCTTGATCGCGTCGAACTCCTCATCGGTGAGCTTGCCCGGCTTGTCGAGGATCGCGTTGGAGACCGCGAGCTTGCCGATGTCGTGCAGCAGCGCGGCGCGGCGCAGGTCCCGGAGGCGGTTCCCGTCGATGCCCGACTGCCGCGCGATCCCCACGGTGACGTCCGCGACGCGCGAGGAGTGGTTGAACGTGTACGGGGACTTCGCGTCGATGACGCGCGAGAACGCTTCGGCGATGCGGTCGAGCTGCGCGTCGTCGGCGGTGACCATCCGGTCGCCCGGATCGTGCTCGGCGACCGAGCCCGCGGGGTCGTCCTCGACCAGTGACGCCCACAGGGAGTCGCCGATCGGCAGCGACGTCAGCGCGTCGACGAGGTCGGGGTCGAACCAGGTGCCGCGACGGGCGGTCGCAATCTCGATCGCCTCGTACGGACCCGCGGCGGCACAGAAGACCTCGACGGTCTGGGAGAGGCAGAGGATGCGGCCGAGCAGCGGGATCTCGTCGCCGCTGCGGCCGCTCGGCCGTCCGCCGCCGTTCCAGTGCTCGTCGAGTGCGCGGATCGCCTGCGCCGAGGCCTCCGGCAGCTCGAGCATCCGGGCGATCTCCGCGCCGCGCTCACAACGGGCGGCGAACAGGTCGTCGGCGAAGGCTCCGGTGCGCGCGAGTTCGATGATGGCCTTCAGGCGGCCGGAGATGCCCCGGCCGCGGCCCGCCGACGTGATCGCCCAGCGACGTTCGGCCTTCGTGTCGTCGGTGTCCAGGAACTTGCTCGTGCGCTTGAGCTCGAGGTCGTCCGTGGAGAAGATCTCGGCCATCCGGGAGGCGTTGGCCGAGCAGCCCGCGTCCTTCATGAGCAGGGCGTAGAAGAGGGCGGAGCGGTCGTGCTCGGGGAGGTCGATGACCTCCGCCAGGCGCATGCCGATGAGGCAGCTGCGCAGCGCGTGGCCGGGCGGCTGGCCCTCGGTGATGTCGAGCGCGTGGGTCAGGGCACCGAGGATCTCGGACAGCGCGTAGCGCTGGTCCTGGGCGGGGGCGTCAGGGCTCACGCTCAGGATCATCGGCCGGACGCGCCGGGACCTCCAGGATCCCGGCGCGTCGTCGGCAGATGGTGGGGACCTACTTGACCGTGACCTTCGTCGTGGTCGTCTTCGTGGCGCCGGCGGCGTCGATCGCCGTCACCGCCACGGTGTAGGTGCCCTTGGCGACCTTGCCCTTGGTCAGGAGCTTCCAGGACGTGGTGCCCTTGGCCACCACGGTCGCCTTCGTCGAGGCGGCCATCGGCTTGGTGAGCGTCCCGTTCGCCTTGACGAACCGGACCTTGCCCTTGCCGGCGGCCTTCGCGATGCGCAGCTGGACCGACTTCACGGCCTTGCCACACGTTGTCGCCGTCGTGCCCGAGAACGCGAGCTTGCCGCCCTTGGTGCTCTTGGCCTTGAGCTTCACGCTCGGCGTGCACGTCGCGTTGGCCGCGATCGGCAGCACGTCGGGCAGCTTCGCCGACGGCTTCGCCGGCTCGATCGCGTCGAGCACGCTCTGCGCGGTGACACCGTCGGTGCCGGCCTTCGGCGCCGCCCCGTCAGAGGCGAGCGTGTCGACGAACACCGACGGCCCGCTCACCGCCTCCTGGAAGCGGACGTCCGAGAGCTGGATCGAGCCCGTGGCCGGCTTGCCCGCCTCGCCGAAGCGCAGCTCGAGCTTGCGCACCTTCGTCAGGTCCAGGCCCTGCGCCGCGAAATCCGCGAGCGGGATCCGGATCTGGTTGAGGATGATGTGCACCTTGCTGCTCGTGGTGCCGATCGTCGGGTGCAGGGCGTTGCCGTAGCGCTGCTCGCCGGCGGCCACCGTGGCCTCCTTGCCGGACGCGTCGGTCAGCGCGACGGTGAAGTCCTGCGTGGTCGCCGCCGGGTTCCACTCGCCCTCGGCCCCACGTGCGGGGTTCCGGGGGTCGAAGTAGTTCACGGCCGCCGCCATCGTCAGCGACTTGAACGCCGTCACGTCGCCGTTGGCCGACGGGATCTTCGTCCCGATGGCCGCAGGCTTCTCCCACGCCAGCGCGAGCTGGAGACCGTAGGACTGGTTGACCGGGCCGCGCTCGCGGACGCCGTCCTGGCCGCCGAGCGTGCCGATCGCCGGCAGCGGGCAGCCCTTCTCCGCGGTCGGATAGCCGTTCAGGCCGACCTGGCCGAGCTGGAAGTGATCCGGCTCGGGGTTGCACCAGTCAAAGCCGCCGGCCGTCGTCGGCGGGGGCGGCTGCACGCCGCCGGTGGGCAGGTACGGGTTCGCGAACCCGCTGCCGGTGATGGACGTGCCCAGCGCGCTCTCGGTCAGCGCGTTGTCGTTGCCCGGCGCGATGACGTCGAGCCGCTCCGCCGCGGGTGCGAAGTAGTTCGTCAGCATGCGCTCCTTGCAGGCCATCCGCGGGCCGTTCGTGCCGCGGGTGGTGAACTCGCCGGATCCGGGCGAGGTCTCCCGCGGCGGGCCGGTGATGATCTGCGACGGGCACGCCGCCTCGGACACCGGCAGGCTCGCCGCGTTCGTCGCGGTGCGCTCGCCGGTCATGTACTGGTCGAAGCCGGCCTCACCGCCGACGTAGCGGCGGAAGAACGCGTTCATCGTCGCCAGGCCGATCTTCTCCTGGTCGCCCATGAGCGCGGGGTCGCCCGAGCCACGGTTCGTCCGGGTGTACGTGCCGCCGTCCACCCAGCCGTCATCCGGGCCGGGGTTGCCGGTCGCCGGCCGGTTGCTCAGGCCACCGGACAGGCGGATGTTGTTCGGCGACGCGATGGAGCACGCGGCGTCGCCGGTGTTCGAATCCTCGCCGTCGGCGGACCAGACGCTGTTGTACCAGTTGTGATTCGTGCCGTGGATGGAGAACTGGATCTTCGGGAACGGGTCCCCGTCCTTGATGTACTGGCCGCGCTCGAAGTTCCGGGCGGCCTGCAGGTTGGAGACGTCGCCGTCGCAGTGCGGCAGGATCGAGAGGTACGGCACGCCGTAGGGCGCGCGCCGCTCGTAGTCCACGCCGGCCAGGTTGATGACGCCACGCAGCGGGTAGCGCTTGCCGGGCGCGGGCCGGGTGCGGTTGTAGTCGATGAAGCTCGTCACCGCGTCACCGCCGCGGGAGTGGCCCATCATGCCGATGCGCGTCATGTCGAGCTTGCCGACGAGGCGGTCGTTGATGCCGTTCGCGCCCTCGTCGGGGAGCGGGGCGGTGTTCGCCTTGTCGAGCATGTCCAGCGCGGCCGCGATGAGCAGGCGGCGCTGATGCATGCCCTTGCCCTGCTGGCCGTCCTGGAAGGCCATGAGCTGGTCCTGGTCGAGCGACAGCACCGTGTAGCCCCACGTGGCGAGGTTCTCGGCCATGTAGGCGTAGCCGCGGTCGTTGCGCTTGAACGCGGTGCAGTTCGGGGCGCTGCCCGTGTCGCAGCTTCCGTGGTTGCCGTGGACGAGCACGATCACCGGGGAGGGCGACGTGCGGTTCGTCGGGTAGTAGAGCGAGCCGCGCAGCTGGAGCGTGACCGCGGCGGCCGAGCCGGTGGCCGCGCCGCCGGCGGCGTTCGGCTCCTGGATGTTGAACGTGCCCGCGGTGAACGGGTCGAGCGTCGTGACGCTGTAGCCGCCGCGATCCATGGGATCGGGGGCGGGGTCCTGGGCCTGGGCGGCCGAGGGGACAAGGGCGAACAGGGCGCCGAGCAGCAGCAAGAGTGGCAGCGCTCGGAGCCGCGAACCTGGGGTGTCTGTGGTCTTCACCGGATCTCCGGGGTGGGGTGTGGAACGGTGGAGCACTCCACGGACCCGCGTGCCGGCGAAGTCTGCGCGTCGTACTTCTCTGGCTCGCCGTGACGGTCCTACGCCATGCGGAGCGCCTCCCCGCCGAGTACGGGAAGGACGCTGCGGCCCCTGGGGGCACGAGCCAGCGGAACCCTAGGCAAGCGGAGGTTGGTCCGGATAGGACCGAACGTCAAAACCTGGCGGGGGTAGGACTGGACTGGTTGTCGAATCCACTTGGGTTCGCTCTCGAATACGGTCCGTCGCCGACCGACTGCGGGTGCCGACGCAGCGGGCGAGAGGCGTGTCCCGAGTCCCCACGCCACCGGTTCCACGTCCGTTCCGGCCGTGGCTCATCCCTTCTCAACGAGGTACCCGCTCCACATGGCACAGCCCACACTCCGCCACGCGCTCTGCGTGACGCTGGCCCTCATGGCCGCGCCAGCCAGCGCGTCGGCATCGACCATCACGGTCGATGACGACAAGGCTCAGTGTCCCAACGCGTCCTACACGTCGATTCAGTCCGCGATCGACCAGGCCGCCCCCTGGGACACCATCATCATCTGCGACGGCATCTACCGCGAGCGCTCGGTGCCGCTGAACAACCCGACGCAGAACCCCTCGCAGGCCGGCTCGAAGAACGGCCTGACGATCAGCAAGCCGCTGACGCTCAAGGGCGCCGGTCCGGACAAGGTCTGGATCATGCCCGACGTCGAAGACGGCGGCACGCTGGCCGGCACGGCGCCGTTCCTGCGTGACGGCGGCGGCAACGTCATCAGCGTCGTGCGCCAGTCCAACGGCTCGTCGGACGGCAACGAGAACTTCACGTCGATCTCCGGCGTGACCGTCACCTCCCCGGACGTCTACGCCGAGGCCGGCGTGGCGTTCTTCAACACGGCGGGCGAGATCAAGAACTCGCAGATCGGCCCGTTCTACCTCCCGAACACCGTGGAGTCCGCGGACCCGCTGGCCAAGCCCCACGGCTGGGGCGTCGTGCAGACGAACTCGCTCGTCGGCGCGAGCGAGGCGACCATCCGCCGCGACGTCACCGTCGAGGACAGCTTCGTCACCGGGTACCAGTCCGGCGGCATCCTGTTCGACGCGGCGCGCGGCCCGGATGGCGACCCGCTGAACCTGGAGCGGTCGGGCATCCTGACCTACGGGTTCGTGAAGAACTCGTGGGTGAAGGGACGGTTCGTCGGCGCGTCGCAGAACCAGGTCGGCATCCGGTACCACGCCGGTGCGCGTGGGGCGGTGACCGGCAGCACGATCACCGACAACCGGTTCGCGACGAACACGGCGGGCCTGCGGGCCAACGTCGGCGTCCTGCTGACGGACGCGGGGACCGGCGACGACCCGAGCAACCCCGGCGTCGCTGCGCTGAAGCTCTCGGGCAACACGTATGCGCGCAACGGCCACGCGATCTTCAACGCGAACGCGGACAACACGGCGGTCCGCATCGGCTCGCCGGTCCCGTCGATCGGTGACTGGTTCAACTGCGACACCGGTCCGATCACCCCCGCGACGACGGGTGCGTGCGGCGGCATCTCCGGGCTGGATGCGGATGTCGTGCCCGCGCCGAGCGTCACGGTGACGGGCTTCCTCACCGCGGCACCCTCGGAGCTCGTCGTGCCGGTGAAGCCGGCCGACGCGGCCCCGACGGCGGCCATCGTCGATCCGGTGGACGCGACCGTGGTTCCCGTCGGTTCGACCATCGAGCCGATCGTCCGCGCCAAGGACGACCTGGGCGTGAAGTCCGTGTCGCTCTCCGTGGGCGGCGTGCCGGTCGCGACGAAGGGTGCCGGCCCGTACGAGTTCACCTGGACGGCCGGCGCCGCCGACGCGGGCAAGACGCTCCCGGTGGTTGCGACGGTGACGGACTCGGCCGGTCAGACGGCGACGAGCACGATCACCGTGGTCGTGCCCGCACTGCCGCCCGGACCGCCGGTCGACCCGCCGGTCGGTCCGCCCGGTCCCGTCGGACCGCCCGGTCCCGCCGGGCCTCCCGGCGGCCCGCCCAGCGGTGGTGCCGGCGACGACGCAGACGCGTCCGTGAAGATCGGTCCCGGCCGCGCGACGCTGCCCAAGGCGGTGCTCGTCTCGACGAAGACCGGCACGGTGTCGCTCGGCACGTTCGTGTGTGACCGCTCCCGCGCGGTCGTCTGCACGGTCAAGCTCCGCGGCTCCTTCAAGATCGGTGGGAAGACCTACCGGTACGCGAAGACCGTGCGCGTCGCGCAGGGCAAGACGGTGAGCCTCTCGCTCAAGCTCGGCGGCGCGGCGCGCAGGGCGCTGGACCGCTCGGGTGACGGCGAGCTGACGCTGCGGATCTCCGCGGTGGACCGCACCGGGTTCTCCGACGGCGAGACGGAGACGATCGACATCAGCGAGCGGTAGCTCGCACCCGCACCCCGCTGAGCGTCACATAGTGGTCGTCCTGGCGACCATTTTCGGACGCTCAGCGCGGGGCGGGAGGCTGCATCCCATAGTGGTACCGTTTTGGGATGAGCAAGCAGATCGCTGTGCGGCTTCCCGATGAGCTCGTCGCGTTTGTCGACGGCCTCGTCGCGGCGGGTGACGAGCCGAGCCGGGCGGCGGTCGTCGCCCGCGCGCTCGAGCGCGAACGGCGGCGTGCGGTGGCGGCGCGCGATGCCGAGATCCTCGCCGCCTCGTCGCCCGAGCGCGATCTCACCGATCTCGCCGAGCACCTGGCCGGCACGCCGGTCGACCTCGCCTGATGCGGCCGATCCACACCGCGCGGCTCGACAAGGCGCGGCCGGTGCTCGTCCTCACGCGCGAGCTCGTCCGCCCGCACGTGGCGACCGTGACGGTCGCGCCGATCACCACGACGATCCGCGGGCTGTCGACGGAGGTGCCGGTCGGCGCGGAGAACGGGCTCGACGGCCCGTCGGTGGTGCAGTGCGACCACGTCACCACGATTCCCAAAGACCGACTCGGCCCGCAGGTCGGCGTGTTGCTCGACGCCCAGGAGACGCAGCTCACCGGCG
>JAEMQS010000216.1 GCA_016463765.1 Solirubrobacteraceae bacterium | reverse complement strand
CAGGCCACCGAGCTGCTGGAAGCCCCGAACTTCGCGCACGTGTCCACCATCCGCAAGGACGGCTCGCCGCACGCCGCGCTGGTGTGGGTCGACGTCGAGGGCGACGAGGTGCACCTCAACAGCGCCGAGGGGCGTGCGTGGCCGGCCAACCTCCGCCGCGACGGGCGCATCACGCTGCTCGTCGCCGACAAGGAGAACCCGTACCGCTACGCGATGATCCGTGGCCGGCTCGCCGGTGAGGATCACGAGACCGCCGACGAGCACATCAACCAGCTCGCGAAGAAGTACCTCGGCCAGGACGAGTACCCGTTCCGCCAGCCCGGCGAGCAGCGCGTGCGATTCCGGATCGCGCCCGAGCACGTCTCCGTGCACGGCGGCTGATCAGGCCACGATCGACGCCAGCGCGTCGGCCAGCCCGGCCGGCGCGGCCAGCAGCCCGTCGGGCAGGTCGCCCCGGGCTTCCAGCGTGCGGACGTCCAGCCCGGCGCGCTCGCAGATGAGCGAGCCCGCCGCGATGTCCCACACCTTCACGCCGCGCTCGTAGTAGCCGTCCAGACGACCTGCCGCGGTCCACGCGAGGTCCAGTGCGGCGGCGCCCACCCGGCGCACGTCCCGCGCGCGCGGCAGCAGGGTCGCGACGACCGCGGCCTGGCGTTCACGCGTCGACGCGTCGTAGGCGAAGCCCGTGCCGATCAGCGACGACGCCAGCTCGGGGTCGTCGGAGCGCACCAGCGGCGTGCCGTTCAGCGTCGCCGCGCCGTCGCGCTCGGCGGCGAAGACCTCGTCGCGGATCGGGTCGAAGACGATGCCCGCGAGCCAGCCGTCGGCGTCACGGACCGCGACGCTCACGCACCATGCGGGGATGCCGTAGAGGAAGTTCGTCGTGCCGTCGAGCGGGTCGACGACCCACTCCAGCTCGCCGTCGCCGGTGCGCCCGCCCTCCTCGCCGAGGATGGCATCGTCGGGGCGGCGGGCGCCGAGGACGCGGCGGATCTCCGCCTCGGCGGCCTCGTCGGCTTCGGAGACCATGTCGGTCGACGACGACTTCGTCCGGACCATGAGCTCGCCGCGCATGACGAAGCGCTCGCGCAGCACGTCTCCCGCGGCGCGGGCGGCCTCGGACGCAATCACGCGCAGGGCGACGGGACGCGGGCTCATCGCACCGGGGGCAGTGCGTCGGCCCACGGCCGCGCCTCCTCGATCTGGGCGGACAGGGCGAGCAGCAGCGCGTCCTGCCCGGCTGGTGCGACGAGCTGGACCGCGCGCGGCAGGTCGTCGCCGTCGAGCCCGGCGGGGACCGACGCGGCCGGGAACCCGGCCACGTTCCACATCGGGGAGAACGGCACGCGCCGCGTGGCGGCCTCGAGGGTGCGGAGCGCCCCCATGCCCTCCCACGTGCCGACCTCCTGGGGCGGCTGCGCGAGCGCCGGGGTCAACAGCACGTCGAAGTCGTCGAACACCGCGCTGCACTCGGCCATGACGTCCGCGTCCCAGCGCTCGACGCGCGGCAGCACCCGCCGGGCGCCGGCGCCGAGCCGCGCCATGCCGCGCGTCCGCCGCTCGAGCCGATCGGGGAACGCCATCGCCTCGGCGTCGTCGGCGACCCCGGTGAGGTAGCGCGCCACCACAGCGGCCACCGTCTTCGGCCCGACGCGCACCTCGCGCTCCTCGACGGTGTGGCCGAGGCTCTCCAGCAGCTCTCCGGTCGACTGCGCCGCATAGCGCCACGCGGGATCGACAGGCACGGGCGTCGGCAGGGGCGCCCGCACCGACAGCGCGATGCGCAGCGGGCGCACCGGCTGGCGCGCCGCGGCGACGAGCGACGTCCCGCTCATCACCTCCAGGCCCAGCGCGGTGTCGGCGACCGTCCGCGTCAGCACGCCATAGGACGTCAACCCGCGCCAGGGGGCGACGGCCGGATCGGTCGGCACGAGGTCGCGCGTGGGCTTCAGGCCGAACAGGCCGTTCCACGACGCCGGAATGCGGATCGAGCCCGCGCCATCCGACGCCGTCGCCATGCCCACGAGGCCCGCCGCCACGGCCGCGCCCGACCCGCCGCTGGAACCGCCCGGCGTGCGGTCGAGGTTCCACGGGTTGCGCGTGATGCCGCCCGCAAGTGTTTCCGTGAAGGGCCAGATGCAGAGCTCCGGTACCCGCGTGATGCCGATGATGATCGCGCCCGCCTCGCGCAGCCGGCGAACCGCCAGCGCGTCGGCCGGCTCCGGCCCGCCGTACGCACGCGAGCCGAGCGTACGCGCCTGTCCCTCGACCGCCAGGTCGTCCTTCACCGCGACCGGCACGCCGAGCAGCGGGAGCTCCTCGCCCAGCCGCACGCGCACCGCGGCGCGCTCGGCCTCGACCCGGGCCTGGTCGGAGAAGACGACGCGAAAGGCGTTGAGCTGCGGGTCGATCCGCGCGATGCGCTCGAGCGTGAGTTCGACGAGCGAGACGGGGTCCACGTCACCGGCCCGGATCAGCTCGGCCTGACGTGAGACCCCCGCGAAGGCGAGAGCGTCGGTCATCGGGCGCACAGCCTACGAGGCCCCGCCGTCCTCTGGACGCACGCCCGCCGATCGGACAGATGGCCAGCGCGGTTTCGCGATGCCGCACCATCCCTACCGACTTCCTACGAAGGACGGCACGGGTGGCGGCAGGGACGACGTCAGCTCGCCGGAGGACCAAGGCCAAGCCGAAGCGCAAGGCCCCGGCGAAGAAGGTGGTGTGCAAGAAGCCGCGCAAGGGCGCGAGCAAGAAGCAGACCTCTGCGTACAAGAAGTGCCTGGCCAAGCAGCAGAAGGCCAAGCAGAAGAAGACGCCGGTGGCAGCGGCGCCCGTCCGCCCCCTCTCCCCAGCCGCCCCGCCGC
>JAEMQS010000215.1 GCA_016463765.1 Solirubrobacteraceae bacterium | reverse complement strand
CTCGCCGTGGCGACGGTGTTCGAGCGCGCGCCCGTCACGCCGGTCGGCATCCAGACCGTCGCCGTCGTGGCGACGTTCATCGCCCTGATCTGCGTGTCGCTGCGGCTGATCTTCCAGCCCGGCCTGGGCGTGGGCGCCGACGACACGAGCGTCGACCTGCTCCCCGGCGCCTACCTGGGGTTCGTGTTCACGCTGATGATGTTCGTGGGCGCGTGGATCTCGATCGGCGACGAGCGCACGAGCAGCCGCTTCTCGCGCGAGCAGACCGAGCGCGTGCTGAGCCTTCCGGGCGTCGACCGCCCCGTACCGCTGACCGATGGAGATGGACGTTGATCGATCGTGAGCAGGTGCTCCATGTCGCGCGCCTCGCGCGCCTGGAGCTGACCGAGGACGAGGTCGAGCACATGACCGGCGAGCTGTCGAAGGTGCTCGGGCACATCGACAAGATCGCCGAGCTCGATCTCGACGGCGTCGCGCCCACGTCGCACGTCGTGACCGTCGAGAACGCGCTGCGTCCCGACGAGCCCGAGGCGTCGCTGCCGCGTGACGTCGCGCTCGCACCCGCTCCGGCCGTCGCCGACGACGGCTTCCTCGTCCCGAGCCCGCAGGCGTCATGAGCGCACCCACCGACCTGACCGCGGTGCAGGCCGCGGAGGCTGTCCGCGCGGGCGAGTTGTCCGCCGCCGAGCTGTTCGACGCGTACCGCGAGCGCGCGGCGGCCGACGAGCTGAACGCCTACACGTGGGTCGCCGAGGGTGCACCCGCGGACGCTCCCGCCGGCGACGCCCCGCTCGCCGGGGTGCCGATCGCCGTGAAGGACCTCTTCTGCACCGAGGGCATCCCGAGCCAGGCCGGCTCGCGCATCCTCGAGGGCTACCGGCCGCCGTACACCGCGACGTCCGTGCAGCACCTGCTCGACGCGGGCTCACCCGTGCTGGGCAAGACCAACCAGGACGAGTTCGCCATGGGCTCGTCCAACGAGAACTCCGGCTACGGGCCGGTCCTCAACCCGTGGGACCGCACCCGCGTCCCCGGCGGCTCCTCGGGCGGCAGCGCCGCGGCGGTGGCCGGCGGCAGCGCGCCCTGGGCGCTCGGCACCGACACCGGCGGGTCCATCCGGCAGCCCGCCGCGCTCTGCGGCATCGTCGGCCTCAAGCCGACGTATGGCGCGATCAGCCGCTACGGCATGATCGCCTTCGCCTCGTCGCTGGACCAGGCAGGGCCGCTCACGCGCACGGTCGCCGACAGCGCGCTCATGCTGCGCCACCTCCAGGGCGCGGACACCCGCGACATGACGAGCGTCGGGCTGCGCGAGGACATCGTCCTGCCGACCGCCGAGCGGCTGGACGGCATCCGCCTCGGCGTTCCGGAGGAGCTCTCGGGCGACGGCATCGACCCCGGAGTCCGCGAGGCGTTCGAGCAGTCCCTGAAGCTCGCCGAGGAGCTCGGCGCCACGGTCGAGCCCTGCCGGCTGCCGCACGCGCCGCATGCCCTCAGCGCCTACTACATCCTCGCCCCGGCGGAGTGCTCGTCGAACCTCGCGCGGTTCGACGGCGTGCGCTACGGGCAGCGCGTCGAGGCCGACACGCTCATGGACATGTACACCCGGACCCGCCACGACGGGTTCGGCCCCGAGGTCAAGCGCCGCATCATGCTCGGGACCTACGCGCTGTCGTCGGGCTACTACGACGCCTACTACGGCAAGGCCCAGCGCGTGCGCACGAAGATCGCCGAGGACTTCACGTCGGCGTTCGAGCGCTTCGACTTCATCGTGACCCCGACGAGCCCGAACGTCGCCTTCGAGCTCGGGGCCAAGACCGACGACCCGCTGAGCATGTACCTCAACGACTTCTGCACCGTCCCGATGTCGCTGGCCGGCATCCCGGCGATCAGCATCCCGAACGGCCTGGCCGACGGCCTGCCGACCGGCCTGCAGCTCGCGGCGCCCGCGTTCGCCGAGAACCGGCTGCTCGACGCGGCGCACGCCCTCGAGGCCGCCATCGGGTTCGAGCGTCTCGATCAGCGGGCGGTGGCGGCATGAGCGCCGTCGAGTACGAGCCCGTCATCGGCCTGGAGATCCACGTCCAGCTGAAGACGAGGACCAAGATGTTCTGCGGCTGCGAGCTGAGCTTCGGCGACCCGCCGAACGTGCACACGTGCCCGCGCTGTCTCGGGCTGCCCGGGGCGCTGCCGCTGCCCAACGCGCGGGCCATCCACTACGGCCTGCTCATCGGGATGGCGCTGGAGTGCGAGCTCGCGCCGCGGTCGATCTTCCACCGCAAGAACTACTTCTATCCCGACCTGCCCAAGGGCTACCAGATCAGTCAGTACGACGAACCGCTCTGCGGGCCCGGCCGGCTGGGCGACGTGCGCATCCACCGCGTGCACCTCGAGGAGGACGCCGCGAAGCTCGTGCACGTCGGCGCGTCCGGGCGGATCCACGCGTCGGACGCGTCGGTCGTCGACTTCAACCGCGGCGGCACGCCCCTGGCGGAGATCGTCACCGAGCCGGACGTCACGTCGGCCGAGCACGCGCGCGAATGGCTGACGCTGCTGCGCACCACGTTGCGCCAGCTGGGCGTCAGCGACGTGAACATGGACGAGGGCTCGCTGCGCTGCGACGCGAACATCTCGATCCGGCCGAAGGGCGAGACGGAGCTCGGCACGAAGACCGAGCTGAAGAACATGAACTCGTTCCGCTTCATCGAGCGCGGCATCCGCGCCGAGGTCGCGCGGCAGGAAGAGATCCTGCGCAACGGCGAGCAGGTCGTGCAGGAGACGCTGCACTTCGACCCGCGCACCGAGGCGATCACGTCGCTGCGCTCGAAGGAGGAGGCGCACGACTACCGCTACTTCCCCGAGCCCGACCTCGT
>JAEMQS010000093.1 GCA_016463765.1 Solirubrobacteraceae bacterium | reverse complement strand
GCGGCGCTCGACCGGCTGGTGCGCGACGACCGGGCGCGGATCATCGCGTCGCTCGTGCGCACCACCCGCGACCTCGACCTCGCCGAGGACGCGCTTCAGGACGCCCTCGCCGCGGCCTCCTCCGGGTGGCCGCGGACGGGCGTGCCGGACGAGCCGGCGGCATGGGTGCTGACCGTCGCGCGGCGGCGCGCGGTCGACCGCCTGCGCCGCCGCGCCCGTGATGACCGGTCCGACGCCGCACTGACCGCGCTGGAGCAGACCCCGGCGCCGGTGACCGCGGCCGACGGCACGCTGCCCGACGAGCGCCTCGAGCTGCTGTTCGCGTGCTGCCACCCGGCACTGGCGCTCGACGCCCGCATAGCGCTGACCCTGCGGGCCGTGGCGGGCCTGACCACCACCGAGATCGCGGCGGCGTTCCTCGTCTCCGAGTCGACCATGGCTCAACGCCTGGTGCGCGCGACGCGCCGGCTGGCCGACAGCGGGATCCCCATCGAGGTCCCCGCGCCCGAGCACCTGGCCGAGCGGCTCGACGGCGTGCTCGGCGTCGTCTACCTGGTCTTCAACGAGGGCTACGCCGCCAGCGGTGACGCCCCGCGCGTGCGCGCGAACCTCTGCGACGACGCGATCCGGCTCGGGCGCGTGCTGTGCGTCCTGCTCCCGGACGCGTCCGAGGCCCTGGGCCTCACCGCGCTGATGCTCTTCCACGACGCGCGCCGCGAGACCCGTGCCGGCGACGACGGCATCGCGGTCCTCCTCGACGAGCAGGACCGGACCCGGTGGGACCGCGACCGCATCGCCGAGGCGGACGGCCTGCTCGAGCGCGCGCTGACGCTCCGCGAGCGGGGTCCCTATCTCGTGCAGGCGTGCATCGCCGCGCTGCATGCGCAGGCGCCGAACGCCGAGGACACCGACTGGGCGCAGATCGTCGCGCTCTACGGCACCCTGCTCGACCTGCGTCCGTCGCCCGTGATCGAACTGGCGCGCGCCGGCGCGGTCGGCATGCGCGACGGACCGGACGCCGGGCTGCAGGCGGTCGACGCGGTGCGCGCCCGCCATCCGGCGCACGACCCGGGCCGCGTCGCCGCCGTCCGGGCCGAACTCCTGCGTCGCGCCGGCCGTCTCGACGAAGCGGCGGACGCCTACGAGGCCGCGCTCAGCCACATCCCGGCCGAGGCCGAGCGCGCGTTCCTGCGCGCCCGCCTCGACTCGCTGCGCTGATCAGTGCGCCAGCACCGGCTCGGCCGCCGGGTCGACCTCCTGCACGCCCGGCCGCAGGAGCAGCCCGCACACCAGGGCGCCGACGAGGAAGATGCCCGCCGACCACCAGAACGCGGCGATGTAGCCCTCGACGGCCGCGGCCGCCGCGACCTCCGCGCTCGGCGGGCGGCTCGTGAGGTAGTCGCTCGCCGCGGTGGCCGCGAAGGTGCTCAGCAGCGCGGTGCCGAGCGACCCGCCGATCTGCTGGGTCGTATTGACCATCGCCGAGGCGATGCCCGCATCACCGGCGTCGACGCCGAGCGTCGCGCTCGCCATCGCCGGGGCGATGATCAGCCCGAACCCGGTGCCCGCGATCAGCAGCGCGGGCAGCACGGCGCTCGCGTAGCTCGAGTCGACGCCGACACCCGTGAGGAGCATCATCGCGAGGGCCGCGAGCAGCATTCCGCTCGGGACGAGCGGGCGCGGCCCCGTGCGGGCCAGCAACTTCGTGGTCGCCAGCGTCGACGACACCATGACCGCGCCGATCATCGGCAGGAACGCCATGCCGCTCTCGATCGGCGAGAAGCCGAGGGTCTGCTGGAGGTAGTAGGTCAGGAAGAGGAAGACCCCGAACATGCCCGCGCCCGCGATGCCGACCGCGAGGTACGACCCGCCGCGATCGCGGTCGAGCACGACGCGCATCGGCAGCAGCGGATGGGCGACCCGCGTCTGCAGCCAGGTGAAGAGCGCGAGCAGCCCGAGGCCGCCGAAGATCATGACGAGCGTCACGGTGTCGCCCCACCCGTCGCTCTCGGCGTGCGCGAACCCGTAGACGAGCGCGACGAGGCCGACCGTCGCGGTGACCGTGCCGGCGAGGTCGAGCTTCGGCTTGTCGGCCGGGACCTGCTGGTGCAGCAGACTCATCGCCGCGATCGCGGCCGGGATGGCGACGAACAGGTTGACGTACAGGCACCAGCGCCACGACAGATACTCGGTGAGCACGCCGCCGAGCAGGAGACCGATGCCGCCTCCTGCACCCGCGATCGCGCCGTAGACGCCGAAGGCGGTGCGGCGCTCGCCGGGGTCGGTGAACGTCGTGGTCAGCAGCGACAGTGCGGCCGGCGCGAGGAGCGCACCGAAGGCGCCCTGGCCGGCACGCGCGGCGACGAGGACGCCGAAGCTCTCGGCCAGGCCACCGACGGCGGACGCGACGGCGAAGCCGAGCAGGCCGGTGATGAACATGCGCTTGCGCCCGAAGAGGTCGGACAGCCGGCCGCCGAGGAGCAGCAGACCACCGAAGGCCAGCGCGTACGAGGTGATGATCCACTGGCGGTTCTCGTCGGAGAACGCCAGGTCCGCCTGGGCGGACGGCAGCGCGATGTTCACGATCGTCGCGTCGAGGACGACCATGAGCTGGGCCAGGCCGAGGACGGCGAGGATGGCCCAGCGCCGGTGGTGGTGGGGGTCTGCGTGCGTGTCGGTCATGGAGATGGGCTCCGGGAGGTGTCTGGAGGGTTGAAGTGGAGATGCATTCTCCGCTTCACATCGGCACGCTAGCACAGAACTGGAGATTGCTCCTCCGTTTTCGTGCTACCGTCCAGCCATGGCCTCCCCGGATACCGCCAAGCCGCTGCGGGCCGACGCCGAGCGCAACCGGCAGCGGATCCTCGAAGCCGCGCGCGTCGTCTTCTCCGAGCGCGGGCTCGGCGCGACGCTGGACGACGTGGCGGCGGAGGCCGGCGTCGGCGTCGGCACGGTCTACCGGCGTTTCGCCGACAAGGACGCACTCCTGGACCAGCTCTTCGACGAGCGCATCGAGGAGATCGTCGCGATCGCAGACGAGCAGCTCGCGGCCCCCGACGCGTGGGTGGCCCTCTGCACCTTCCTGGAGTGCTCGGTCGCCCTGCAGGCCGAGGACCGGGGCCTGCGCGAGCTCATCCACCACCCCGAACGCGGGCTCGACCGCGTGCGGTCGGCGCGCGAGCGCCTCGCCCCGCGGGTCGACCGGCTGCTCCAGCGCGCCCAGCGCGACGGCGCCGTGCGCAGCGACGTCAAGCACACAGACATCGGCATGCTCACGCTCATGCTCGTCACCGCTATCCAGAGCACCGAGGCGATCCGCCCGGACGCCTGGCGCCGTCCACTCGCGCTGGCCATCGACTCGCTGCGCCCCGCGGCCGCGACGGGCCCGCTCCCCGGCCCGGCGCTGACGGTCGACGAGTTCGACGACGCGTTGCGCACGCCGCGCAGCTGACGCGCGAAGCCAGGTTCGACCGCCGCGCCCACCGGGTAGCGGAGCACGAGCGGCCCGCCGAACGCGGCGCCGCGCCCCGATGCACCCGATCCCCGATCCGGGAGGCCCCGATGTCCCAGGCCCGACGCACCACCCTGCGCTACCTCGAAGAAGCACACGCCACCGAAGTCACCCTCCAGCGCGACCTGCAGGCGCAGATCGCCATGACCCCCAAGGGTCCGTACCGCACCGATCTCGAGCGCCACCTGCGCCAGACCGAGCAGCACGCCGAGCGCGTCCAGTCACGTGCCCGTGAGCTCGGCCTGCGCCGCGACCCGGTCCGCATGGGCTTCGGCCTTGCGCAGTCCGTGATCGGCCAGGCCCTGAGCCTCGGTCGTGCCCCGCTGGTCCTGCTGCGCGGCAGCGGCGGCGAGGAGAAGCTGCTGAAGAACGCCAAGGACGCCGCGGCGAGCGAAGCCATGGAGATCGCGACGTACACGGCGATCGAGCGGCTCGCCGAGCGCGTCGGTGACACGACCACCGCGAAGCTCGCCGCCTCCATCCGCAAGGACGAGGAGCAGATGCTCGAGCGCCTGAGCGACCACATCACCACGCTCACGGACCACATGGTCGACGCGCAGCTGCACGACGACCCGTCCTACGAGGTGGCCCGCACCGGCGCGGCCGACGCCGCCCGCAGCGCGGCACGCTCGACCAAGTCGGCGGCGCAGAGCGCCGGCGGTGCGGCCAAGCGCGGGGCCCGCCGCGCACCCGGCGCCGCCCAGGTCGAAGGTGAGGCCCGCGGCCTGACCGCGTCGAAGGACGACCTGCCGATCCGCGGCTACGACGACCTCACCGCCGATCAGATCACCAGCAAGCTCACCGACCTGAGCCAGATCGAGCTCGGCATCGTCGACGGCTACGAGCGCCGCCACGACGGCCGCAGCACGGTGCTCGACCGCGTGTCCGACCTGCGCACCTCGCAGCCGTGGGCCGGCTACGACGAGCAGACGGCCACCGACATCCGCAGCGCGCTGGCCGACGCCGACGACGACACCCGCAAGGCCGTCCGCGACTACGAGCGCCGGCACAAGGGCCGCCAGAGCGTGCTCGCCGCCGCCGACCGCGCGCAGGCCGGCTCGTCCTCCTGAGCTGACGGACCGGGCGCGACGCGCGGAGGGCTACTTCCGCGCGTCGACCGCCCGCCGCAGCTCCTCCTTGGTCATGGCGGAGCGTCCGGGGACGCTCAGCTTCTTCGCCTCGGCGTAGAGCTGGTCGCGGGTCCGGCCCTTCGGCCGGTTCGTCCCGGAGCGCTGCCCGCCGCGACGGCTCGACGACATGTCGTCCGTCGACGTCTTCGAGCGCCGGCGAGACTCGCCCGCGCGTGCGCGCTCCTTGTTCACGGTCCGCGCGGCGATCTCCTCGGCGCGCGACTCGGACGCACCCTGGTCCTGCGCCGAATCTTTGATGTGCTCGTACTGGCGGGCGCGTTTGGTGCCCTTCTTGACTCCCCGTGGCGGCATGACGGTCACCTCGTCGGTCGCTGGTCGACCTCCGCACTACCCGCTTGAACGGACCCCCTCACGCGCGGGTCTTCCACATGGTGGAAAGCGCGGCGGGTAGGGGCGTTCTGCGGACTGCGTCGAACATCCGTTGAGTGGTGGGTCCCCACTACAGGGCCGGGCGCTCCGGCCGACTAGGAGGCCATGACCATCCCGCCTCCGAATCCCCGCGCCAGCGCCGGCGCGCGTCGTGGCTCCCGCGCCTCGATGCCGACGTGTGGCGTGTGTGGCAAGACCTTTCCGCAGCCGCCCCGCGGCGCGTCGATGAAGACCGCGTCGTGCGGCATCGGCTGCACCGTGACGATCCGCCGCACCGGCGTCGGAAGCTGGACGACGAAGACCCTGCTGGCCGACGGCACCACCGGCCTCGGCGCCTAACCCCAACCTGTCTGCCCCGGGAACAAGGAGCCCGCCCCCATGCCTCAGCGCGTCGTCCACCTCGCCAACGAGGTCAGCGAACTGGCGACGGAGAAGCTGCGCGCGATCGAGCGCGTCGCCAACCAGACCCAGATGCTGGCCCTCAACGCCCGCATCCAGGCCGCCCACGCGGGTGAGCGGGGCGCCGCGTTCTCGGTGGTCTCCGAGGAGGTCGGCCAGGTCGCCGGTCACGTCAAGGCCCTGTCCGAAGGGCTCTCCGAGGAACTCGCGCCGCGCGTCGGTGAGATCGACCGTCTCGGCCGCGACCTCGTCGAGTCCGTCCCCGGCCAGCGCGCGACCGACCTCGCGCTGTACGCCGTCGAGCTGATCGACCGCAACCTCTTCGAGCGCAGCTGCGACGTGCGCTGGTGGGCCACCGACGCCGCGGTCGTCGACGTCTGCGCCGACCCCACCGCCGACGGCGCGGTCGACTACGCCTGTCACCGCCTCGGCGTCATCCTCAGCAGCTACACGGTCTACCTCGACCTGTGGGTCGCCGACCGCAACGGCCGCGTCATCGCGCACGGCCGGCCGGACCGCTACGCGCAGGTCATCGGCACGAACGTCAGCGGCGAGGCCTGGTTCGAGCAGGCCATGGCCACGCGCAGCGGCGAGGACTTCGCCGTCGACGACATCACCCGCAACGCCCGGCTGGACAACGAGCCTGTCGCGACCTACGCGACTGCGATCCGCACCGGTGGGGAGACCCACGGCGAGGCGATCGGCGCGCTTGGCATCTTTTTCGAGTGGGGCCCGCAGGCACAGGGCATCGTCGACGGCCTGCGGCTGAGCGACGAAGAGCGCCCCCGCACCCGGGCGATGCTCCTCGACGCCAACCACCGCGTGATCGCGTCGACCGGCGGCGAAGGGCTGCTCACCGAGCGGTTCCCGCTGCGCGAGGACGGTCGCGAGGGCGGGTACTACACCGACGGCAACCGCATCATCGGGTTCCACCGCACGCCCGGCTACGAGACCTACGAGGGCCTCGGCTGGCTCGGCTGCATCGTGCAGGAACGCCGCGACGACGCGCTGTAGGGACAGCGCCGCGCACCTCGCCGAGGTGCGCGGTTCGTTAGCCTGCTCGCCGTGTCTCGACTGCTTGCCCTCATCCTCGCGCTGACCGCGCTGACGTTCGGCCTCGCCGCCTGCGGCGACGACGACGATTCGAGCTCCGGTGATGCCGGGGCCACCGCCACGGAGACGACGGCCACGGTAACCACGCCGGAGGAGCCGGCGGAGACCACGACGACGCCGGCCGCCGAAGGCGACGACGACACCGGCGTGACCGTCGGCGGCGCGGAGGACCTCGAGAAGAAGCCGAAGGTCGAGATCACGTCCACCACCCAGGCCGACGAGCTCATCCAGAAGGACCTCGTCGTGGGCGACGGCGCCGAGGCCAAGGAGGGCGACACCGTCAGCGTCCAGTACGTCGGTGTCGGCTTCAACAGCGAAGAGGAGTTCGACGCCAGCTGGGACCGCGGCGAGCCGTTCGAGTTCGCGCTCGGCGCCGGCCAGGTCATCCCCGGCTGGGACCAGGGCGTCGTCGGGATGAAGGAGGGCGGCCGCCGGCTGCTCGTCATCCCGGGCGAGCTCGCCTACGGGGAGCAGGGCTCCCCGCCGGCGATCGGCCCGAATGAGACGCTCGCGTTCGTCGTCGACCTCGAGAAGGTCAACTAGCGCGCGTCACTTCTTGCGCACGGTGATGGTCATCTTCATCTCCTGCTCGTGCAGGGTGCAGATGATCTTGTAGACACCGGGCGTCGTCAGCTTGCGCTTGTAGGAGTAGAAGGAGCCAGCCGTCTCGGACTGGAACTTCTTCACGCCCTTCGGCCCCTTGTCCAGGAGCACGTCGTGGGTGTCGCCGGTGACGTCCGGCCACTTCCACGTGATCGTCGAGCCGCGGTTCACCGTCAGCTTCGTCGGGCTGTAGTAGTTGTCGGCGATCTTCACCGTCTTCTTCTGGGGCTTGGCCTTCGCCCCACCCGCCGCCGCCGGAATCCCGGCGGCGGCGGTGGCGACGGCGAGCCCCGCGACGAGGACGGTCCTCATGCGGGGTCGGCTCATGGCGTCTTCGGCCCGTAGTTCCCGGTCTTCGAGAACGTCTCCAGCGGCGTGATCCCGCTGATCGGCGTGTGCGGATGGCGGACGAACGATGCGGTCGGATCCGTGGACGTCGCCCACGCGATCGCCTCGCCCTGCGCCGTCGAGCTGAACGCGTTGTTCCCGGTGAACGGGCACGGCGCGAACGTCGACTGGTCGGCCGGCGCGGTGATCTGCACCCCGGTGTTGCCGGAGATGCAGTTGTCCTTGCCGTTGCCGTCGTAGAACAGGTCACGGCCGTTGAGGTCCGTGTTGTTCTTGCCGAACGCGTTGTCCTTGATCTGGTTGCCCTCGAGGTTCTGCGCGCCGACCTCCTTCAGCAGCAGCTGCTGGAGCATGCCCGCGCCCACGAGCCAGTTCCCGAAGAAGCGGTTCTTCTCGATGATGTGGTCGCGCCCGCCGAAGAGCAGGACGCCGACACCGGTCGGGTACGGGATCTCGCCGACCGCGGACTTGCGCAGCGGGAACGGCGCGCCGACGCGGTAGTTGAAGTTGTTCCAGAACACGTCGTTGTCGGCGATGACGTTGTCCTCCGGCGGCGCGAACTTCTCGGAGTCCAGCGCGTTCGGGACGATGCCCGTGCCGTTGTTGAACCACTTCGACTTCGTGATCGTCACGTACCGCATGTTCGTGCCGGAGAAGCCGAGGACGTTGCCCCAGCTCTGCACGTTCGTGACGATCGAGCGGACCGGCTTGCTCTGCGGCGGGGTCTGGCCGATGTAGAAGCCCGCGTCGTTGTGGTAGTAGGCGACGGAGTTCTTCATCGTGCCGCCCTTGGAGTTGAAGGCGTAGATGCCGTACACCCCGTTGCGCTCGGCGATGAGGCGATCCATCGTGTAGCCCACGACGTTGATCGCGAAGAAGCCGTTGGCCTTGTAGTTCTTGGCCTTCATGCCCTGGAGGCCGACCTCGTTGGCCCCGTTGATCTGGATCGCCTGCTGCGCGGCGGCGCCCTTCAGGCCCGTGCCGTCGAGGACGACCTTCTCCGGGCTGGCGGGGTTGCCGATGATCTTGATGTAGCGCTTGCCCTCGCCGGAGACCTTCACGCCCTCCTTGTAGGTGCCGTTGGCGATCCGGATGGTGTCGCCGGGCTTGGCGGCGTTCACCGCCTTCTGGATCGTCTTGTACGGCCCGGTCTTCTTGTTGACCTTCAGCGTCTTGAACGGGCCCTTCGGCTTGTTCGCCGTCGCCTTCGGGTTGGTCGGCGGCGGGTACTTGGTCTGCGCGGCGGCGATCCCGGCCGTCCCCAGCACCGCGGCGCCGGCGGTGACCGCGGCGATCGGGATGAGCTTGTTGCGGAGCACGAAAGTCCTTCTCCTCGGGGTGATGAGGCTCACCGGTCCACCACGTACCACCCCGCCATCCCGCCGTCCTGGTGGGAGAAGACGTGGCAGTGGTAGAGCCAGCGGCCCGGGTTGTCCTCGGTGAAACGGGCGGTGATGGTCTCGTTGGGCCCCACCGTCGGGCAATCCACGTAGGTCCCGGAGGTGTCCAGCCAGCGGTGTCCGTGGACGTGGAAGTCGTGGAAGGCGTCGTCCATCCCGATGACGTGCATCGCGACGTCCTGACCGACCTTCGCCTGGATGGTCGGCGTGTTGCCGGCGAACGCGCGGCCGTTGATGCACTGGCGCGCGGTGCGCAGGCCGGTGACCGGGGGCGTGAGCGCGTGCAGGAAGAGGATGCGCTCGACGTCGGGGACCTTGCCGCCCTTGGGGTACACGATGATCGCGCCGAACAGGCCGCGCATGGTGTTCAGCGTGTGGTTCGGGCCGTGGTCGTGGTACGGCCAGACGCCGACGCTGTCGGGCCGGGCCTCCCACTTGTACGTGAACTCCTCGCCGGGCTGCACGAACCCGCCGGTGCGGGTGTAGGCGCCCATGTACGCGCCGTCGTACTCGGGGTTGTAGTTCACGCCGTGCGGGTGCATCGTGACCGCCTGGTCGAGCTCGCGGTCGGCGTTGCGGAAGTGGACGACGAGCAGGTCGCCGACCTCGCACTTCAGTGTCGGGCCGGGGATGACGGGCGGGCCCTTCGGGGCCGCGAAACCGGCCGTCATCTCCTGGTAGACGTAGGCGCGGTAGGTCGTCTTGCCGCGGACCGGGACGTCGTGCCAGTCGTCGCGCTTCTTCGGGACGATGTCCCACCAGCGCGTGCGTGCCTGGACCCAGTACTCACGAACCTGGCCGCCGGGTGCCGGCTGCGGGTCCGGAAAGCCGCTGAGCTCCTGCCGCGCCTGACGCGGGCGGCTGAGGCTCGCGGCCGCGGCGTCGGCCTGCTTCAGGTCCTCGGCGTTGCTGACCCGGAACGTCTCACCACCGATGGTGCACAGCAGCGCGGTGCCTGCGGAGGCACTCAGGAAGGAGCGACGGTCGAGCGGTTTGGCCATGAATGGGAGCGAAAGGTAGACGAAAAGTAGGTCGTCTGTCCAAGTTTTACCGGGAGGGTAGGCGGTTGCGCGTCAGTTCTTGGACGCCTGTACGGGAATGCCTGCATACTGGGGGCATGTGGGAGAACTGGTCCGGGGAGCAGCGGTGCACCCCAGCGAGGGTCGCCGAGCCCGACGGCATCGAGGCGGTCGTCGCCGAAGTCGAGACCGCGCGCGCGGCCGGGCAGACCCTGCGACCGGCCGGGTCAGGTCACTCCTTCACGGGCCTGGTCCCGACCGACGGCGTCCTGCTGTCGCTCGGTCGCATGGACCGCGTGCTGAACGTCAACCGCGAGACGCGCCGCGTCCGGGTGCAGGCGGGCATCCCGCTGCACCGGCTCAACGACGAGCTCGCCGCGCACGGCCTGGCACTCGAGAACCTCGGCGACATCGACCGGCAGACCATCGCCGGAGCGATCGCCACCGGGACCCACGGCACGGGTGCGGGGTACGGCAACCTGCCGTCGCTCGTCGAGGGGCTGACCCTCGTGACGGGAACCGGCGACGTGCTCCAGTGCTCGCGCGAGGAGGACCCCGAGCTGTGGCGCGCCGCGCGCGTGTCGCTCGGCGCGCTCGGGATCGTGTGCGAGGTCGAGCTGCGCTGCGTCGAGGCGTTCACGCTGCACGGCGTCGACGCGCCCGCACCCCTGGAGACGACCGTCGCGTCGATCGACGAGCTCATCGCGGGCGCGGAGCACTTCGAGTTCTACGCCTTCCCACACGCCGGCACCGCGCTGACCCGGACGAACCGCCGGACCGCCGCGCCGCCCGTCCCGCGTCCGGCGTGGAAGGCGTGGGCGTCGGACATCCTGCTGACCAACCACGTCTTCCGCGCGGCGTGCGCCGTGGGCAAGGCACGCCCCGCGCTCATCCCGCAGGTCAACCGCGCCCTGACCCGCGCGGTCGGCCACGAGGAGCGCGTCGACCGCAGCGACCGGATCTTCACGAGCCCGCGGCTCGTGCGGTTCGTCGAGATGGAATACGCGGTGCCCCGCGCCGCCCTCCCCGACGTGCTGGCGCGCACCCGCGCGTGGATCGAGGAGACGGGGTTCGCGGTGAACTTCCCGATGGAGGTGCGCTTCGGCGCCGGCGACGACGCCCTGCTCTCCCCCGCGTTCGAGCGCGACAGCGCGTACCTGGCGGTGCACGTCTATCGCGGGATGCCGTGGGAGCCGTACTTCCGCGCCGTCGAGGCGATCTGCGACGAGCACGCCGGCCGGCCGCACTGGGGCAAGCTGCACTTCCAGACGGCGGAGACGCTGCCGTCGCGGTACCCGGCGTGGGATCGCTTTGCCGCGGTCCGCGAGCGGTGCGACCCCGACCGCGTCTTCGCCAACGCGCACCTCGACCGGATCCTCGGGGCGTAGAGTGCCGCGCGATGACGCCTGACCGCCAGCGCCAGGCCCGCGGCGAGGCCCGCCGCCG
>JAEMQS010000214.1 GCA_016463765.1 Solirubrobacteraceae bacterium | reverse complement strand
GGGTGGGGGCGAGCCGCCGGTGACCTCGGAGATCTCGCAGTCCGTGGCGGTGTCCGCCGTATCGAGCGTCGCCTCGTCGCGGCCGGCGCCGCAGGTGCCGCGGTCGGCGCTCCCGTCGCCGGAGGCATGGACGCGGTCGTCGTCGGGCCCGGCGTCAAAGCTGTCCACACCGGCTCCCGGCACCAGGGTGTCGTCCCCCTCCCCGCCGCCGAGCGCGTCGCCACCGTTCCCGCCGAGGAGCTCGTCTGGCCCGGCCAGACCGTCGAGGACGTCATCGTCGTCACCGCCGATGAGCAGGTCCACCCCGTCCCCGCCGGAGACTCGGTCGCGCCCGGGGCCACCGTCCAGCTCGTCGTCACCCGGCGAGCCGACGATGACGTCGTCACCCGCGCCGCCGTCGGCATATCCCTCGTAGGCCCACCACGGCAACACCAGTTCGTCGGCGCCCGATCCGCCCTCGATCGCGTCGAAGCTTCGCAGCACGTCGCCCTCTCCGGCCTCGCCGCTCGTCCTCGACGGGTCGTTGACGTAAACGCCGACCGGCGCGGTCCGGTCGGCGTAGCTCACAAGATCCAAGCCGTCCGACCAGCCGCCATCGAGCTCATCGGCCCCGCCACCGCCGTCTACGACGTCGTCGCCGTCGCCGGCGTGCAGCTTGTCTGCGCCCGGCGAGCCGATGAGGAGGTCGTCGCCGCTCCCGGCGAAGATCCGCTCGAACCCGCCGATGTCGCCCGAGGGTTCCTGCCCGGGAGGCTCCAGGTACCAGAAGCCGTCGTTGGCGACACCGTCGAGGTCGATGACCATGTCGTTGGGGTCAGTGGACGCGAACTCGTCCACCCCGGGCCCCCCGTGGACTCGCATCTGGCGAGCGCAGTCGGTGGCGCGATACGCCACCTCGTCGTCGTCCGCGCCCGCATCAAGCGTGCCGGCACCGTCGATCCGGTCAGGGCCGCCGCCGGTCGAGACGTTGCCCGACGCCTGCACCCAGTCGTTGCTTCCCCCGGTCGCGACGGTGTCGCAGCCGCCCTTGCCCTCGATGTACTGACGCTCGTCGGTGCGCAGGCGCAGGGTGTCGTCGCCGGGCGTGGCGAGCACACCCTCGAAGCCCTCGACCCTGGCCGGCGTCACGCCCAGCCGGTCGTCCGCCACGCCGTTCTGGTCCACGTGGAGGCCGTCCGGCAGTCGCGCTGCCTCGAGCCTGTCCCGCCCGGGGCCGCCGTCGACCGTCGTCATGCTTCCCGTCGCCTCCAGCACGTCGTTGCCGGCCCCGAGGTCGACATCGGTGGTCAAGGGGCCTCCCGTCACGGTGTCGTCATCGGGTCCGGTCGCGATGGACTCGCCGCCCCCTCGGGCGTCCACCCAGTCCCTCGAGTGCCCTGTGTCGATCGTTACGGGCACGCCCAGCCGGTAGTCGCCCGGCGACGGCCACAGCGCACGCGGATAGGTGTTGACCGTGTCCTCGAGATCCTTCGTCTCGATCCGGATCCGGCTCGGGACGTCGCAGACGATCTTCCCCTCCGCGGGCATCCGGCAGCCCGCACCCACGCTCATGGCGCTGTTCCGGGCGCCGAACTCCACCTCGATGACGATCTCGTCGCCCGGAATCGTGGGGTCGTCCCGGCCGATGTGCAGATAGTTCTGGTCGCTGGTCCCACCGACGTAGGACAGTGTGCCGCCTGAGATGCCGACCGTCGTCGCGTGCGCCGGGCCGACCGCGACCGCGAGCGCCATCACTGCCGTCATCCATGACAAGAGAGCCCGCCGCACCGAGCGAAGAGTACGGCAATGTCCCGCGTTCAGGAAGTCCTCAGCGTCCCGCAGCGTGGCCCCGCGCCTGCTCGAACAATCCCTCGAGCAGTTCCGCGACGACCGGCGCCGCATAGGTCCGTTCGGCCAGGGCCCGGCCCGTCTCGCCCTGGCTGACGATCAGCGCCGGATCGTCCAGGTAGCGCTGGAGCAGCGCCGCCAGCGCGGCGGGGTCGTTCTCCGGGGACGAGATGCCCCCGACCTCCGGTGAGATCATGTCCGCCACGCCCTCCGGACCGGTCGCCAGCGCGGGGCGGCGGGCGAGCATCGCGAGGATCGTCGCGCGGGGCTGGCCCTCGGTGGGGCTGGGGCAGAAGACGGACACGTCGAACGCGGACAGGACGTCGCCCACGTCCCCGCCCGGGGTGGGGACCACGTGCAGGCGATCACCGAGCGGGGCTCCCAGTGCGCGGAGGTCACCCTCGGTCTCGCCGTCGCCGGCCAGCACGAGGTGCACGTGCTGGTTGTGCAGCGCCTTCACCGCGCCGACGACGACGTCGTTGCGCTTCTTCGGGTGGAAGCGGCTGATGCAGCCCACCACGAACGCCTCCGGGGGAATGCCCAGCTCCCCGCGCACGCGGGCGCGACCCTCCGGCGAGTAGTCGATCTCGTCCGTGCGCATCACGTTCGGGACGGTGACGACCTTCCACGCCGGGATGCCGACGTCGATGACGTTGTCATGCGTGCCCCGGGAGATCGCCAGGACGAGGTCGGCGCGGCGGCCCGCGGCGAGGTACGCCTGTCGCGGGAGGCCCTTGCGCAGGGGGAAGGGGATCGGGCCCCATTCGCACCACACCACCGACGGTCGCAGGCGCTTGGGCAGCATCGCCGCCAGCAGCTGTTCCTTCTTGTAGTGGACGAGGAGCACGTCGTATGGGGCCTCGGCCTCGAGGGCCTGGTGCAGGTCGCGCAGCAGCGCCGGCCACTGGGTCGCGAGCGACCGCCAGCTGCGCGTCGAGAGCTTCGGGCCGATCGCCACGGGGCGGACCGGGACGCGCCGGTCGCGGGCGATGCCGGGCTGGTCGGTCAGCATCACCGGCTCGTGGCCGCGGTCGATGAGGGCGTCGAGCATCTCCACGGCGG
>JAEMQS010000092.1 GCA_016463765.1 Solirubrobacteraceae bacterium | reverse complement strand
TGAACTACAAGGTCGTCATCCAGCAGGACGAGTTCGACTTCGAGGCGCCCACCGCGCTCGGGTACGACATCCGCCTGACGCAGCGCGACGCGATTCTCGCGCGCGTGGGTTCGAAGGTGAAGACCGGCAAGACGCTCAAGGGCCAGTACTCCCGCACGTTCGTCGTGCCGACGCAGGCCGGCAGCGCGGACTCCAAGCGTGGCTGGGTCAGCGTCGACGCGACGGCCGGCGGCAAGAAGTTCCGCTTCGTCAACACCCACCTCGAGGCCTACGGCGGCGACATCCGCGAGGCGCAGGCCAAGCAGCTGATCGGCTCGAAGGGCCCGATGGTGTCGAAGAAGACGAACACCATCCTCGTCGGTGACCTCAACAGCGACCCGCGCCAGCCCGCCGTCGACGCAGCCGCGTACAAGGCGATCACGGGCGCCGGGTTCACCAACGTGTTCTCCAAGCTGCCCGCCACCTCGGGGCAGAACGAGCTCATCAACAACCCGGTCTCCGAGCTGAAGAACTCGATCGACCACATCCTCATGCGCCCGAAGCAGGCGAAGGTGCTGAAGACGCAGGTCGTGGGCAACAAGGCGTCCCAGCGGATCAGCGGCCTGTGGCCGAGCGATCACGCGGGCGTCGTCGCGACCATCCGGATGAAGTAGGGACAACTACGGTCACCAGGCGGGCGGCCTGTACGGTCGCCCGCCCCGATCGCCGCGCGTAGGGTCGTCGCATGGTGAGAACGGCCCTGAAGTACGGCACGCTCGTCATCGTCGGCGGGCTGCTGCTGATCCAGCTCGTGCCCTACGGCCGCGCGCACGACAACCCGCCCGTCACCCAGGCGGCCGCCCTCTCCCCCGAGGGGCAGAAGATCGTCGACACGTCCTGCGCCGACTGCCACTCGAACCTGACCGACTGGCGCTGGTACTCCAACATCGCGCCCGCGTCGTGGCTCGTGACCAACGACGTCGACGAGGGCCGCTCGGAGCTGAACTTCAGCGAATGGGACGCGCCGCAGCCGCCGCTGCGCGAGCTGCTGGCGGTCGTCAGCGAAGGTGAGATGCCGCCGCTGAAGTACACGCTCCCGCACCCGTCGGCGAAGCTCAGCGACGCGGAGAAGCAGCAGCTGGAGCGGGCGCTGACCGCGCTGTACGCGACGGACCCGCCGCCGATCCGCGCCGGTGAGTAGCCGGGCCTGACGCTCGCAGCGATGTTCGTGCGTGCCGGGTTTGACGACCGGCGGCGCACGCGTGAGAGTTCCGCGCCGTGCCGCCGCTCGACATTGCCCCGCTCATGCCCGGACTCCGCCGCGACCTCGAGGCGCTCGTCCGCATCCCCTCGGTCTCCGGCGACGGCCGGCCCGACGCGCCGCTGCTGGCCGCCCACGACGAGGTCGTTCGCCTGTTCCGCGAGGCCGGCGTGCAGACCGACACGCTGCACCTCCCCGGGACGGCCCCGATCGTCATCGGGGAGATTCCGGCGCCGCCAGGCGCACCGACGGTCCTGCTCTACAGCCACTACGACGTCGTACCCGCGGGTGACGAGGCGCTGTGGGACTCGCCGCCCTTTGAGCCGACCGAGCGCGACGGCGCGCTCTTCGGCCGCGGCACCGCGGACACGAAGGCGAACATCCTCGCCCACGTCGGCGCGTTGCGCGCGTGGGAGGGACGGCCGCCCGTCGGCATCAAGCTGCTCATCGAGGGCAACGAGGAGATCGGCGGCGCGGCGCTGACCGCGTACCCGGCCGAGAACCCGGCGCTGTTCGCCTGCGACGCGATGATCATCGGCGACGCGGGCAGCGTGCGTCCCGACGTGCCGACGCTGACCGTCGCGCTGCGGGGCATGGCCGACGTGCACGTCGAGGTCACGACGCTCGCGTCCGCGAAGCACAGCGGCCTGTACGGCGGCGCGGCACCCGACGCGCTGCTGACGCTGATCAGCGCGCTTGCCACGCTGCACGACGAGCGCGGCGACGTCGCGGTCGACGGGCTGCGGCGCACACCCTGGGAGGGCGGCGGCCCCGACGAGGAGGAGTTCCGCGCGCTGGCCGAGATCCGCGACGGGCTGCCGCTCATGGGCACCGGCGACCTCGGCTCGCGCGTGTGGTCCGGCCCCGCGATCACGGTGATCGGCATCGACGCGCCGCCGGTCGCCGAGTCGATCAACGCCGTCATCCCCCACGCGCGCGCGAAGCTCAACGTCCGCGTCCACCCCGCGCAGGATCCGCTCGAGGCCCAGGCCGCGGTCATCGCGCACCTCGAGGCGCTGCGCCCGTTCGGGGTCGATCTGCGCGCGACCCCCGGCGAGGTCGGCAGCGGGTTCGCCGCACGCACCGACACCGACGCGTACGACGCTGCCCGCGCCGCGTGGTCGCAGGCGTGGGGCGCGGACACCGTGATGATCGGGGTGGGCGGCTCGATCCCGGTGGTCAACACGCTCGCGCAGGCCGTGCCCGACGCCGACGTGCTGCTCGTCGGCGCGGCGGACGGCTACGCGAACATCCACGGACCGAACGAACGCGTGCTGCTCGACGAGTTCGAGAAGGCCGTCCGTGCCGAGGCGGACTTCCTCGGGCGGTACGCCGAGGCGTTCGCCGCCCGGAGCGGTGCGTGACGGGCGCGGCGCCGTTCGTCTCGACCGGCAGCCTGCCGCCCGCCGAGCAGGTTCAGCAGTGGGTCGACGACGCGCACGAGCGCTTCCGCGGGCCCGCTGAGGGCGCGGTCTCCGACGTCTATCCCGCCCTCGCGCGGATGCCGCCGGACCTGCTCGGGATCTCGGTCGTCGGCACGTCGGGCCGCGCGTTCGAAGCGGGCGCCGCCACCCATCCGTTCACGATCATGAGCGTCTCCAAGCCGTTCGTGCTCGCGCTGATCTGCGAGCGCATCGGCGCCGACCAGGCCATCGAGCAGCTCGGCGCCGACGCCACGGGCCTCCCCTTCAACTCCCTCGCCGCGATCGAGCAGCACGGCGGCGTCACGAACCCGATGGTCAACCCCGGCGCGATCGCCACGACGAGCGTCATCCCCGGCTGCGGCGTCGAGGAGCGCTGGGCGTTCCTGCGCGAGGGCCTCGAGCGCTTCGCCGGCCGCGAGCTCGCGCTCGACGACGAGGTCTACACGTGCGCGATGGAGACGAACACGCGCAACCGCAGCATCGCGGCGCTGCTGCAGAGCTACGACGCGCTGTCCGGTGACGCCGACGAGGCGATCGACCTCTACACGCGCCAGTGCTCGCTGCTCGTCACCGCGCACGACCTCGCCGTGATGGGGTCGACGCTCGCCGACGGCGGCGTGCACCCGGTCACCGGCCGGCGGGTCGTCAGCGCCGAGACGTGCCACCACGCGCTCGCGGTGATGCTGACCGCCGGGATGTACGAGACGTCGGGGCGCTGGCTGGCCTCGGTCGGCCTGCCCGCCAAGAGCGGGATCAGCGGCGGCATCGTGACGGTGTCGCCGGGCAAGGGCGCGCTGGCGACGTTCGCGCCGCGGCTCGACGCGGCGGGCAACAGCGTGCAGGGCCAGGAGGTCGCGCGGTATCTGTCGGCGCGACTGGGGCTGGACCTGCTGCTCTCGGCGCCCGCCGCCCGCGAAGACTGAGGGTCGTCCCCGCGAGCGCGCGGGTTTCCCCGGATGTGCGGCGCTGACGGGGATCGCACGATGTGCGCGTGGCTGCCGACGTGCTGCCCGTCACCACGGGCCTCACCGCCGCCGAGGCCGCGGCACGGCTGGCGGCCGACGGCCCGAACGTGCTGCCCACGCAGCGGCCGCCGTCGGCGGCGCGGCAGATCCTCGCGCAGCTGATCAACGCGTTCGCGATCATGCTCTGGGCGGCGAGTGCCCTGGCGTTCCTCGGGGGGCTGCCCGAGCTGGGCGTGGCGATCATCGTCGTCATCGCCGTCAACGGCGCCTTCTCCTACGTGCAGGAGTACCGGGCCGGCCGCGCCGCCGCACGTCTGCGAGACCTCGTGCCGCGCCGAGCGCGCGTGGTGCGTGACGGGCTGCCGCAGGAGATCCCGTCCGAGCATCTCGTCGTCGGCGACCTCGTCCTGCTCGAGAGCGGGGACCGGATCTCCGCCGACCTGCGCGCGCTGACAGCGCACGGGCTCTCGGTGGACACCTCGGCCCTCACCGGCGAGAGCGTGCCCGAGTCCACCGGGGACGGCGACGCGGTCCGCGCCGGCACGTTCGTCGTCGAGGGAGACGGGACGGCCGTCGTGACCGCGACCGCGGGGAACACGCGACTCGCGGGGATCGCGGAGCTCACCCGGACGGCGACCCGCCCCGCCGGTCCGCTCGCCGCGGAGCTGAACCGGGTCGTCAGGCGCATCGGTGCGATCGCCGTCGGCGTCGGCGGTGCGTTCTTCGGCCTGGCCCTCCTGCTAGGCACCGACCCGCAGGACGGGTTCCTGTTCGCCATCGGCGTCACCGTCGCCCTGGTGCCGGCGGGGCTGATGCCGACGGTCACCCTCTCGCTCGCGATCGGCGCGCAGCGGATGGCTGAACGCGACGCGCTCGTGCGGCGCCTGGAATCCGTGGAGACCCTCGGCTCCACGACCTACATCTGCACGGACAAGACCGGCACGCTCACGCAGAACGAGATGGCGGTCGTCGAGGTCTGGACGCCGGCGGGAACGGCGCGCGTCTCCGGACGCGGGTACGAGCCGGAGGCCACCGTCGAGGCCGAGGACGCCACGCTGCCCGCGCTGCGGGACCTCGCGATCACCGCCGTCCGCTGCTCGACGGGCCGGGCGGTCCTCGAAGAGGGCCGCTGGATCGCCCACGGCGACCCGATGGAGGCCGCGCTCGACGCCTTCGCGAGGCGGCTCGGCGTGGAGGGGCCTGCACACGCCCACGCCGACGGCGCCGCGCACCGCTTCCCGTTCGACCCGCGCCGGCGCCGGATGTCGCTGTTGCTCGACGACCGCGTGCTCACGAAGGGCGCGCCGGACTCGGTGCTGCCCCTCTGCGACCCGGCCGTCGCGGCGCGCGCCCACACCATCGTCGATGACCTCGCCGCGCGCGGCTTGCGGATGCTCGCGATCGCCGCGCGGCCGCTTGGCGCAGGCGAGGCGCCGCCGGCCACGGCAGAGGACGCCGAGCACCATCTCGAGCTGCTCGGCCTTGTGGGCCTCGAGGACCCGCCGCGGCCGGAGGCGGCCGACGCCATCGCGGGCGCGCGCACCGCCGGTGTGCGGATCGCGATGGTCACGGGCGACCACCCGCAGACCGCCCTGGCCATCGCCCGCGAGGTCGGGCTCACCGATGGCGGCGTCCCGGTTCTCGGGTCCGAGCTGCCCGAGGACGAGGACGACCTCGGTGCGCTGCTGGACCGCGACGGCATCGTCATCGCCCGCGTGTCGCCCGAGCAGAAGCTGCGCATCGCGCGCGCCCTGCGCCGCCGCGGGCATGTCGTCGCCATGACCGGCGACGGGGTGAACGACGGCCCCGCGCTGCAGGAGGCCGACATCGGGATCGCGATGGGACGGTCGGGCACGGACGTCGCCCGGGAGGCCGCGGACCTCGTCCTGCTCGACGACAACTTCGCGACGATCGTCGACGCCATCGCGCAGGGCCGCGCGACGTTCCTGAACATCCGGCGGTTCCTCACCTACCACCTGACGGACAACGTCGCCGAGCTCACGCCCTTCGTGGTGTGGGCGCTCAGCGGAGGGAACATCCCGCTGGCGATCGGCGTGCTCCAGGTCCTGTGTCTGGACATCGGCACCGACGTGGCACCCGCGTCGGCCCTCGGCGCCGAGCCGCCCGGCCGCAGGGCGTTCACCGGCCCGCCCGTCAGCGGGCGCCTGCTGAACCGCTCGGTCCTCCAGCGCTCGTTCGGCGTGCTCGGGCCGACCGAGGCGCTCGTGGAGATGGCCGCGTTCGGCGTGACGCTCGTCGCCGCCGGGTGGAGCCCGGGCGAGACCCCGGAGGACAGCGTCCTGTTCGCCGCGTCCGGGGCGGCGTTCTCCGCGGTCGTCATCGGGCAGGCGGCGAACGCGTTTGCCTGCCGCAGCTCGACCACCGTGCCGTGGCGCCTGGAGCGCCCGCGCAACACGCTCCTCATCGTCGCCGTCGGCACCATGTTCGTGCTGCTCGCGTTCTTCCTGTTCGTGCCACCGGTCGCCGACCTCCTCGAGCAGGCCACGCCGACGCTGCTCGGCGGCGCCGTGGCACTGCTCGCCGCGCCCGCCGTGCTGCTCGCCGATGCGGCGGACAAGGCGTGGCGGGCGCGGCGGCGCGCTACCGCCGCAGCGTGAGCTTGCGCGACACGTTCGGGCCGGTGATCGTCAGCGTCACCCGCTTGCTGCGCGCCAGCGACCGCTTCGCCTTCTTGGTGAAGCGCAGGGTCACGACGGCCTTGCCCTGCTTCGCCGTCGCCTTTCCGGTCGCCACGGTCGTCTTGCCGCGCTTGGCCTTCAGCGTGACCTTGCCGGTGACGTTGGTGACCGTGACGCGCACGCCCTTCTTCAGGGCAGTCCGCAGCTTCACGGAGCGGATGGAGAGCTTGGCCCTGTTCTTCGTGGCGTCGGTCCCGCCGCCGCCCGGAGGCGTCGTCCCCGCCGCCCGCTCGACCTGCTCGCAGTCGGGTGCGACGACATCGGCCGCGTCAGCGATCACACGGTCGGTGCCCGGGCCGCACGAGATCGAATCGACCTCACCGTCGCGCGCCTCGACCGTGTCGTTGCCGCCGACCAGGACGTCGCACGCCATCTCGTTGCAGCGCGACTTGCGGTCGCCTGCGATGGCGTCGCGGCCGGGCCCGCCGACGAGCCGGTCGTCGCCGAACCCGCCCTCGACGGTGTCATTGCCCGACCCGCCGTCGACGGTGTCGCCGTTGGCGTCGCCCGCGATGAGCACGTCGTCGCCGCCGAGGCCGAGCAGGGTGCCGGCCGCGCCGGTCTGGGGTGCGACGAACTCGTTCGGCGCGTCGTTGCCCGTGAACGACCCGGCGGAGCCCGACTTGATGATCTCGACGCCCGCGACGTTGTCGTTCTCGCCGGGGCGACCGTCGTTGGCCTGGCCGTCGAGCGACACCGTGATCGCGGGGGCGCGACCGGCGTCGCCGCTGAACCGGAAGTCGTCGAGGGTGTCCACGCCCGGCCCGCCGTCGACCACGTCCGTGAACACGCCCTTGTCCGAGTAGGTGTCGCCCGAGACGGTGTCGTTGCCCTCGCCGCCCTGGACCGAGTCGTTGCCCTCGAAGCCGTTGACGACGTCGTCGCCCGGGCCGCCGTCGAGGACGTCGGCCAGCCCGCCGCCGCGCAGGTCGTCGTTGCCCGGGCCGCCGTTCACCGTGGCTTGCCCGCGTTCCTCCTCTGCGGTGTATCTGTCGTTGCCATCACCCAGGTCGACGGCCAGCGCACCAGGACCGAAGCCCAGCGCCGCGTCGTCGACGGAGACGCGGTCGTCGCCGCCACCGGTGCTGATGCGGACCTGCTGGACGGGGTCGGTGCAGCGGATGCTCGCACCCGTGGGGAAGCAGCCGACGCCGTCGACGTTCCCTGCGGAGTCGTAGAGGTCGATGACCTGTGAACCCACCGCGTTGTACGTGATGGAGATGCGGATGTCGTTGGCCTCGCCCGGCGTGGTCTCGACGATGTCGAGGAACTGGCCGTCGGGCGACAGGTTCGCCGTCGAGGCGATGGCGGGTGGGGCGCCGCCCAGCGCGAGCACGGCAGTAGCAGCGAGGGTGGTGGCACGAAAGCGGGACATGCCGGCGATGGTGGTCGCCGGCGCCTGTCCTCACATCGGCCGCAGGGACCGCGCGGACACACCATCCGGTGTGCCCGCCCACCTCAGCGGTCGGGCTCGAACTCCGCGTGCAGCCGTCCGTCCTGCACGGCCTGGCTGACGGTCTCGTAGTCGCGTTCGTTCTGGTCGGCGTACGCCTCCGCGAACGTGGCCATGGCGCGGTCGAACGTGTCGCCCTTGCCGAGGTAGCTCGCGATCGCCACGCCGTCTCCGGCGCGCGCATGCGCGCGTGCGAGCGTGCTGCCGCAGATGCGCGCGTAGGTGGCGAGTGTCTCCTCGTCCATCTGGTCGACGAGCGCCGAGCCCTTCGCGTCCCACAGCTGGCGCACGTAGTAGTGGCGCGTCACCCCGTCCACGCCGTCGGTGGTCAGCCAGCCGAGCAGGATGTCGCTCGCGGACTGCATGAGCCGCTGGCCCTGGACGACGCGCTCGCCATGTGTGGTGAACGCGCTCTCCCCGAGGAACGGCTCGAGGACCGAGGGCTGCGCCTCCTTGAGCTGCAGGAACAGCGGGTCGCCGTCGTCGCGGCCGAGCATCAGCGCGATCCACGCTCGCGTGCCGACACTGCCGACGCCGACGACCTTGCGCGCGGCGTCGACGAACCGGAACCGCTCGAGCAGGGCCCGCCGGTCGTTGGTGAGCGTCGCGCGGTAGTCGCGCAGGACCCCGTGCATCTGCTCCGTGACGGCCTCGCGCAGCTCAGGCGGCGCCAGGTCGTGGATGCGGAGGATGCGCGGCGGGTCGTTGCGGATCCGCGGCTCGCCGTCGACGATCTCGGTGAGCTTGTCGAAGGCCCGCAGGCTGTCCTTCGCGCGTGACTTGGCAATGTTCTTCTCCGCGCGCGCAATCGTCTTCGCCGTCGCCTGTGCGCGGGCCTGGGCCAGGATCTCCTCGACGTCCACACGCAGGTACCAGAGGTCGAGGGTCCGCATGCTCGCCACCGCGCGGATGGTCTCGCGGTAGGCCCGGCCGACCTCCCGGTTGATTCCCTCGCGCTGCTTGGCGCTGAACCGGCGGTCGCGCCCGGCGACCGCGAAGCTCGCGACGAGTCGCTTGACGTCCCACTCGAATGGGCCGGGCAGCGTCTCGTCGAAGTCGTTGAGATCGAAGACCAGCCTGCGGTCAGGCGCCGCGTAGACGCCGAAGTTCGACAGGTGTGCGTCGCCGCAGAGCTGGGTGGTGAGCCCAGTCTGCGGCTCGCCCGCGAGGTCCGCGGCCATGAGATACGCCGCGCCGCGATAGAAGGTGAACGGGGACGCGAGCATCCGGCCGTAGCGCAGCGGCACGAGTTCCGGGACGCGGCTGGCCGCCTGCTCTTCGAGCAGTGTGACCGGGTCGAAGCGGTCCGCCGCGGGTTCCCACAGCCCGTGGCTGCGGCGCGGGACGTTCGCACGCGCCTCCTTGCCCTTGGCCGCGCGCTCAGCGACGGTGAGGTGCTCCACGACGGGCTCGGGCGGCTTCTTGCGGCGGGCGGGCGCCCTGCGCGCCGCGGGCTTGCGGGGGGACGTCTTGCGCGGGGTCGGCATGAGAGAACACTACGCCAGCGCGTGGCACCGACGTGTCGACGAGGCGTCCGCTGACGACTGAGACACTCTTCCCCGGTTAGGATCGGTCCGTGGCGACCCAGACGATCCTCTTCACGGATGCGGTGGCCTCCACGCAGGCGCTCTCCCGTCTGGGTGATGAGCGGTTCGCGGTGGTCCAGGAGACGCATCTGGACCTACTGCGGGAGGCCATCGCGGCGCACGACGGACGCGAGGTCAAGAGCCTCGGCGACGGGCTGATGGTGGCGTTCTCAGGCGCCATGGAAGCGCTGGGGTCCGCGGTGGCGATGCAGCAGGCGATCGACCGCGCGGCACGTCGTGGCGAGGAGAGCCTTTCACTGCGCGTCGGGATCTCCTGTGGCGACGTCAGCGTCGGCGATGACGGCGACGTGCGGGGCACCGCGGTGGTCGAGGCCGCGCGCCTGTGCGATGCGGCGGTCGGCCGCCAGATCCTGGCCAACGATCTCGTGCGGGCGCTCGCCGGCTCGCGCGGCGGTCACGTGTTCACGTCGCTCGGCGGTGTGGAGCTCAAGGGCCTGCCCGACCCCCTGCCCGTCGTCGAGGTCGGATGGGCGCCGCTGGCCGAGCATGGCGGGGTTGCGCCAGTGCCGCTCCCGCCGAGGCTGGCCGCCGAGGTGTCACCGGCGTTCGTGGGGCGCACCGCCGAGGTCGAACGCCTGCTGGAGATCTGGCGCGAGGTCGCCGGCGGCGTGCGGGTCGCGCTGCTCGGCGGCGAGCCGGGCGCCGGGAAGACGACCCTGGCGCGCGAGATGGCCGTCAGGGCGCATGACGAGGGCGCGCTCGTGCTGTTCGGCCGCGTCGACGAGGATCTCGCCGTCGCCTACCAGCCGTTCGCCGAAGCGCTGCGCCACTACCTCACCAGCGTCGACGAGGTCACCCGCTCCCGGGTGCTCGCCCTGCGCGGCGGGGTGCTGACCCGGCTCGTGCCCGAGCTCGTCGACGAGCCGGTCCAGGGCCAGATCGAGTCGTGGACGCTCTTTGAAGCACTCGTGGACTGGCTGGCCGAAGAGGCGACCCGCCGCTCGGCCGTCCTCGTCCTCGACGACCTCCACTGGGCGGCCAGGCCGACGCTCATGGCCACGATGCATCTCGTCCGCAGCGAACGACTCTCGCGGCTGCTCATCATCGCGACGTACCGCGACACTGAAGTCGACCGCAGGCACCCGCTTGCCGAGATGCTCGCCGACCTGCACCGCGTCGACGGCGTCGAGCGCATCCCGGTGCGCGGTCTGGACGCGGACGGCGTCGCGGCGTTCGTGCAGGCCGCCGGCGGCGACGATCTCGACGAGCACGCCCGCGAGTTTGCCGCCCACCTGGCCGAACAGACCCAGGGCAACCCGTTCTTCGTCGGCCAGGTGCTGCGCCATCGTGCCGAGACCGGCGCCGGCGGGGAGTTCGTCGTCCCCGAGGGCATCCGCGACGTCGTCGGCCGGCGCATCTCGCGCCTCTCCGAACGGGCCGGGCAGCTGTTGACCGTCGCCGCGGTCGCCGGCCCCGAGTTCGACACCGCGATCGTCGCCGACGTCGCCGCACAGCCCACGGTGCAGGCGCTCGACGGGTTCGACGAGGCGCTCGCCGCACGCCTCGTCCTGGAGACCGACACGCCGGGACGCCTGCGCTTCACCCACGCGCTCGTTCGGCAGACCCTCGAGGACGAGCTCTCGACCATGCGCCGGCTGCACCTGCATCAGCAGCTGGGCCTCGCGCTCGAGCGACGCTTTGGCGAGGCGGACACCGCCGTCGCCGAACGCGCCCATCACTTCACCGAAGCCGCGCCCCTCGGCGAAGGCGCGCGCGCAGCCCGCTACGCCGAGCGCGCCGCGGTCCAGGCCCTCGACCGCGCCGCACCGGACCAGGCAGCCGACCTCCTCGACCACGCCCTCGACGTCCTGCCGCCGGAGAGCGACCCGGACGGGCGCGACCGCAACCGCCTCTACGAATTGCGCGCGCACTGCTGCTTGACCATCTGGGACATGGACCGCATGCCCGCCGTCTGCGCACGCTGGTTCGCCCACGGCCGGGACTGCGACGACGCGATCACCCAGATCCGGTCCGCGTCCTTCTGGCTGTACGCCTTCGTCGCCCGCCCACCCGAC
>JAEMQS010000091.1 GCA_016463765.1 Solirubrobacteraceae bacterium | reverse complement strand
GGGCACGAGGCGCTAGAGGATCGCAGCGAGGGCCTCGCCCGCGCGCTCAAGGTCGGCCGGGGTGCCCGCCTGCACGATCTCCTGCAGGTCCAGGATGCGGGCATCGAAGGGCTCGAGGGCGTTCTGGCCGACGACCGCGTGGCAAGGAATCCCCGCCTGCCGGGCGCGAGAGGCCAGCTCTCCGGCGACCTTGCCCTGCAGCGACGTGCGGTCCAGGCGACCCTCGCCGACGACGACCGCTCGGGCCGCGCGCATGCGCCGGTCGGTCTCCAGGGTGTTCAGCACGAACGCCGCTCCCGGTTCGAGCTCGGCGCCGTACGCGGCCCACAGCCCGCCCGACAGCCCGCCCGCGGCGCCGGTCATCGGCACGCCGGCTGGGTCCTTCGCGAGCGAGCGACCGAGCGCGCGCAGCCGCGCCTCGAGCTCGCGCACGTCATCCGGCGACGCGCCCTTCTGCGGACCGAACCGCGCCGGGGCCTCCTCCCACGGCGTGCGGACGTCGCAGAGCACGACCAGCCGAGCGCCGCGCAGCCCGCCCGCGGCGTCGATCGCCTCGATCGCGCCGGCGCCGCCGTCGACGGTCCCCGATCCCCCGGCGGCGACGAGGACGACCGCGGCGCCCGCGTCGATCGCCGCGGCGATGAGCTCCCCGGTGCCGTGCGTGGTCGCGGCCAGCACATCGCGCTCGTCAGGCGCCACGCGCGGAAGTCCGCTGGCCTCCGCGACCTCGACGATCGCGGTCCCGCCGTCTTCGATGAGCGCGAACCCCGCCGCGATCTCGCGGCCGAGGGGATCGTGCGCGCGCGTGCCGGCGGTCTCTCCGCCCAGCGCGGTCAGCAGCACGGCGAGCGTCCCTTCGCCACCGTCGGCGACCGGGCAGAGGTCCACGGGAACGCCAGCGCGTTCGAGCCCTCGGCCGATGGCCCCGGCCACCTGCGCGGCGGTCAGCGTCCCCTTGAACGCGTCGGGCGCGACGAGGACGGGGCGGGCGTCGGCGGGCACGCGGCCATCCTGACGGACGGCGCGTTCAGGCGGCGACGGGCTCCTCCGCGGTGCGGCCCGGCGTCATCGGCGGCGCGGCGCCGGCGAGGTCCATGATCCGGTCGGCGGTCTGCAGCTCGAGTCGCACCATCCGGGCGTCGCTGGGCAGCAGTCCCGCGCGTCGTGCGCCCACGCGCAGGCGCACGAGCGCGCGCAGGAGGGGGACGACCGCCCGCGCGCGGGTGTCCGCAATGCGCAGCAGGTCCGCGCGCTCCGGGCCCATCCAGTGCCGTGCGACCGCGGCGAACGTGTGGCCGACGAGCGACGTCACCGGCCGCCGCAGCGGCCCGGGCGCGAAACGTGGCGGAACGAGCGCGTGGAAGAACAGCGCGTGGACAAGACGGTCGGCGCCCTCGATGCGCACGTCCTCGACCGCGGCGGCTGCATCGGCGATCTCGACCGCCTCGGCGTAGGTCGTGGGCAGGTACTCGTGTGGCACGCCCATGAGGTGGCTGATCCACGCCCACTGGTGCGTCATCGCTTCGAGCTCGTCGTCGGTGTAGTCGATGCCGAGGTCGCGCAGGCCGGCGACGGGGTAGGTGAAGAACCCGATGATGCCGGTGGCGAGCGTGTCGCCGACGCTGATCGGCTCGCCCCAGTTCGCGGTGTCCCATGCGTCCGAACCGCGCAGGTGGCGGCGCACCAGGGCATGGACGAGGCGGATGCGAATCGTCTGCTTCAGCCCGTCGGCGCCCGGATGCAGGGCTCCCGGGCGTGTCGCCTGCAGCACCCACCGCGAGGTCTCGCCGAGGCGGCGGCCCGCCATCTGCTCCAGGCGGCCGGTGAGCAGGAGCGGCCGCGCGAAGCTCGTGCTGTACCCGTAGGCCAGCGAGCCCGCGGTCAGCGCGAGCAGCTGGAGCTGGCCGCCCGCGCGCCACCAGGCGACGGCCCCGCGGTCGACCAGCTCGAAGTCCACCCAGTCGGGCGGATGCAGCGCGTCCTCGAGGAACTCGGCGAGCGCCGGCGGCGCGTCAGGCACGGCGTCCATGCCGTCGCGCAGTGCCGTGTCCAGCATCCGCCACCCGGCGCCGCCCGGAAGTTCGGCGAACGCCTCGACCAGCCGGTCCGCGGCGGTGTCCGTCTCGAACACGCTGCGGCAGATCTTCTCGACGAGCTCCGGGTCGTGGTGCCGGCGGGCGTCGTCGAGGTCGCCGAACCGGGACGGGCGGTCCTGAACAGGGGGCATGCGCCGGAGCATATCTGACAACAGCGACTGTCATCAATGGCGCGCCCGTCCGGTTTCAGGTTCGCCGCCGGCCTGCCGACATTGGAGGTAGCCCCCGACGCAGGAGCCCGACCACCCCATGGCAACCGAGACGGCCCAGCGCTTTCGCCTGGTGACCCGCAGTGATTTCGACGGCCTCGTCTGCGCCGCGCTCCTGAAGGAGCTCGGCATCCTCGACGACATCCTGTTCGTCCACCCCAAGGACATGCAGGACGGCAAGGTCGAGATCACCGACCGCGACATCACCACGAACCTGCCGTACGTGCCCGGGGTCCATCTCGCCTTCGACCATCACGACAGCGAGGTCGAGCGGGTCCAGGACTCGCCCGACAACCACGTCATCGTCGCCGGCGCCATGTCCGCGGCGCGCGTCGTCTTCGATCACTTCGGCGGCCGCGACGCGTTCGATCCCGACCGGATCACCGACGTGATGATGGAGGCCGTCGACAAGGCGGACGCCGCGCAGTTCGTCCTCGAGGAGATCCGGGACCCGCACGGCTGGATCCTCCTGAGCTTCCTCATGGATCCGCGCACGGGCCTGGGGCGCTTCCGCAACTTCCGCATCTCGAACTACCAGCTGATGATGCAGCTCATCGACGCGTGCACCGAGCTGACGGTCGAGCAGATCCTCGAGACGCCGGACGTCGCCGAGCGGGTCGAGCTCTACCGCGAGCACGCCGCGCGGGCCGAGGAGCAGCTGCGCCGCTGCGCCGACGTCCGCGGGAACCTCGTCGTGCTCGACCTCCGCGAGGAGGAGGTCATCCACCCGACGAACCGCTTCATGATCTACGCGCTGTTCCCGGACACGAACATCTCGATCCACGTGCTCTGGGGCCTCAAGCAGCAGAACACGGTGTTCGCGACCGGCAAGTCGATCGTGAACCGCTCGTCCCAGACGAACGTCGGCGAGCTCATGCTCAGCTACGGCGGCGGCGGCCACGAGGCGGCCGGCACGTGTCAGGTCGAGAACGAGGACGCCGAGCGCGTCCTCGGCGAGCTGACCGCGAGGATCAACGCCGACGGCTAGTCGAGCTGGTCGATGGTGCAGTCGGCGGGATCCTTGTCGTCCCGCCACCGCTGCACCTTCGCCCCGTGCCGGATCCGCCCGTCGCTGGCATGGTCGTACGTGACCTCGACGACGAGCTCGGGCCGCAGTCCCACCCACTCCAGGTCGCGCCCCTGGGTCCAGCGTGACGCCTCGCCGCTGCCGCGTTCACCGGTCTCGTAGGGCTTCAGCGTCTCGACGAGCTCGCGCTTCTGCTTCGCGGTGAAGCCGCTGGAGTGCCCGACGACCCGCAGCTCGCCCTCCGGCGTGTAGAGCGCGAGGATGATCGCGCCCACCGTGCCCTCGGCCTTGCCCGGGCGCCAGCCCATGACGACCGCGTCCATGGTGCGGACGCGTTTGATCTTCACCATGCCGGTGCGCTCGCCCGGTTTGTACGGCGCGTCGCGCTGCTTGGCGATCACGCCCTCGGCGCTGTGCAGCCACTGTTCCGCGTCGGCGGCGGTCTCGACGTAGGGCGCAAGCTTCACGGGGTCGGACACGAGCGCCTCCAGCGCGGCGCGGCGCTCGGTCCACGGCAGCTCGAGCAGGACCTCGTCGTCGCGGGCGAGGAGGTCGAAGGCGATGTACGTGGCCGGGGTCTCGGCCGCGAGCCGCTCGATCCGTGACGCGGCGGGATGGATGCGCTGGCCGAGCAGGTTGAACTCCTCGCCCCCGTCGTCGCTCTCGATGACGATCTCGCCGTCCAGGACATACCGGCCGGCGGGAAACGTCAGCTCGGGGAAGTAGCGCGTGAGGTCCTTGCCGTTGCGCGACTGCAGCTCGACGCTGTCGCCGTCGACGAACGCGACCGCGCGGAACCCGTCGTACTTGGGCTCGTAGACCCAGCCGTCGGCCTCGTCGGGCAGCGCCTTGCGCGGCCGGGCGAGCTGCGGCGGGACGGTGGGGGTGAGCGGGAGCGCCATGCGGTCAGTGCAGCCGCGGCGCCGCGCTGGCGCCGCGAAGTCGGTGGAGCATACGGTCGGCGAGGGTCGGTGAGACGCCGTTGACCGCGCCGAGGAGGCGGACCTCCGGCGGGTAGTAGAGCTCGCGCCGGTCCCGTTCGACCGCCTTGACGATCTTTGCCGCCAGGGTGGTGGCCGGGCGCGCGCTGCCCGACTGGTACCACGCGGGCATCCGCTCGTGCTCGTGGTCGTGCAGCGCCGTGGCGATCTCGCCCGGGTACACCGTGGTCACCGACACGCCGGTCCCGTGCAGCTCGTGGCGCAGGGCCGTGGAGAATCCGCGCTGTGCGGCCTTCGTCGCCCCGTAGGCGGCGGCGCCGGGGAACGACCGCAGGCCGGCGCCGGAGGAGACGACGACGATGTGGCCGCGCCGGGCGCCGAGCAGGTGCGGCAGGGCCGCGTGCACGGTGTAGACCGTGCCGAGCCAGTTGACCCGCGTCATCTGCTCGATCTCGCCGAGCGGCTGCGTGGCGACGGGCCGGTAGTGGGTGAGTCCCGCGTTGGCGACCACGAGGTCCACCCCGCCGGCCTCCGCGACGAAGCGGTCGGTCGCAGCCTGGACCGCCGCGGCGTCCCCGACATCGCACGGCAGGGCGACGTGGAGGCCCGGCAGCGCGTCGGCGAGGGCTTCCAGCTCCCGCAGCGACCGGGCGAGCAGGCCGACCTGCGCGCCGCGATGGGCCAGCGCCGCGGCGAGCGCCCGGCCGATCCCGCTCGACGCCCCGGTGACGACGGCCCGGGTGCCCGGTTCGATCTTCATGAGGTCTACGGTACGGGAGCTTCCCGTACGATTCGCATATGTCCTCCGATCATGTGACCGTTGCCGAAGAGGAGTACCTCCAGACCCTGTTCTGGCTCTACGAGGCGGGGCTGCCGATGACGGGCGCGAACGTCGCCCGTGCGATGCAGCTCTCGGCGCCGACGGTGCACGAGATGATCGGGCGCCTGGAGCGTGACGGCTACATCACGCGCGCGGCGAACAAGTCGATCAGCTTCACCGATTCCGGCGTCGAGCACGCCGAGCAGATCGTGCGCCGCCACCGGCTCATCGAGCGGTTCCTCACCGACGTCCTCGGGATCCCGTGGAACGAGGTCCACGAGGAGGCCGAGCGCCTGGAGCACGCCATGAGCCCCGTGCTCGAGGAGCGCATGCTCGCCGCGATCGGTGACGCGAAGACCTGCCCGCACGGGCATCCGATCAACGTGGGCCAGCGGATCGGCGGCGTGCCCCTGGGCGACGTGGAGATCGAGGCGAAGGTCCGGATCCTGCGCTTCGAGAACGAGGCCGAGGACATCCTGCACTACCTCAAGGACCACGGCATCGAGCCCGGCATGGAGGGGATCGTCACGGCGAAGGACGACGACACGATCACGGTGTCGGCGGCCGACGGCGACCACGAGCTCCAGCGGACGGTGGCCGAGACCGTCTCGGTGACCGCGGACCCGTCGCCGCCGGAGCGCGTCGCGCTGCCCGAGCAGCTCGTGCTCGCCAAGGAGCGGTACGGGCGGTAGGCCGCTGCGGTGGCAGGACCGGGTTGCCTCGGCTAACAGTGTTAGCTACACTCCGCTAACACTGTTAGCTGACGAACGCCTGGAGCCCTTCATGACCGCCGCACCCGTCCCTTCACCCCGCACCGCGCCCGCCGTTCCCCGGCGTGTCGTCCTCGCCGTCGTCTCCCTTGCCGCGCTGGCCGGCGCGATCGTCCTGATCGGCCCGGTCGCGCTGGCGCTCTGGCTCCTCCCCGACGTCGCGCTCCTGCTCGGGATCAACCGTGAGTTCGGCGACCAGGGCCGCCTCGCCCCGCGCGCCGTGCCTGCGTACAACGCCCTGCACGCGCTGCCCGGGCCGTTCGTGCTCGGCGCGATCGCCGCGGCGACCGCAAACCCGTTCCTCGCCGGCCTCGCGCTCGTGTGGCTCTCCCACGTCACGGGTGACCGCGCGATGGGCTACGGCCTGCGGACCCGCGAGGGCTGGCAGCGTGGCTGAGGATCGCGTCACCCAGGCGGTCGCGGTCGCCCGCGAGCTGCTCGAGGCCGACGGCCCCGACGCGGTGAGCATGCGGGCGATCGCCGACCGCATGGGGATGCGCGCGCCGTCGCTGTACAAGCACGTGCCCGACAAGGCGACGCTGGAGGTGCACCTCATCGCCGCGGCGCTCGCCGAGCTCGGGCAGGCCCTGCGCACGGACCGCGGCGATCTCACGTCGCTGGCTGGTGCGTACCGCGCCTGGGCGACGGCGCACCCGCACCTCTACACGCTGGCGACCGCGCAGCCGCTCCCGCGCGACCGGCTGCCCGAGGGGCTCGAAGACGAGGCCGCCGCGCCCCTGCTGGCTGCATGCGGGGGCGACCAGGACCGGGCGCGCGCCGCGTGGGCGGGCGCGCACGGGCTCGTCAGTCTCGAGCTCGCGGACCGCTTCCCGCCGGACGCCGACCTGGACGCCGCATGGGGCGCCTTCGTCGCGGCGTTCTCCGGCTGATCGCTCAGCTCACCCAGCGCCGCGGGCCCGCTCCGGCGCGCCCCAGCTCATCGCCCGGGTTGGCCAGACGGCAGCGGTCGAGCGACAGACAGCCGCACCCGATGCAGTCGGTCAACGAGCCGCGCAGCCGCTCGAGTTCGGCGATCCGGTCGTCGATCCGGCCCGACCAGGTGCGCGTCAGCTTCGCCCAGTCGCGCTTGCCGGGCGAGCGGTCGGCCGGCAGCTTGGCCAGCTCGGCGCCGATCTCCTCGAGCGTCAGCCCGACGCGCTGGGCGAAGACGATGAACGCGATCCGACGCAGGACCCGGCGCCGGTAGCGACGGTGGCCCGAGCCGGCGCGCTCGGAGCCGATGAGCCCGCGATCCTCGTAGTAGCGCAGCGCGGACGACGCGACGCCGCTGCGACGGGACACCTCGCCGATGGTGAGCAGCTCGTCGTCCGGGGGCATGGCGGAGAGCCGAGCAGACGCGGGGCTTGACTTCAAGTTCACTTGAGCTTGTACAACGCAGGTATGACCACCAGCGAACGCATCACCACGGAAGTGACCTCGTGGCCGGGCGTCACCTCCGGCTACGGCAAGCGCGGCGAGTTCGGCTTCTACGTCGGCCGTCGCGAGATCGGCCACCTGCACGGCGACCGGGTGGCCCACTTCGGGTTCCCCAAGGCCGTCGCGGCCGAGCTGAAGGCCACGGGGAGGATCACCGAGCACCCCATCGGCGGGGCCGGGTTCGGGGCCCGCGCGCTCCGGGATGACGACGACGTCGCCGACGTCATCGCGCTCATGCGCCTGAACTACGACCGCGTGACGGCAGCCCGTCCCGCGGGGGTGTGACGGATCCGCGCAGTCCTGCTGCGCGAATCCGGCACAGGTCGAGCCCGGTCAGGCCACCGGCACCGCGTGCACAGCCTCGGCCAGGCGCTTGACGCCCTCCTCGATCTGGTCCGCGGTCACGCCCGAGTACGCCAGGCGCAGGGTGTTCTCGCCGCCCTCGAGCAGGAAGTCCGTGCCCTTGACGATCGCCACGCCGCGCTCGGCGGCCGCGGTGAAGATGGCGTCGATGTCCGAGCCCTCCGGGAGCGAGACCCACATGAAGTAGCCGCCCTCGGGCTTCTGGAACGTCGCCTCCGGCAGGTGCCGCTCCAGCGCCGAGCACAGGAGGTCGACCCGCTCCGCGAGCGCGGTCTTCACCGTGGCGATGGCCCCGTCGATCGCGCCCGTCTTGCAGAACTCGTAGACGATGCCCTGCGCCACCATGTTCGGCGCGATGTAGGTGTTCGTCGCGAGCTTGCGGATGTCGTCGATCAGGCCGGCCGGGCCGATCAGGTAGCCGACGCGCACACCCGGGCACACCGTCTTGGAGAACGACGACGCGTAGACCACGCGATCCTCGCTCTCGTCGAGCGACAGCATGGTCGGCAGCGACTCACCCGCGAAGCGGATGTCGATGTAGGGGTCGTCCTCGAAGATCGGGAAGCCGAACTCGGCCGAGAGTTCCAGGAGCGCGCGGCGCTTCTCCAGCGAGAGCGTGTAGCCGGCCGGGTTCTGGAAGTTCGGGATCACGTGCGCGAGCGCGGGCTTGACGCCGCTGCGCAGCAGCGCGGCGAGTTCGTCGGTGGAGATCCCGTCGTGCTCCAGCGAGACCATGTGGACGTCGGCGCCCAGCGACTTGAGGTTCAGCAGCGTGCGGTCGTACGTCGGCTTCTCGACGACGACGGGCGAGCCGGCCCGCACCAGCGCCTGGAACAGGAAGGCGTCGGCCTGCATGGACCCGTTGGTGACGAGCACGCGCGACTCGTCGACCCCGTGCTTCTCGGCGATCCACTTGCGCAGCGGCACGTACCCGATGGCCGTGCCGTAGGCCGTGAGGCCCGCCGGGTCGTTGGCGAAGGCGCGCTGGGCGGCGGCGCTCAGGCCCTCCACATCGACGATGTCCAGGGACGGCGCCCCGCGGGCGAAGGAGATCGTGTCGGCCATGCCGAGCACTCTACGACGCGCGCGGGGTTCAGCGGCGCCGAGGCAGCAGCCGGGCCGCCGCGGCGACCTGCGCCGCTGCGTCCCGGTCCTCGCGCGCGGGCGGTTCGCGCCGCGCGATCATCGCATCGAGCTCGTCGGCCAGGCTGCCGGCCGCCCAGGCGACGTCATCCAGCGCGGCCTGCAAGCCGGCGCCGACGCCTACTGACTGAAAACGACCTTCGAGCCGTCGTTCGGATCGATCTTCACGTTCCATGTCTTGCCCAGTTCGTACGGGGCCATGTCGGTTCCGGCGATCATCGTGACGAGCGTCGTGTCGTACGGCGCCCCGCCTTCGGGGGTGACCGTCAGATCGAACTCGCACGTCGCGTTGCCCGCGGTGCGCTGGCCGGTGTCGCGCGCGGCCTTGATGATGGCCGTCCCGGGGCTACCGGTCTGCATGATCCGGACCATCTCGTTGCCGGCGGCCTGGACCCCGTCACGGGCGGCGATGCCGCCGGCGAGGTCGGTGCCGGAGATCCCGGCCTGCTGCTGTGCCGAAGCGGCCATCTGCTGGGCGCCGGCCATCGTGTCCTTCATGTTCTTGAAGAGTCCCATGGTGGTGCAACCGGCCTGGGGCGCGCTTCTTACGGAATCGTCAGACCCGAGAGGCCTTCGAACCCGCGAAGCAGGATCGTGGCGGCCTTGTCGGCCATGTCGTCGGGCGGGTAGCGCTCGGGATCGACGACGATGAGCCGGGCGAACGCGTCGCCCACGCCGGCCACGGCGTTCGCGCTGATCTCCGCCTTGAACGCGGGGTCCTCGACGTCGGCCGTCTCCAGCCAGGCGGCGATCATCGCGGTGATCCGGCCGACCTGCTCGGCGCGGTGCTGCTCGACACCCGCCGCGACCTGCGGGTCGAGGCCGTCGTGCACGGCCATGACGGTCGCGCGGAAGCTGTCGGGCGCCGAGGCGACGGCGCGGAAGAACCCGGTGAAGCCGCCACGCAGCGTCTCCGCCGGGTGCTCGAAGTCGATGGTCGACGGCAGTGAGGCGGCGGTCGCCTGCAGGAGGCGCTCGGCCTCACGCCGCAAGAGCGCGGCGAAGAGCTCGCGCTTGTTCGGGTAGCAGTCGTAGAGCACCGGCTTGGTGACCCCGGCCTCCGCCGCGATGGCGTCCATCGAGGCCCCGTCGAACCCGGTGCGCAGGTAGACCTGCAGCGCCGCGTCGAGGACGAGCGGGCGGCGACGCTCGGGGCCCAGGTGGGGCGCGCGCGTGCGGGTAGAGGTGTCGGGGGGCGTACTGGCCACCCGTCCAACGTACCTGACTGCCGTGTCAGTCGCGGCTGGAGCGGTGGCGCCGGCCGCCCCGGTGACGCCGGCCGCTGCTCGAGCTCGGCTTCGAGCTTCGGCGCAGCCGCTCGAGCTCGCGGCCGAATGCGTCCTCGGCCGACTGGCTCATGATCGGCTCGAACACGGCGAGGTAGGCCTCGGACGCCAGCGGGCGCAGGCGCACCAGCGCGTTGCGGACGTCAGCCCACTGCTCGTCGGGCATGCCGGCGGCCTCGAAGGGCTTCCAGACGCCCTCCAGGAACAGCTTGACGAACGCCCGCGCGGCGGCCTGGGCGTGGCGCTGGAGGTCGGCGATGAGGTCGAGCGCGAGGTCGGTCCCGACGCCGAGCTCGTTGAGCGTGACGCCCGCCCGCAGCAGCCGCGGGCTGGCGATCTCGAAGCGTCCGTCCCCGACGGGCGTGAGCAGGCCGAGCTTGACGGCGCGCTGAATGCGACTCGCCGTCGCTTCTCCGCCGAACCGCTCGAAGACCTCTTCGGCGTCCAGGATCTCCGGGGACTCGCTCTCGAACCCCTGAAGGAGCAGCTGGCGCAGGCCTGCGGCCTCCTCGCCGAAGCGGCCGCTGTCCAGGAGATGGCCGATCGCCGTGAGGTTGAAGCCGTCGGCCTGAAGTTCGCGAATCAGGCGCAGGCGCTCGACATGCGGCGCCCCGTAGTACCCCGTGCGCCCGCGCACCTCCGGCGGCGGCAGGAGCCCCCGCGACTGGTGCGCGCGGATGTTGCGCACGCTCTGCCCCGTGGCGCTGGCCAGCTGTTCGACCGTCATGTCGTTGGCAGGTGTCGACACGAATCGTGAAGAGTAGCCCTTGGTTATGTGCCATAGATCGATGTAACATTCTGGAATGCCGTTTTTCCTTGCCGCAGAGGCTCCCGCCGGCGGCGCCGCGATGGACCAGGTCGTCCTCGCCACGCTCGGCGCCTCCATCGCCACCGCCGTCCTGCTGTTCATCGGGTTGCGCTACCGCGCCGGCCACATGGCCTGGCTGCGGAGCATCGCGGCGTTCAGCGAGCGCACATCCGGCATGCCCTCGTGGGCCGCGGTGCCCGCGGGCCTCGGCAGCGGCGCGCTGATCGTCGCCCTGTTCGGGATGTACTGGGACATCTCGCTGCACATCGACAACGGGCGTGACGAGGGGCCGCTCGCCAACCCCGCGCACTACCTCATCCTCATCGGTCTCTACGGCATCCTGGCCGCCGGGTTCCTGTCGCTGGTCATGGCCGACGGCCGGCGCCAGAGTCGCTCCGCCGTGCGCATCGCGCCCGACTGGCACGTCCCGCTGGGCGGCCTGCTCATGGTCGCCTGCGGCGGCTACGCGCTGATGGGCTTCCCGCTCGACGACGTGTGGCATCGCATGTTCGGCCAGGACGTCACGCTCTGGGGGCCGACCCACCTCATGCTCATCGGGGGCGCGGTCATGGGGCTCATCGGCCTCTGCGTCCTGATCTCCGAGGGGATGCGGG
>JAEMQS010000213.1 GCA_016463765.1 Solirubrobacteraceae bacterium | reverse complement strand
GAGGGCATGCTCAAGGAGGAGATGGACGCCGCCGCGACGCGGCACCCGGCCGTCCCGTACGAGCCGGTCCTCATCGACGCGACCTACGCGGGCCTCGTCGGGGGCGCCGCCCAGTGCCCGCTGGTCATTCCCGCCCTGAACCGTGACGGCGACTGCCTCTCGGACCTCGTCATGCCGATGTTCGGCTCGATCGCGGGCGCCGAATCCGTCCTGCTGGCCTTTGACGAGGATCTCGCGACCGACGTCGCGATGGCCGAGGCGCCGCACGGCACGGCGCCGACGCTCTACGGCAAGGACATCGCCAACCCCATGGCCATGATTCTCTCGTGCGCGGCCGTCCTGCACTACGCCGCGACCGCCGGGCATGCGGGCGCCGAGCTCGGCTCGCGCGCCGTCTACGAGTCGGTGCTCGAGGCCACCGCGGCGGGAGTCCGCACGTTCGACCTCGGCGGAACCGCCTCCACGTCCGACTTCACGTCGGACGTCATTCAGCGGATCCGCACGAAGCTCGAGGTGTGGTCCTCACTCGGCTCCACCGTGTAGCGCCTCGGCGGCGGCCCGCTCTGCAAGGTGCAGACGGCGACGGCGGAGGTACACCGCGCGCTGAAAGGCCAACGTCGCAATGCCGGCGAGCAGCAGCGTCGTCACGTTCGTCGCCAGTTGCACCTGAGACCCCCGCCAGGACGCCCAGTCCGCGTAGGCGCACGCAACACCGATGTTCGCCGCGGCCGGAATCGTCGTCACCGAGATCAGGACCCCGACCAGTGCGCCGGACTTCGCCGCCGTGAGGGACATCACGCCGACGACGCCGGCACACGCGGCCACGATCACGCTGTAGGCGTCGGGCTGCGAGATGATGTTCGCGAAGTCGTGGTCGGCCTCACTGAACGTCTCGGGCATCAGGCCGGTCGCCTTGCCGATCACCGTGAACAGGAACGCGACCGTGATCGCCGTCGGGATGCCGACCGCCAGGGCGAGCAACGATCGCAGCGCCAGGCCCAGGCGCCGGTTGACCACGCCGACGCACACACCCGCGACCGGGCCGAAGTCCGGGCTGACCACCATCGCGCCAACGATGAGAATCGCGGAGTCCAGCAGGATCCCGGTGGCCGCGATGATCCCGGCCATCGCCATGAAGATCACGTGCGCCCAGGACAACTCGGCGCCCTCTGACGTCCGCGATTCCACCTCTTCCCAGATGACCGCGTCGGCCGGCGACCCGTGTGCGTGCGCCACCGCCGCCTTCGCCCGGTCCGACACCTCTGAGTCCACGGTCTCGAGAGCGATCGACCCGTCGCGGTCGACCCCCAGCGCGCGGAGATCGGCGACCACCACCGACGCGTCCTCCCGCGCGACGTCGCACAGGATCACGTCGCCCGCCGGCTCCAGGCCCGCACCCGGCAGCAGGATCAGGTTGCAGACCGACGCCGACGACTGCAGCGCTTCGACCGCGCTCGCGGTCCGCTCCTCGGGAACGACGATGCGCAGGTGGACCATCGCGGCAGCGTACCCGCGTCGCCCGCTGCAAGATCCCCTGCAAGCCCCCAGGTCCGTCCGACCCCGCACCTACCTTCTACGAACAGATGTTCGCACGCGCCCCGCAGCCGCCGATCTTCGCCCCAGAGGGACTCTCGTGGGAGTTCCCCTCACGCGCTGACCGCGGCCCGGGCCCGGTGTCGGCACCGGCGCGGTTGGGAGGCCCGCCCGCCGACAGCCACCAGGCGCGACTCGCGCCGGTGGCGCGACAAGCCGCGAGCGCCGCACGCGGCGCCGTGCATGGAGTCGCCGCTGTCGCGCGCGAGCTCCTGCTCCTCGCGGACCCGGAGCTCGAGGCGCGGGCGGCACAGCTCGCCCACGCTGGAGACAGCTCCGGGTCGCGCGGAGGTTCTGACCTGCACCCGCCGGCGCTTGCCGCCCTTCTCGGAGACGAGCGGCACGCGTCACGCGCCCACCCGACAGAACCGCGCCGCCGCTCGCGGCGCCCGGGCGCACCAGAGGCCGCAGACACGGCATTTCCGTGCCTGACGCCCGTCCGCCGCGCGTCGTAGACGCGCACGCGCCGCGCGCAGTGCCCCCAGAACGACCACGAGCCGCCCGAAGGCGGCTCGTGTGACATTAAACCGGCGGCGTCCTACTCTCCCGGGCCCTTTCAAGCCAAGTACCATCGGCGCTGTGGGGCTTAACTGCTCTGTTCGGAATGGGAAGAGGTGTTTCCCCCACGCAATAGCCACCGGAAACTCAAGAGAGCTCCCAGGGCCCCTCAAAACTGCACAAAGCCACGATTACGAGTACCACTAAAAATATCCGTCAAGCCCTCGAGTCATTAGTACCAGTCTCCTTCACACCTCACGGCGCTTCCAGATCTGGCCTATCAACCTGGTGGTCTACCAGGACTCTTACTCTCTCAAGGAGATGGGAGAACTCATCTCGAGGCCGGCTTCCCGCTTAGATGCCTTCAGCGGTTATCCGATCCGCACGTAGCTAAGCTGCGATGCCCTTGGCAGGACAACAGCTACACCAGAGGTGCGTTCACCCCGGTCCTCTCGTACTAGGGGCAAATCCTCTCAATTCTCCAACGCCCACGGCAGATAGGGACCGAACTGTCTCACGACGTTCTGAACCCAGCTCGCGTACCGCTTTAATGGGCGAACAGCCCAACCCTTGGGACCTACTCCAGCCCCAGGATGCGACGAGCCGACATCGAGGTGCCAAACCGGGCCGTCGATGTGGACTCTTGGGCCCGATAAGCCTGTTATCCCCGGAGTACCTTTTATCCGTTGAGCGACGGCACTTCCACTTGCTACCGCCGGATCACTAAGACCTGCTTTCGCACCTGCTCGACCTGTCGGTCTCGCAGTCAAGCTCCCTTGCTGCCTTTACACTCTACGCACGATTTCCAACCGTGCTGAGGGAACCTTTGTGCGCC